>JBHGBG010000046.1:0-20112 GCA_041946875.1 Bathyarchaeia archaeon
CTCAGTCAGGCTAGAGCACCGGACTTTTAATCCGGGGGTCGCGGGTTCAATTCCCGTCGAGCCCGCCAATCTTAGACATGCATCCACGGGTGTTCGCGGTTTCGATGCCGGTTACCGGTAGTCTTTCGAGCAGCCAAAAGTGTTTTATGCAACTACCACGCTGAAGGGTAAGCTATGTCAAGCAAAGACGAAAGGCTTCAGGACAAGAGCGAAGCAGACTCGGATGATTACCTGCCCCGTTCTCTATACGTGCCCGAGAAGGACCCGCGGAGGCATCTCCGAGAAATTGTGGATTCTGTTCTGTCAGACAGGTTCATGATGTTTCTGTCCGTTTTGCTGGTATTCATCATCCTGATTCCGTTCATAATCACGCCTTCTCCGTCAGTTGTCACTTTTCTGGAAACCTGCGACTGGGTCATCGTGGTCCTTTTCGTCATCGAGTACGTGTCTAAACTGTTCCTAGCTCAGAACCGGTGGAAGCACTTCAAGTCACCTTGGCATCTGGTCGACCTCGTTATCGTGGTGCTTCCTTTCATTCAGTTGTTCACTTTGGGTATCAGCGTAACTGGTTCACCGTCGCTACTACTGCGGCTTCTGCGTCTTCCTAGAGCTATAGCCGTCGGCGGCAGAGCTGTTGTGGGCAGAAGAAGCAGTAGCATTGCTTTGCAGGTTGAGCAGGTCAAGGGACCTGACACCATAATCAGCCAATTGGACTCTGACCTTAACGCGTCAGAAGGAAGTCTTACATGGGATGAATTGAAGGCACATATCTTGGACTCTAATCGGCAAGAGTGGCTTGACATCCACAACGTGTCGGAGGAGGGTTTCTCCACGCTGAGCGAGATCATGGGAGTTTCGAGGCCACATTTCAAGAGCCGACTGGTTGATGAGATATATCCCCACATAGACTACGTTCAGCATGTTTCATTCATCTTCCTGCAGTCTGGCGAGATTAAGTATCCTGAGCATGCAGGTCATTACCTGACGATTTCCAGGTCGGGCATCATCGTCATATGCAACGGCACAAAAATAATCACGGTTTCGCGGCACGGACTTGACCTCTTCCAGAGTGTCCTGACCTCTGTCAACCGAGCGGGCACAGACGGCGCTTTCGTAGTCAAAGTCTTGTACGGAATCATGGAGCACATGCTCGAAGAGTACAGGGCCATTCTTTCGGAGATTGAGCTGGAGGTCATCAAGATTGGGGGCACGCCTCGGTCGAAATTGCCCCGCGATTTCCTAGAGCGCATATATCAGCTGGATAGGGAAGCTTTGAGGCTCGTCTCAAACCTTGTGCATTTCAAAGAGATGCTAAGCATCTTGATTTCGAAAAAGGTTCCGCTGAAGGGTTTCGATCAGCGTTCCGAGGAAGCGTTTCATGTGTTGCAGGACGATGCTTCTTACCTGAACGAAATCGCGGACGACTTGATGGGCAATCTGCGATCCATCATCGACCTCTACATCAACAAGACGTCGTTCGAGACAAACCGTATCCTCAAGATCCTCGCGGTAATCACGAGCATTTCCGTCATTCCGTCAGCCGTTGGTGGCTTGATGGGCATGAACATGCTTGACGCGCCCTTCGGGGCTTACCTTTGGCAGATTATCCTATTGACTGGCATCGTCATGTCCCTCGTTACGTACATCTTCGTTAAGCTGGGTTGGCTCAAAACCTGAATAAGCCCCAGAACAGATGGGCTTTCATCTGGCAAGGGTCCCGGTGCGTTGCTCGCGCATCCAGTTTGAATTCCCACGTTTTGCCAAACCGTTAAATGCTCATGCGTGCAATCCTTGGTTAGTGAACACTCATGACTGTTTGCAGGAACTGCGGAGCCGAAGTGAAACCCGATGACTTGTTCTGCCACCGCTGTGGTGCCAAGCTGATTCGCGTCCAAGATCCTGCGGTTAAGGTTTGCCCGAAATGCAGCACTATTATGCGCGCGGGCTTCATCATAGAGCGCGAGTCACCGCTCTCCCTCTGGACCTACGGCTCAGGAGTGTACTGGACGCCGGACGAGGGCGGGACAATCGGGAACCGAATCGCCGTTAAGGCGTACGCGTGTCCACAGTGCGGCTACATAGAGCACTATATCAGATACTTGGAAAAGGACAAAGCAACAGTCGAAAGGGCTCCCACTGGATACTCACAGTAACCGCTTTAAGGCGCTTACACGTGTCCTTGGAACACCACCTGCATGAATATGAAAATGCCAAAGCCGATGCTTATCAAACCTGTGACTGCCTGAATTTTTTCATGCACCCGCTTCAGTCGTGAAGCTGTGTAGGTCAGCAAGGTGCCGATCACGCACGAGATGCCGACCATGCCCAAGACCACCCCGACGCCAAACAGCGCGATGAAAATCAAGCCCAACACAGCAGAGTTGACGGTGGTCAGGACGACGAGCATCACGGCTGCGCTGCCCGCGAGACCCTGCAGGACGCCAGTCGCCACCGACTTGTGCACGTGCGCATGAGCATGGGGGGTTCCCGAGCTATCGAGTGTTGCATGGTTCTCTGAGTCTATCTGTCTTCTGTGTGACTTGCCTCGGATGCTTCCTGCCACAAAGGGTTTCATGACGAGGACTCCGAGAGCGACGAGCATTGCCGCGGCTGCCAGTTCGAGCGCCTGTACCACGCTGTCTGGAATCGCAATCCTGAACGCCAAGACGAGTAGTCCGACCAGGAAAAGCGTGACCGAGTGCCCAGTTCCCCAAGCCACCGCTGACGCGATTGATTTGCGCAGGCTCGGACTGTTGCAGACTAGAGCCGAAATGGCGACGACATGGTCTGGGTCAAGAGAGTGACCTAACCCCAGCAGGAAACCGGTTCCAACCAGCAGTAGCGATGGTATATCCACCATAGATTCCTAAGAAGCAGCGTCTCCAGATAAGACTCTTTCTTTTCCAAGCCCAAGTAGTGTCAGAGAATCTCTCCGACGACAGTGACTGGTTTCTGAATCAGAGAAGCCAACTCCTCAAACTTCTTGGCATCCATAGTCACGAGAACTACCGTGGCTGGACCAGCAGACTTCTCCAAATCCACTCCAGCCCCGTCAAAAAGCCGCAGCTGACGCCCAACCGCGAAAGCCAGCATCCTCGCTTCATATGCGATGCCAAAAGTGCCGACCGCAGCGATGTCGTGAACGTACTTGCGCTGGGAAAGCCGCATGACACTCCGCAAATCCGCAATCTCATCTTTGGCTTCGGATGGAAGGACTTCGTCGCCCACCGCTGGCCTGCCGACTGCTACCAGCACGTCTCCGGGTACGGTTTTGCCCAGCCGCAGCTCAGCCTCGTTCGCGAAACCCACCACAGTCAACCCCGCGCCAGTCTGTACAGTTGCAAAGTTTTCCTCCGTGTTCTCCATAACAACCTGATTGACCTCAAGCCCTAGAACGGCAGCCTCGCCGCGGATGCCCTCCAGAATCTCACGTCCGGTCGGCTCCTTCTCCACGCCCAGAGTAACGGAAAGAAGCAGCGGAAAGGCACCCGTCGCGGCGACATCCATCAAAGCTACACGCGCCAGAAACCTGCCCAGCACGCTGCCAGCCACCTTAACCTCGTCCAGCCGCTTCGGACCCACGGCACCCGACGAGGTGGAACCCACGACCACCGCGTGTCCTGTTGGCACTTTCAGAATGGACACGTCGCCCCTGCGGGCGTAGGTGATTTGTGCGGTTTTCACTTGGAAGGCGATGGGGCGTAGCATCGTGCCCACGTTCTCCACGAGATGCACGTATACGGTCAGGGCTTGTCGGATGACCTCAGAACGGTTCAGCCCATGCCGTTTGGCGAGTTTGTCTACGTCTGCAACGATTCTTTCGGACAACCGGACATTGGTGACTTTCAATTCAATTCACCACACTACAGGCGTAACACATGCGAAAACGCTTTTATCCCTATCCTTTCCAATCCACCGAAAGAGATACAACACATGAACCAACTCAACTCAAAAACAGAAACACTCATACACACAACCTCAGTCACGTGGCGAACCGCAAGAATCGCCGTCCTCACCGCACTCAGCGCCGCAGGCTCACTCCTCAAAATTCCCAGCCCAGTCGGCTCCCTAGCATTCGACTCCACGCCGGGTTTCTTCGCCGCCCTGCTCTTCGGACCAGCAGAGGGCGCCGTAGTCTCCGGGCTGGGTCATCTGGCGACGGCGGCTGTCAGCGGATTCCCGCTTGGCGCGCTCCACGTTCCAATCGCGTTCGGGATGGCGCTGGCAGGAGCAGCCATAGGCTTACTCAACAAGCTCAGCAGACGATGGGGTTTCTTCCCAGCACTCGCTATTGGCGTAACAGTAAACACAGTTTTGGTTTTTCCGCTAGTGCCCTTCCTCGCTGAAGACATCAGCGTAGGCTGGATTATCGCGGTCAGCTACACCCCGTTTCTGCTTGTGGCTGCAGCGCTGAACGCCGTCGTTGCGGGTTTCGCCTACGTGGCTGTCAGGGGAAAGCTGAAGCTTTGACCCGCAAACCCCTCGTCCCCATTAGGACGAACCGCGACCTGCTGATTTTCCAGCTTGGCGGCGACCAAGCGCTCGTTGTCGGCTGCGATTCTGCAGGTGGAATCGGACCCAAACCCTTGGACAAGGTCAAGGTTGACAGCTTCACGCTTGGAAAGTTCACTGCGCGAGCGGCGCTCATGGAAGTCCTGGCGGTCGGCGCCGACCCCGTCTGCGTCGTGGACGCGCTCAGCGTGGAACCTGAACCCACAGGTGCCGAGATTATTCGTGGAATAAGGCATGAGGCGGAAATTGCGGGTTTGGACCCGCGGCTGGCTGTGACAGGAAGTACAGAGAAGAACGTTGTCGTGGAACAAACAGGCATCGGCGTGACCGTAATTGGCGCATGCAAGGCTGCGAAGCTGAAGATGGCAACTTCCAAGGCGGGCGATGTCGTGGTGGCGGTTGGCGTTGCCTGCGTTGGACAAGAAGTCCTTCCCGCCGAGAAGGCTGGCAGAATCGCGGACACAACCGATGTCCTGAAGCTGCGCAGCCTCAGATTCGTGCACGAGGTTTTGCCCGTAGGTTCACTGGGTGTGAGACGCGAAACCTTGGTCCTCGCCGAAGGTTCGAGACTCGCGGTGGAGATGCTGGCTGAGACTGGGGTTGACGTGGACAAGTCTGCTGGTCCAGCAACAGTGGTTCTGGCGAGTCTTCCAGCGGACAAGGTGGACGGGCTGAAGCTTATCTTCAAGAAACCTGTGACGGTTGTGGCTCGGCTGCGCCACCTCTAATTCAAAGAACGTTTATATGAATACGCGTCCTAACAGAAGCCTTCAGGAAGCGCATACACCATGAAAGTCGCAGCGTCCTGGAGCGGAGGAAAAGACAGCGCCTTCGCGTGCTTCAAAGCCAAGCAGCAAGGCTTCAGCGTCATTGCCCTCTTGACTTTTATGGAGACGGACGCCCGCTCGGACTTCCACTGGCTACCGCAAGACCTGTTGGATGCCCAAGCTCAGTCTGCGGGCATTCCGCTAGTCAGATGGAAAACGAGGGGCGAACATTATGAGGAGGATTTCAAGGACGCGCTGCGCAGCCTCAAAGCAACCGGGGCTGAAGGCTTGGTTACGGGCGACATCTACGACGTAGCTATGCACGAGAAGGGCTGGCTTGAACGCGTCTGCGGTGAAGTTGGGTTCAAACCCGTCAAGCCGCTCTGGCAACAGGACACGCGGAAACTCCTCAGAGAGTTTGTGGACGAGGGTTTCAGGGCAACCATCGTGAAACTGAACACGGAAGTCATGGGCAAAGAGTGGCTCGGCAGACAGCTGAACGACAAGTTCTACAGCGACATCGTGAAGCTTGGGAACGTCGACCCCTGCGGCGAAAACGGCGAGTACCACACCTGCATCACCGAAGGTCCCCTGTTCAAGCAGAACCTCAAGATTCTCGAGGCGGAGAAGCGTTTCTTCAACGAGGGCTTCGGTTTTCTGGATATCAAGCGGTTCGAGCTGAGACAGAAGCATCGTTGAATTCTTGACCGGATGCCTTTGTTGCTGTGTCTCGTCAGCCACATAGTCTTATACGTGCAGAGTTGTGCTATGAATGCGACTGGTGAATATTTATGTCCAAGGAAAAAACTTCTGAAAAGAAAGAACTCGCCAAGAAAGAAGAAGCCGAACCCACGCCGCCACGCCCCCGACGCAGACCCTCCTCTATGATTGAACCCTACCAGCCAAGCGAAATGATGCACAACTTCGACAGAATTTTCGACCAGTTCCGCCGAGAATTCGAAAGCCTCCTCTGGCCGACTGACAGGCTGGCGCAGAGAATGTACTCGCTTATACCCAGATTCCAAGAAGATTGGCCGATGGTTGACTTGGAGGACAGGGGCAACGACTACTGCCTAACAGTCGAGGTGCCAGGGTTCAAGAAGGAAGACCTTGAAATCGAGGTTGAAGACCAGGCTGTTGACGTGAAAGGGCAACCACGAAGAAAAGCAGCGAAAGAACCGAGGGCTACGTGCGCAAGGAGAGGGCGTTGGAGTCGTTCCATCGAAGAATCGAGCTGCCTGAAGTCATAAACACTGGCAAAGTGCAGGCAAGCATGACCGACGGCGTGTTGGAACTGGTGCTGCCGAAGAAGAATCCTAAGCCTCGAAGGAAAGTCGACATAAAGTAGTGGCTTCGCCCCTTTCACCCTTTTTCTTTGTCTCTTATCTTTTGGCGCTTACTGGCGCCGTTTCCTAATGTAGTATACCGCTCCGCTGACTCCAATAACGCCGATGAAGCCGCCACCGATGAAAACCCCGTTCTTCACGTAGAAAGGCTGGTCCTCAACCGTCACCATGAGTATGTTGCTCTCGCAAGGATACGTCGTGTTGCTACCCCCGTACACGGCTTGCGCCATCCAGACGCCTGTGCTGTTGGGCTGGAAAACAATCGTAAACGTGCCGTTCTTCAGCGTTTCGCCATTGACGATGACGGTGTCGTTGAGGCTCATGAACTGCGCCGTTACGGAAACGTTGCTGCTCTGCCCCGTCAGCCAGCCTCGGATGGTTACGTTTTCGCCGATGCGTGCCTTCTCTCGCGCCGTGGTTATGTTCATGGTATCCAGCTTCTTGACCGCGAAGTTTCCTTCAGCCGTGAGCACGTTCATGAGCGTGTCATTAGCGGTGACGTGGTACAACACGACAGTGCCTGCTTTCTGAGGGGGAACGTCGGCGCTGCAGGTTCTGTTCACAATCTCCATCTCCACAGTCTGCGAGCTGTTCCAGCGATCCGTAGAATACTCCAGAACCGCGTTCTCCAGGTCTGTGGAGTTCGAGACGTACTTCACTTCGGTCGCGTTACTGGGGTCAATTCTGCTTCGAGACTGCGAAGGAATCAAACAGGCGTCGCCGAAACTGGTTTTAACTAGGAAGTCCACGTCGCCCTCGCCCGCTTCGCCAATTAGCACCAAATGGTACAGGGTCTTGCCCGTGGACGTTGAGGAGTAGTTTAGGAACATGTCCTGTCCTCTAAACTCGCAGCTCGCGTAGGCTACGCCGCGGTATCTTTCGCTGTCGAGGCTGTAGCCGCCCACATCTCCCGCTGAGACGTTGCCGTAGAGTCCGGGCTCCCAAGGCAAAGGAGCGTCATTAATGAACAGCGAGGTGGGGTTGCTCATCAGGTACAGTCTGGCTTCGTACATGTCCAGCGTGTCGGGAACCTTAACCCACACCTCTACCCGAGGCTTTTCGGTGACGAACTCGCAAGCCCAGCTTGTCGTTAGGGCGGGAAGGTTGCTGAAACTTTTTCCTTCGAGGCTTCGCTTGTACCACTTGTCACACTCGATGTTCTCGATAGCCATGAACGTGGCTTGCTGAGTGTCGTTGCTCTGCCTTGCGTCGTTCACGATGACGAACGTGTAGTTGCCTGAAGCCGACGGTGCGAAGAAGGTGTCGTTCACCCTCGTGCCCAGATGTTCAGGAAGTCCCGCGGCTTCGGTGTGTTCGCTCTCCTGCACGCCAGTGGGGTTGAAGACATAGATGTCGTAGTCCGTCTTGGGTGCCGACCCGTTGTTCACCCACTTGCCGTAGCAGTAAACGTGATAGCTGTGGTTCGCCAGCAGCGGGCAGACGACGCTCCAGTTGCTGCCGATGCCGATCTGCGACTGGTTGAAGTAGACTGGGAACATGGGCTTCTCGACGCTCGTCCAGTTCCCCCCGTCAGAGTTGACGTACGTGTGCACATACTGCAGATACTCCGAATGCTCTGGGTCGACTTCTGCGCCGACGCTGATGAGGAACGGGAGAAGCAATGAGACTGCTAGAGCCAAGGCTACCCATGCCCGCCTGTGCCTCACAGTCTTGACACTCTTCAACCTCATCACGAACGCTCCTGTTTCTGTCTCTGCCAGAGCATATCTGTTATGAAAGCAAAGTCCGAATTGCCAATTCGGAATGTGAATCAGACAAACCAGCTTCGGACAGGCACCAAAAAAGGTAAAACCCACTCAAGCGAAAATACTAGACCATGCTTCGCACGCTGCACAGAATTATCATCGGCAACAGCCAGCAAATGCCCGAAATCGCAGACAACAGCATCCACCTCATGGTGACCTCACCGCCATACCCTATGATCCAGATGTGGGACAAACAATTTTGCGAACTGGACCCGAAAATCGACAGCCTCTGGAAGAAACTCGAAACTGACGGCACGGAGGAAACGGTCACCGAAATCTACGACGCCATGCACGAGAACCTCGCCAGAGTCTGGAAGGAAACCCACCGCGTCCTCGTCGAAGGCGGCATAGCCTGCATCAACATAGGCGACGCCACCCGCACTGTGAACGGCAGGTTCCGTCTGTTCCCTAACCACAGCCGAGTAATCGAACACTGCGAGCGCCTGGGGTTCACGACGCTGCCGTACATTCTGTGGAAGAAACCGACGACGAAGCCGCAGTATAAGGGCAAGGGCGCCTTTTTAGGCTCAGGGTTTCTGCCGCCCAACGCCTATGTGACTTTGGACTGCGAGTTCATTCTCATATTCCGCAAGGGGAAACTTCGAGAATTCCAAGCTCATGACGAAAACCGCTACAGCAGCAGATTCACGAAGAAGCAGCGTGACAAGTGGTTCACGCAGATCTGGACCGTTACTGGGAAACGTCAAACCACGAGCCAAATTGAGCGGAGAACCGCCGCCTTTCCCGACGAAATCGCGGAGCGCCTCATCAGAATGTTTAGCGTCAGAGGCGACACAATTCTTGACCCGTTCCTTGGGTCGGGAACCACAATCCAAGTTGCCATGCAGAATGAGCGTAACAGCATCGGATACGAAGCAGACTCGACCTTACTGCCGGTAATAACCAGCAGAATAGCCAATTGCACATCCAACATCAATGCTGAAGTCAAAATTATCAAGCGCTAATGACTAAATGCAGAAGAAGACCTTGCAGTCTATCTTGATTCTCAACCACTCTGGGCTCCCCAGCGCGCTTCCATTTTTTAGTTCACAGGTCTGGGAGAGTCCAATAGCGAACAGAAGGCAGCGCGAACTGCACCAAATCCTCCAGTCACTGAGAGCGTCTCAAAAAGGGGCAATAAACTGCCATGAGCACCAGAGTGCACCTGACTTACCCGAACCAACCATCGGATGACACTTGAAGCCAAACCACAACAAACGAAAATCTAAATCCTCAGCAAAAATCACCGCACTCAATTCACCGACAAAAACCACAGACAGTGCATGCAAAGGTTTATTAGCAAGGTACGTAGCATGTGTTTGTGCTCTTAAAAAACATAGGAGAACCCCTTTTTCGACGTTGGACCACCCAACTCGGAGGACTTGCAAGTTTGACCCAAACCCGCCCAAAAAACGTACGTCAGGACATTTACCAAGTAGAAAAAGCGGGGGAAAATCAAATTGACTGAACTCTCAAAAGAAGACATCCACCTGTTGTTGAAGACATTCTTCAACGAAAAAGGCCTAGTCAGGCAACACCTAGACAGCTACAACGAATTCATCGACCACGGACTCCAAGAAGTCGTCGACGAAGTCGGCGAAATCCCGATAGAAGTTCCCGAAAGCCCCTACAAGGTGAAACTAGGCCAAATCTGGGTCATCGACCCTCAAAGCCGCATCACAGGACCCTACGCCACGGAAGTTGACGGCACCAAACACGAAATCTACCCCATGGAAGCCAGACTCCGCAACCTCGCATACGCAGCGCCCATCGCTCTCGAAATGACCCCAATCATAGACGGACGCGAGCAGGACACGGAACTCGTCTACATCGGAAACATCCCCGTCATGCTCAAATCAAAACTCTGCTTCCTCTCACAACTCTCGCGGGAAGAACTCATCGCTGCAGGAGAAGACCCAGACGACACAGGTGGCTACTTCGTCGTAAACGGCTCCGAACGCGTCATAGTCGCCATGGAAGACCTCGCACCCAACCGCGTAATCATAGACATAGACGAAAAAGGAACGAGCCCAGTCTACCAAGCCAAGATTTTCTCAACCACGGTTGGCTTCCGTGCAAGAATCGAACTCAAACTCAAGTCAGACGAATCCATCTACGTCTCCATGCCTGGAGTCCCCACAGAAATTCCCTTTGTCGTCATAATGCGCGCCCTCTCCCTCGAGAGCGACAAAGACATCGCCGAAGCCGTCTCCCTCGACAAAGACATACAAGCCCAGCTTGGTCCGTCGTTCGAAAAAGCCATCGGCGTGGACACACCCGCCGACGCTGTGCTCTTCATCGGCAACCGCGTAGCCCACGGACAAGTCGAAGAATACCGAGTCCAGAAGGCAGAAACCGCACTCGACAAGAACTTCCTCCCGCACCTTGGCAGAAGCGACAAACAGCGCAAAGACAAAGCCATATTCCTGGGCGAGATGGCAAGCCGAGTCATCCAACTCAAACTCGGCAGAAGACAGCAGGACGACAAAGACCACTTCAAGAACAAACGCCTAAGACTCGCAGGTCCACTGTTGGCAGACCTGTTCCGCGTGGCTTTCCGAAACCTCACACGCGACATAAAATACCAGCTTGAGCGCATAGGCGTCAAAGGACCAATAATCACAGTCTCCGCAGCTGTCCGACCAGGCATCATCACTGAAAGATTCCAGCACGCGCTAGCCACGGGCAACTGGGGCAGAGGCAGAGTCGGCATTACCCAACTTCTGGATCGAACGAACTACATTTCCACGCTCAGTCACCTGCGCAGACTGCAATCGCCGCTGAGTCGAAGCCAGCCAAACTTCGAAGCCCGAGACCTGCACCCAACGCACTGGGGACGCTTGTGCCCCAACGAGACGCCTGAAGGCTCCAACTGTGGACTCGTCAAGAACCTCGCCTTGTCCTCTTCCATATCAGTGGGTGTGAACCCGGAGAAGGTGAAGCAGCTCCTGTACGAGATGGGCACGATTCCTGCGTACGAGTCCAACGCGACCATGAAGGTCGAAGGCGCCAAAGTCTTCGTCGACGGAAACATAATCGGATACTGCACATCGCCACAGGACATGGTGAAGAGCTTCCGGGACAAGCGGAGAGCAGGAGAAATCTCCACAGAAGTCAATATAACGTACTTTTCAAAGGCTCAAACCGAGACTGAAGAGGTGCACGCCAACTGCGACGAAGGCAGGGTTCGAAGACCTCTCGTTATCGTTGAGAACGGCGTTCCGAAACTTCAGCCCAAGCACTTGGAGAAAATCGCCTTGGGCGAGTGGACATGGGAAGACCTAATCAAGAACGGCTTGGTCGAGTACCTGGACGCTTCCGAGGAGGAGAACGCCTACGTAGCCATATCCGTGGACAAAGCCACGGTGGACCATTCGCACGCTGAAATCGCCACATTCACGATTCTGGGCATCTGCGCTTCAACTATTCCCTATCCGGAGCACAACCAGTCACCCCGCAACTCCTACCAAGCAGCGATGGCGAAGCAGGCGCTGGGAATCTACGGTACAAACTTCCAGAACCGCGTCGACTCAAGGTCGCACATTCTGCACTATCCGCAGGCACCGCTCGTTGAGACCGAACTCATGGAGGTCATGGGCTACAAGCAGCGCCCGACGGGACAGAACTGCGTCGTCGCCGTCCTCAGCTTCGAAGGCTACAACATGGAAGACGCCATCATCTTCAACAAAGCCTCCATAGAACGCGGCTTGGCAAGGTCCACATTCTTCCGCATCTACGAAGCCGAATGCCGCCAGTACTTGGGCGGATTGAAAGACAAATTCACCGTTCCCGAACCCGGAACCCGCGGATACCGAGGAGAACAGTACTATCGGCTTCTGGAGCCTGACGGAATCATAAGCCTTGAGTCAACAGTGGCAGGCGGAGACGTGCTCATTGGCAGAATCAGCCCGCCCAGATTCTTGGAGGAATACAAGGAGTTCGAGGTCAAAGGTCCCTCAATGCGGGACACGTCGGCAGACATGCGACCCTCGGAGAACGGCGTTGTGGACGCAATCTTCATCACTGAGTCGGGCGAAGGCAGCAAACTCGTGAAAGTGCGCGTCCGAGACCAACGTGTACCCGAACTGGGCGACAAGTTCGCCTCAAGGCACGGACAAAAAGGCGTCATAGGCTTGATCGTTCCGCAGGAAGACATGCCTTTCACGGACGAAGGCATCGTTCCGGACCTGATAATCAACCCACACGCCATCCCCTCAAGAATGACCATTGGACAGTTCATCGAGTCACTCGCAGGCAAATGCGCCGCGGCAAGAGGCAAACCCGTCGACGGCACGCCGTTCACGAACGAGGGACCCGACGAGGTTAGGAAGAATCTCGTGAAGCTCGGATTCAGCCACACAGGAAGCGAAGTATTCTATAACGGAACGACGGGCGAGAAGTTTGTCGCCGACATATTCGTAGGCATCGTCTACTACCAGAAGTTGCATCACATGGTCGCCGACAAAATCCATGCCCGCGCCAGAGGACAAGTCCAAATGCTCACGCGACAGCCCACTGAGGGCAGGGCTCGCGGTGGCGGCTTACGGTTCGGCGAGATGGAGCGCGACTGCCTCATCGGACACGGTGCTGCGATGCTGCTTAGAGATAGGCTTTTGGAGGAGTCTGACAAGTACACGTTGTACATCTGTGAGAACTGCGGGCAAATCGCCTACTACGACATGAAGCAGCGGAAGTACGTGTGCAAGATATGCGACGAAAAGGCGAAGGTAGCCCCAGTCATAGTATCCTATGCTTTCAAGCTTCTTTTGCAGGAGCTGCAGAGTCTATGTATTACCCCGAAGTTGAGGCTTAAGGAGAAGGCGTGATCATGGCAAGCGAGGAACTAATCCATAAAGTTGTTGATGAAATCTCATTCGGCTTAATCTCGCCCAAAGACCTGCGCAAGCAGTCGGTCGTGGAAATCCAGACGCCAGACACCTACGACGAAGACGGCGCCCCAATTACCGCTGGACTAATGGACGGCAGACTAGGCACCCTAGAACCCAGACAACGCTGCAAGACATGCGGCAACACTGCCATCCGCTGCCCAGGACACTTCGGACACATAGAACTCGCCGTGCCCATCGTGCACATCGAATTCACCAAAATCATCTTCGACCTGCTGAGGTCAACTTGCCGCAGTTGCGGAAGAATTCTCCTGTCAGACGACGCGGCCAAGAAGATGAAGGTCAGAATTGAGCGGTACAACGAGCTGCTGGGCGTCATTCCCGATGAAGTCTACAAGACCATAGTGCAGGAGATTAAGACGAAGCAGTGTCCTCACTGTGCAAGCGGCCAGTACAAGATAACTTTCGAGAAACCCACCAAATTCATCGAGCAGACAGAGGCAGGATCTGAGCCGCTGACTCCAAGCATGATACGCGAAAGGCTTGAACGCATCAGCGACGAGGACTTGGAAATTCTCGGGTTTAACCCCAAGGTCGCCAGACCCGAATGGATGGTCCTGCAGGTTCTGCCCGTGCCACCAGTCTACGTTCGCCCATCCATCACGCTGGAGTCGGGCATCCGCTCGGAAGATGACCTAACCCACAAACTTGTAGATATTATCCGTATCAACCAGCGCCTCAAGGAGAACATGGAGGCAGGCGCGCCCACGCTCATCATCCAAGACCTGTCTGAGCTGCTGCAGTACCACGTAACCACGTACTTCAACAACGAAGCCTCAGGAATTCCGCCCGCACGCCACCGATCAGGAAGAGCTTTGAAGACCCTGTCGCAGCGGCTGAAAGGCAAAGAGGGCCGTTTCAGGAGCAACCTGTCAGGAAAACGTGTAGACTTTTCAGCGCGCACGGTCATCTCACCCGACCCGAACTTGGACATAAACGAGGTCGGCGTACCCAACGACGTAGCCATGCGGCTGTCCGTTCCAGAGAAAGTTACAGCCTGGAACATCGAGGAAATGAAGAAACTCGTCGTCAACGGACCTGAAAAGTACCCAGGCGCCCTATACATCATCCGCCCAGACGGCAAACGCATCAGGCTTGAATTCGTCGTCGACCGCGAGAAAATTGCGGAAGCCGTTGAGCTGGGCTTCGTCGTGGAGCGCCACCTGAAGAACGGCGACATAGCCATATTCAACCGGCAGCCGTCGCTGCACCGCATGTCCATCATGGCACACTATGTTCGCGTCCTGCCGTACAAGACCTTCCGTTTGCACCTGTGCGTCTGCCCGCCCTATAACGCTGACTTCGACGGCGACGAAATGAACCTCCACGTGCCTCAGAGCGAGGAAGCCCGCACCGAAGCACTGTTGCTCATGCAGGTCCAAGACCAGATTCTTTCACCCAGGTTCGGCGGTCCCATCATCGGCGCCATCAGAGACTTCATCACGAGCGCCTACTACTTCACGCGAAGAAGCAATTTCTTGACGCGGAACGAAGTTAACAGGTTGCTTATGGCAACAGGCTACGTTGGACCGCTGCCTGAACCAGCGACGAAAGACCCACAGCCGCTGTGGTCGGGCAAGCAGATTTTCAGCCTCTTCCTACCAAAGACCTTGAACTACGTATTGAAGGCGAACATCTGCCAGGGCTGCGCCAAATGCGCCGAAGAGGAGTGCGCACACGACGCCTACGTCGTAGTCAAGAACGGCGAACTCATCTCAGGCATCATCGACCGCCGCAGCATCGGCTCCGAGCAATCCGAGAGTCTACTGCACAGGATAATCAAAGATTACGGCACTCAGGCAGGACGCGAATTCCTGAACAAGATAACTCGGCTGCTAAAACTTTTCATTTCCATGCGTGGCTTCAGCTACACCTACGACCAGCTGGTGCTGTCGCCGAAGGCGGAGAACCGAATCAAGAAGACGATGGAGCGCATCCAGAAGAAAATCGACGAGCACATCGAGAACTACCGCAACGGCACGCTGCCCAGACTGCCAGGTCAGACCTTGGAGGAGTCTTTCGAAATCTATGTTATGCATGAACTCGCCACCGCCCGAGACGAAGCAGGCAAGATCGCTGACGAAGACTTCACGCTGGAGAACGCTGGCATCGTCATGACACGCACCGGCGCCAGAGGCTCCAGCCTCAACATCGGTCAGATGGCAGCCTGCGTCGGACAACAGTCAGTCCGAGGCAAGAGAATCTTACGAGGATACGCCGGACGAGCGTTACCGCACTTCGTGAGCGGTGACCCGAGTCCAAGGGCGAGGGGCTTCGTATACTCATCCTACCAGACGGGTTTGGACGCGATTGAATTCTTCTTCCACGCTATGGGCGGCAGGGAAGGACTCGTGGACACTGCCGTCCGAACGCAGCAGAGCGGCTACATGCAGCGCAGACTCATCAACGCGCTGGAGCACATCCGACTGGAGTACGACGGTACGGTGCGCGATTCGGCGGGCGACATCATCCAGTTCATGTACGGCGAGGACGGCGTGGACCCAGCCAAAAGCGACCACGGCAAAGCCGTCAACGTCAGCCGACTCATGGACCAAATAACCATCGGCGAGGAGAAAGGCACCTCAGCCTCGCCCGAGTATGTGAAGAAGCAGCTGAAGACGGTTGAAGATCAACTGACGCCCATACTAGTAGAACAGCTGAAGCAGCAGCTAGCCAAGGGCAAACTCACGAAGAAGGGCGTTGACCAAGCCATAACGGAAACAGCCAACCGCTACCGACGCGCGCTGATGGAGCCGGGCGAGGCAGTGGGGATTGTTGCCGCCCAGTCCATAGGCGAACCGGGCACGCAGATGACGCTCAGAACGTTCCACTACGCCGGAGTCAAAGAGCAAAACGTTACCCTGGGCTTGCCACGCTTGATAGAAATCGTGGACGCCCGCAGAATTCCCAGCACACCCATCATGACTATCTACCTGACGGGTGAGCACCGCAAGAGCAAGGAAGGCGCCGTCGAAATCGCCCGAACCATAATCTACACTTCGCTGGAGAATTTGGCGTCGAAAATCTACGAAGACCCCATACGCGAAGAAATCGTGGTCGAGCTGAACAAGAGCATGATGGAAGACCGCGCTATAACGATGGAAGAACTCGAGGAGAGAGTGCAGCTGCAGAACGCCACAACCAAAGCCAAAGGCGACACTCTGCAGATAAAGCCCAAGAAGGCTGAACAGCTGAAGCGCCTGCTCGACAAGGTGTCAGGCTTCCACGTCAAGGGTGTACCCGACATCAAACGAGTCTTGGTCACGCAGGAGGAAAACGGCGAGTGGGTCATCCGCACCGACGGCTCAAACCTAGCCAAAGTCTTGGAAATCCCAGGTGTCGACACCTCAAGGACAACGACGAACAATGTTCATGAGATAGCCAAAACCCTCGGCATCGAGGCATCCAGAAACGCGCTTGTGCACGAAGCCAAAGGCGTCTTGGAAGACCAGGGCTTGGACGTAGACGTAAGACACGTCATGCTCGTAGCGGACATGATGACCACCACGGGCGAAGTGCAGCAGATCGGCAGACACGGCATCAGCGGCAAGAAGGCTTCGGTGCTGGCGAGAGCAGCCTTCGAAATCACCGTGCCCAACATCGTGGAGGCAGCGGTGAAGGGCGAGAGCGATCCGCTGGCGGGCGTAACCGAGAACGTCATCGTCGGCCAATCTATCCCCATCGGAACGGGACTGGTCGAGTTGTACATGTCAACGTTTGAAAAGCAAGAGAAAGAAGGAGGAAAAACAGAAACATGATAGACATAGATAAAGCGATAGCATCCGCCGTGAAATCGGGCAAAGTCAGTTTCGGAGCCAACGCGGCATTGCTCAACGCCAAGACGGGCAAGGCTAAGATGATTGTTTTAGCCGCCAACTGTCCACAAAACATAAAAGATGAAATAGAGTACTATGGTAGACTCTCAAAAGTTCCCGTTATGACCTACAGAGGAGCTTCGATGGATCTGGCGAACGTCTGCGGAAAGTTGTTCATCATCTCGGCGCTGAGCATCAGGGAACCTGGGGACTCGGAAATTCTGAAAGCCGTAGAGATGGAGTACTACGAGAACCCTGACAAAGTCGGAGGAACTGAATGACCACCGGCATCAAAATCACGTGCGACGAGATGCGCTACATAGCCCTGTTCGAGAGCATCAGCGGCGCCAGCGTCAAAGACTGCATAATTGACGAGGAGCAGGAGCGCGCCATATTCATCGTCAACCCGGGACAAGTAGGCGTTGCCATAGGCAAGGGCGGACGGAACATTCATACTCTGGAGAAGATGACAGGGAAGAAGCACGAGATTATCGAGTACAGCGAGGACCCAGTGCAGTTCATCAAGAACGCCCTGAAACCCGCCATGGTCAGAGAAGTGCGCGTGACAGAGCGAACCGACGGGAAGAAGATGGCGGTCGTGACGGTGAACCCGAAGGACAAGGGCGTCGCCATAGGCAAGAACGGCAAGAACGCCGAACGCCTGCGCTTTCTGGCCAAGAGGTACTTTGACATCCAGAACGTTAGCATCACCTAGTTGCCCAGTTTTCTTGGCTAAGTGTCTGCTGTGCGGGTAACGTGAGTTTTGCGCTTCTTGATGTGGCAAATTGGTTATCGTTGTTACTTGTAAGTTAGGACCTTAGGGTTTGATTACGAGGCGTTGATCTCAAAGCTGGAACCTGCGACTGCTTGTATGCAAAACGAGAAATACTAGGACATAGAGAATAGTCTTCGAGGGCGAAAGAGACGCCAAAAGCCCTTGTCTGCATAAACGCCGACCTCAACTCAGCGACAGAAGTGCTGGGCCAACTGAGGGCGTGTCGCGAAGTGGAAGAAGCCTTCATGGTTCGCGGAGTCTATGACATCGTAGCCACGGTAAAGGGCGAAACCGTGAACGATTTGAAGAAAACCATCGCCGAGAAAATCGTGAAAGCCGCAGGCGTGCAGAAAACGCTCACGATGCTGGTGGCGGAAACTCGCACGGCTCTGAGCTAGCGGTTGGGCCGGTGAAACAACAGGGAACTGAGACACGTAGCTTATTTTATGTATTTGTTGTTCAGGAATCATCTTACTTCCTTTGGAGGGATTCTGAGGCGTTCTCTCAGGTTCCTGTCTCTTCTTCTTCGCCCTCAGCTTCCTGAGTCTCTTCCTCTGTGGGTTCGGCAGTGACTGCGCTTTTCTCCTCTTTGGTCATCAGAAGCATGTCTATGAGGGCTTTCTGGTCCACTTCTGCGCGGGTTCGCCAATCCAAATAGAGCTGTTCGTTGTCGTCCTGCTGCAGGTAGCCGTAGCGGATGTACCTGTCGATGTTCAAGCCCACCTTCCAGCCGGGTATCTTTTCGCCAAGGACTTCTTCGACGTCTCGGCGTGCCGCTTGCCCTTTCTTGCTGATGATGTAGCTGATTGTTACGGCTAACCCTGCAAGGTCGTCTATGCGCCAGCCAATCATCTTGGCTTCTTTCGGCTGCAGGTCACCACGCAGCGTGATGTAGAACCTTGCCTTGTCCAGCTCATCCAGCGTCGGTTTTTCAGGGGTTTTTTCCTCTTCGAAGACGGTCTTAACCGCCAAATCCAGAGACTTCAAGTAGTCGTCTAACACATCGAGCACTTTCGGGTAGTCCGAGCCTAGGGATTTGCGGAGTTCCCAGCCCTTTACGCCTGGTTTCAGGTGTCTTCGGAAGAACAGCATATGTGTGGCTCGCTTCATCTTTGCTGCGTAGACGCCTTTTCTTTTTCCGATGCTCATTCTTTTTCTCCTCGCTTCCATTTCTGCCAGCTGTCAAACGTTAACGCGATGGGTATCGAGACAGCCTGCTTGCTAAGCTTTGCTGAAGGCTCTTCGAGTGGCTTGATGAAAATCTCCTCCTCCAGGGGGCGAATTTCCAGGGTCGCATAGCCGTAGGTTATTAGGAAACTCGTCATGTAAGCCCTCTGCACCGTCTCCTCGTACGTGTCTGCTCCCACGAAATCCATGTACAGCATCTTGCCGTCCACGCCTTTTTCCTTCACTCTGCTTTTCAGTTCAGACCAGTAGCGTTCGAGTTCGGCGGAAAACGCCTCGTCTCGCAGAATTCTCTCGCCGATCAACTCTTCCCTGCTTGCCGTTCCCGTTACCACTTCGGGTGGAAACAGCTCTGGCCATCTCAACTTCAGCGGAACAAGCTGCTCCCAGTAACTCAGCGCTTCGCGGAGACTATGCAGCGTAATCTGCTCCTGTTCGACTATGGGGTGCCAAGCGCCGAGGAAAGCTTCGGTGATTTCTGTCTTGTTCTTCTGCGTGATCTTCTCTTCGAGCAGGAACGGGTCCGTGTACAATGAAGTGCTGCGCTGTTTGACCCATTCGCTCTGCAGTTTGATGACCGATGCCAAATGGTGGATTGCCTCAGCGTCAAGGTTCAGCTCTTCAGGCTCGTCCCACGTCGGAAAATATTCTTTGACGATGCGAATGATTTCGTCCACATTCAAAAGAAAAGGGTCCACAGTGTGCGCCTCGATGGCTTCCATCATCTCGATGACGCGCTCAAGTCGGTCCTTGCCGAGCTTCTTCTGCTCACGCTTGGTACGGGTTTGCACTAGGCAACCTCTCTCACGACTGACTTGCCCTCGACGTTCTGCACCGTGATTATGTTGGCGTTCTCCTGCGCGAAGGTCACCTGACTCGGAGTAATCACGATGTACTGGGCGCTGGCGCTCTTGATTGTGGATATGAGTATTTTGGCAATCATCTCGCGGTTCCGCGGGTCCATGTGAATGTCATACTCATCTACGGCGCGGAAAGGCGACCGCACGTGCTGCTGCAAAGCCAACAAGAAACTCATGGT
>JBHGBG010000047.1:0-19902 GCA_041946875.1 Bathyarchaeia archaeon
CTGCAGAAACGAATTTTTCTTTACAGGTCTTTTCCGCTTTCAGTCTCGATTGCGTTCTATCATCTGCGGAATAGAAAAACTCAACGAAAAACCGTGTGTCATAGACTCCCCTACGCATCTTGCTCCCTGAGCTTCTCCAATTCCCTTTTCATTTCTTCCGCAGTGGCAGAAGCCGACCCTGTTCCAGCCAGGTCCCAGAAGGACATCTTCGGCTTAAAGAGTATGCCTTCCTTGGTTTCGACTACTTCTAGCTTTGTGCCCTCTTTAATTTGGAATTTTCTCCGGAGTCGAGCTGGAATGACGGTGCAGCCGTCTTTTGTTACTTCAACCTCATTTTCCATCTTGGCACATCATGGTACAATTGTGAGGCGACGCTTTTTTAGGTTTTCCATAATCTGGCAAAATACGAGTTATTTTGGAATAACCGCCAGAAACGGCATGTCTACGCTGGTGCCGTAACGCTGGTTTGCGCTGTGACTTTTTCCCAGTCTACAAACAAGGCGCGTTCGCCGCAGGACTAGCACCGGGTTCTCCCATTTTTAGCGTCCAAGAGACGAGAATCAGTGCATCTACGATTTGAGCGACCGTTCTTAAAACGATGGTCTTACCTGGTTGCCGCGCGTCTGGTTGCTACCGGTCTGGTTTAGCAACAAGTCTTTTATACCTACTCTCCATGATAGGGAATCTATCTTTTGGAGAAAGGGGAATGAGAAACCGAAATGTTTCATCAGGAACGATTGTGCTATTACTGATGAGCCTAATCGCCATCACGGCCAACGCTCAACCGGTGGAAGCCGCCGGAACAGTGTACATCAGGGCAGATGGAACAGTGGATCCACCGTCAGCTCCAATATCGAACGTTCAAAACGTCTACTACACGCTGACAAACAACATCGCCGCCTCCCTAGTTGTTGAGAGGAGCAACATCGTACTCAACGGCGCCGGGTACACCCTCACAGGCGGTAAGACTGGAAACGGAGTCTCCCTAACTGGAATAGGCAACGTGACACTAGGGAACGTGACCATCAAGGAGTTTGCCGCCGGAATCTGGCTCAGTTCCTCTTCACAAAACAGGATATCCGCAAACACCATAGCAAACAACACTAGCTACGGCGTTTACAGCGAGTACTCCTCAAACAACACCTACACTTCGAACAGCCTGTCAGACAACGGGGCAGGGTTCTACGTTGCTTCTTTCCAGGGAGCAATCTGCTTGAATAACAACGTCTCCGCAAACCGCGTAACAAACAACAACGGAACGGGCATCTATCTTGGCTCCGCCCAAAGCAGCACAGTTGCCTCAAACACAATCGAGGACAACGAAGGAAACGGCATAGAGGCAGCGTTTTCTTCAAACAACAGCATAACCTCAAACACGGTGAGAAACAACGCACGTGGCATCCGCCTATCTTCCAGCCACTACGTGTTCACGTCTTCGAACAACAACATGTCCCTAAACACGATAGCAGACAACAAGGGCGAAGGAATATTCTTAGCATCGTCCCCAAGCAACTGCGTGAGTGCAAACGACATAACCAACAACACCCGCGGCATAGTCCTAGACTACGTGGACTATTGGATCCGTTCCTCAAACAACACGTTAACAGACAACAACATCGAAAGCAATGGGTACGGCGTTTACGCTCGCGGCTGCTCCGCCAACACGATTTTCCACAACGACTTCAAGAACAACACGGTTCAGGCATTTGTGCAGGAGTCTGATTCGAACGTTTGGGACAACGGTTACCCGTCGGGCGGCAACTACTGGAGTGACTATCAAGGCGTCGATGAATTCAGTGGGCCTGGTCAGAACCAACCCGGCAGCGATGGCGTAGGGGATGCAGCATACGTCATCGACGCTAGCAATCAGGACGAGTACCCCTTTATGGACCCAACTTGGAAGGCAGACAGCGCACTGGACTTCAGTCTTTCTCCAAACCCGGCTGGAACGGGCAAAACTGTGACTATGGAGGGGGAACTCACAGCTAGGGGTCTGCCCATAGGCAACGCGAAAATTGACGTGTATGTGAACGATGTGTTTAATGGGAGCCTATTCACGAACCCATCGGGAGATTTCACAGCGCAGGGAAAACTGAACGCGCTGGGCACATACAGAATAACGCTGAACTACGCTGGCTCTGCCGAATTCAAATCAACCAACAACAGCGTAACCATTTCAATCTACCAAACGACGGACACAAAAGTGATTTTCAGGCTGTCGCCGAACTCCACCACCGTCGGACAAACGATCAGACTAGAAGGAAACTTGTCAGATGCCAGCGGCACCCCACTGGGAAACGTGGCCTTGGAGCTTTGGGGCCAGCCACAAGCTGGTTCATGGCGGTACCTCTCGAACTTGTCAGCAAATGCAACGGGCTGGTTCACAGCGTCAGGCCAAATAGTGTATCCAAGCACCTATCAAATCGCTGTGGTCTACCGAGGCACAAGCCAATACAACCTTAGCTACCACATCGAAGCACTCATCGTAAGCCCATAACAGCCTTTGCCTACGAAAAGGCGTGGCTTTTTGGTCGACGCTTCCAGGGTTGGTCCTCCAAGTGTTTCTCTGGAAGCTCAGCTCCCTTGTTCAAGGGGCAGCGTGATGGTTGATACTTTCTTCTTATTTCTGCGGAGTTCTCGTGCATTTAGCTTACAGCAAATCATTATTGGCTACCACCTGCGGTCCGGAGATTGCTTTCTTGGGCGGCGTAAGCCCCCTATAAGAAGGTTAAAAGGGAACGCAAAACAAACTAGCCTGTACTAGGCGATGATTGTTTATGGGCGAAAGCAAGGTCTCCATCAGATATGAGCCTTTCAAGGAAATCGTGATAATGGAGCTCACCCACTTCCCAACCGCCGACGACATGGCGCGGTTCACCTCGGTAATCGCGGGCGGCAAACTGGCTGGCTTGTACTGGGCCGAGGGCGTGCTGTTCCTGTATTTTCCGCTTCCACCAACGAACGCTGCCGTTGCCCGAATGCTCGTCGAGAGCGGCAAGGTCTTCTGGACTTTCGCGGGGTACGCGCTGATGCCAAGGTATCAGCCGACGATTGAGACGAAGGAGAAGATGATTGTTCCCGTCATTGACATCTCGGCTAACCCAATGCTGCGAAGAGTCGCCCAGTGGCTGAAAGAGCAAAAGCCCTAGCGGCAGCGCCCTCAACCTGCTAGCGACGGAGCGAGTTCTGGCTTGCCCACCCTAACGCTCAGAGGCAGAGTCATCTCAGGCAGAGGCAGCGGCAAGAAATACGTGTCGCTTCCCTGGGTCAGGTCGCAGGTTGAGGAGAAACTCGGCTTCGCTCCCTTTCTCGGCACTCTGAACTTACAGCTTACGGAAGAGAGCACTAGGCGGAGGAGGCTGTTGGAGAAGGCTGAGTCGGTGGAGATTTGCCCAGCTGAAGGCTACTGCGTCGGACTGGTTTACCGCGCGTTCGTAGGCGGGTTGGAGTGCGCTGTCGTCCTCCCTCGAGTTGCAGGATACGAGCCGAGCCTTCTGGAAGTCATTTCGGCGGTCAACTTGCGTGAGCGGCTGCGGCTGAAGGACGGCGACGCGGTCGAGGTTACCGTCAACGTGTAGCGCGGGTTTATAGCGCGGGTTTACTCTTTGCGTTTTCTTGCAAGAAACTCTGTGATGTATTCTTCGGCGGCTCCGTTCTTCTGCAGGTACGCGCCGTAGGTGACGAGGGCTTTCATGGTTCTGGCAGCGTCTTCGGGCGAGGCAAATGAGGGGATGCCGAGCTTGTCGAATCGGCTGCGCGTGTACAGCGCCATCTCGGTTTCGCCGATGTCGCACATCACGATGGGTTTGCTGTATTTGTCGGAGACTTCCTTGACGCTGTCGATGTACTTCTCTCGCAGCCCCGGCATATGATGAAGTCCAAGCAGGATAATGCCGTAAACATTGGGGTCGTGGAACATGAGGTCGGCGGCTATCTCGAACATTTCATCTGTGACCGACCCGGTGAGGTCCACGGGGTTGTTTGTGGCGGCGATTTTCAGGATGACGCCTTGGTCCTTGAGCTGCTGGAACTTCCCAAGGGTTTCTTCCGAGAAGCGTTCCACGGTGAGCCCCTGAAGTTCACACTCGTCCACGGTCATGACACCTGGTCCGCCTGCGTCGGTCAGTATGCCCACGTTCCTGCCCAATGCGGGCGGCTGCATTGCTAACCCTTTGCCCAAGTCGAAGAATTCCTCCATGTCTCGGGCTCTGATGACACCTGTCTGCTCGAAGGCGGCGTCGTAGATTTTGTCCGAGCCCGCTATGGCGCCCGTATGCGACGCCGCGGCTCTGGCACCTGCTGCGCTCTTGCCTGATTTGATGACGACGACAGGTTTCTTGAGCGTGACTTTCTTGGCTATCTTGAGGAATTCTCTGCCGAACTTGATGTCCTCCAAATAGACGAGGATGACTTTCGTTTCCTTGTCGTGCAGCAGGTAGTGCAGGATGTCGGATTCCGTAACGTCGCACTTGTTGCCGAAGCTGACGAACTTGCTGATGCCCATCTGACGACCCGTCAGGTAGTCCAAGGCGGCTACGCCGAAGGCTCCGCTCTGCGTAATCATGGCTATGTTGCCCGGCATGGGTCGAGGTGTGGCGACGACATCGTCTCCCGTGGTCAGCACCTTGGTTTCAGGCAGAAACAGTGTGTCGACGCCAGTTTTCGAGTAGTAGACGCCCAAGCAGTTGGGTCCGAGGACGCGGATTCCCGCCTGTTTGGCTGCGGCGACGACTTGGTCTTCGAGGTCTGCGTTGCCGACTTCCTTGAAGCCTGAGCTGATTATAATGGCGGTCTTAACTTTCTTCGCCGCGGCTTCCTGCATGATGGTTGGCACGACTTTGGCTGGGACGATGACGACTATCAGCTCGATTTCAGCTGGAATCTGGGTTATGGTGGGGTAGCATTTGAAGCCGAGGATGGATTCCTCGTTCGGGTTGACTGGGTAGAGCTCGCCCTTGAAGACTCCGCGCATCTTGTTGGCTGCGAAGTTCTTGAATATGACGTGGCCCGCCTTGTCCACTTTCTTCGTGGCGCCGACTACGGCGACTGAGCGAGGGTTGAAGAACGCATCCATTTTTCTCAGGGTTTCTTCCATGGCGTTTCCCAGCTTTTTCGTTAGAATTGCCTGTTGCTTTTTATGTGTTACTGTCCCAAAAACTGTTCTACTAGTAACTATTTGTGGCTATTTACTCTTGCCTGTCTTTGCGGACGAGGACCACCGGTTTATGCCTGATTTTCGCAAGCATCTCCCATGTCACCTCGGTGGTGGCTACACGGAACCTTGCAGCCATGTCCCACACCGTGGCGCCTGAACCGGGACCTCGAGCTTTGTCGGCGACGTTGGCGATTGTCAACGCCTCCTCCGCCCGTAGCTCACATCCTGCTACGGCGAGAGGTGTGGGTCGCTTCCTCAGCTTAAGAAACCTGGCCAGAACGTAGGCGACGACGCCGCCGTGCGATTGGATGCCCTTCATAGGATGCGGTCTGGGCGTGAAGTGGAAGTTCCTGAACGAGTAGGTCTTGTCAGTATCAACGATTACGATGTTCACACCCAAGCTCAGCTGCTGGCGGATGCGCTGGCGAATCTCCTCCGCCAACTCGGGAGCGTTGTTCAGCGGTAGGCTCACGAATGAATAGGGCAGGTTTGACCCGTCGATTCCGCCCTCGGAGCCAAACATCAAAGCCTGCAACAACCCGCCATACTCAAGCGCAACCTGTTTGTGTCGGCTGCCCGCATCCGCCGGGTATTCGCGCACCCTTCGTCTGAGCCTTTGCCCCAAACGGCAGAGAACGCCGAGGAAGGAACCCCAGGTTCGTGGCATCCAAACCTTGGCGAGGAATCTGGCATTGGCACTTGGGATAACTGTGCTCTCGTCCAGTATGTTGTTTTGGGCGGTGGAGAGGGCTTTTTCGGAAACGACGACGAAGTCGCCTTCTGCAACTCTTTTTCTGACTGCCTCGACAATGCTCGCTGCAAAATCGGTTCTTGGCTTCCAGAATTCAGTAGCTATCGCCAGAGCGTGGTACTTGGTCATCAGTTATAGTTCTCTTGCAGTCACTTTTCTGCTTATCTGGACCGCACTCCTCACACTGAATCAGGGAGAAGCCGGACTGGCGTCAAACTGAAGCAAAGCTGCTCACAAAGCTCTATAAACTTGCATACGCATAAACCCAGTGAGCCTTCTATGGATCCGTCACTTCTGATTTTCTCAATGATAGCGGCGATTATGGCGTTGAGCTTCATCGGAGATGCTCTGTCCCGAAAAATCCTGCTACCAAGCGTCCTGATGCTCATGATTCTGGGCATCGTCTTCGGACCGCTTCTGAACCTCTTTCCGCGAGACCTACTCATGGGTGCCATCCCCTATGTTGCGCCGCTGACGCTGGCGTTCGTGAGTTTTGAGGCGGGTCTCAGCACGGACATGCCGACCGTGCTGCAGCAGAGCAAGCGGGCGATTCCGCTGGCAGTCCTCGGCTTCGTCTTCAGCATGTTTGCGGTGGGCACGCTGCTGCACTATGTACTGGGCATCCGGTGGGCTTTTTCGCTTCTGATGGCTTCGGCGTGGAGCGGGGTGAACATCACCGTCGTCAGCACCATCTTCAAGTACATCAAGGTCAAGAATGAGACTCACTCGGCGTTCACGCTTGTGTCGCTTCTCGACGACCCCATCGTCCTCATCAGCACGCTGACGATTCTCAACTACATTCTGCTTGGGCAGACGAACGCTCAGGACATCGCCATAGCCTTATCGTCCAACATCGCCATTTCGCTGCTGCTAGGCGTCGGATTGGGGCTCCTATGGCTGAACCTGCTGTACTTCTTCAGAAAAGAAAAATATACCTACACCTTCACCCTCGCGGCTCTCTTCGTCGTCTACGTCCTGACCGAAATCCTCGGCGGCACGGGCGTGATTGCCGTCTTCGTGTTCGCCCTGTTCATCGGCAACTATAAGTCCGTCATAGACGCGCTCAAGCTGAAGCTGCCGACGGATGACCTGGCGAGGCTGAAGAAGCTCATAGGTGACTTCCATACGGAGTTGGCGTTCATGGTGCGGAGTTTCTTCTTTACGTTCGTGGGTATAATCTACATCTTCACGGGCTTCACGGAGCTGCTGATAGCACTGGCATGCGTGGCTCTGCTGCACGTGACGAGGTACATTAGTGTGAAGGTGATGACCTTCCGAAGCCCTATGGCAACCGACATCCCCGTCATCGGCTGGATAATCGGCAAGGGCGCGGCAGCAGCCGCCATGAGCACGCTACCGCTGGTGTATAACCTTCCGTTTCCCGCCACGCTCACGAGCATAGCGTTAAGCGTCATACTCTTCGGCAACATCACCTCAATTGTGCTGCCCTTCATAGGTGCCAGATTCTCAAAGCGTCCCGCGGTGACCGAAGGCGGCAGGCAGACGGAACTCACGGAAAACACGTTCACCGCTTAGCGCTTAGCCACGCTACGTTATGAAGTTTTTCAGTCCTGCTTCCTCCGCTATGTGAACTGCCCTCGCCATCTCTTCGCCCGTCAGTCTTCGGCGGAGTTCAGGGACTTCGTGGGCGCGCCACTCTGGTCGGTACTGGAACATGACGTTCACCCGCGTTTCGGCGCCCAAGTTCTTGGCTATCCAGCTCAGAATCGGCTGAGTGCAGCAGTCCAAGTGGCCAGGCAACACAAGCACGCGGACAATTAGCTCGCCATGCCGTTTGGCTTCAAGGTGGTTGGCGACGCAGGCGTCCCAGTATCTTGGCGCTTCGGAGATTCTTTCGGCGCAGTCGCCTGGTCCGTACTTGAAGTCCAGTAGGTAGACGTCAGCGAACCCGGCGAGAAGTTGGGCGGTTTCGGGGCTGTAGTAGCTGTTCGAGTTCCAGACCACGGGCACGTTTGCCTCCACGTGCTTGAAGGTTTGGAGCCATGGCGGGAGCCATGGCGTGGGTTCGCCGCCTACGAGGTTCACGTTCCGGCATCCATCAGCGCGTAATTCGTCGATTTCCGCCGCCAAACGCTCCATCGTGAACTCCGTGCCTTGTTCCGCGAACTGGCTGATGGTCCAGTTCTGGCAGTGCTTGCAGCGCATGGTGCAGCCCAGCGTGAAGACGGTGCCCGACGGTACAAGCTCGGGTTCCTCGCCCATGTGCTCAAAAATGCTCGAAACCGCCATCTTGGTTCCGCAGCGGCAGTAGCCCAATTCGCCGCCTGCTCGGTTGACTCTGCATTTTCGGCTGCAGAAGTGGCAGTTCTCCAGAATTCTGCCTGAGATTTTCCGTTTCAGGTCGAAGTACGACTTTTCTGGAGCTTTTCCGTCATCAAAGCTGCCCCTACCGTCGATTTCTTGTTCAATCTTGCCGAATTCGCCTGTCAACCTTGCGTGTTCTCTCCACAGCATCTCCAGTGACTGGCCCTCATCAAAATCTGCTTGGATTGTCTGGGCAATCTTGAACTTCGCAGCCTTCGTGTTCTGCATGACGGCGAAGTACCTGGCCAGCGACCTCTTTGCATGCTCGTCTTTCAGGACGGCGACGGCGTCTGGTCTAAGAACCTTCCACATCGCTCTCTGCTACTAGTCACCGCGGCAAAGGTATTAAAATAAGGCGTACGGAAACGCCGAGCCCGATGGATGAAGTTTGCCTTTTATCGGGATGCCTTGCCCGCAGACTGGGCACCGCATGTCCTTCGTCAGGTTCCACTTTACAATTTCGAAGCTGTAGCGTTTGATGACGACCTCGTTGCAGTTTGGGCAGTAGGTGTTCTCCGCCGGGTGCCCCGGCACGTTCCCCAAGTAAGCGTAGTTCAAACCCGCATCCTTCGCCGTCATGTACGCCTTCTCCAGCGTCTCCAGCGGCGTGGCGGGTACCGTAGTCATCTTGTAGTCAGGGTGGAACCGCAGCAGGTGGAAAGGCGTGTCCCTGCCCAAGTAGTTCACTATCCAGGTTGCCATGTCCCTGATTTTGCCCATGTCGTCGCCGATCTTCGGAATGACCAAGTTGGTGATTTCGACGTGGACGCCGTTCACTTTCAGTTCTTTGAGCGACTCGTAGATGGGAGCCACGCTGGGTACGGCGGAGACGCTTTTGTAGAAGTCGGGGTCGCCTCCCGCCTTGAAGTCCACCGTCGCCGCGTCCAGGTAAGGCGCGATGGTTCTGACGGCTTCGGGCGTCATGTACCCGTTCGTGACAAACGTGTTGAAGTAGCCCGCTTGCCGTGCGAGTTTCGCCGTGTCGTAGGCGTACTCCATGTAAATCGTCGGCTCCGTGTACGTAAAGCTCAAGCCCTGGCACTTCCGCTCCCCTGCCTTTCTGATGACTTCTTGGGGCGGAAAATTGTAGCCTGCCACCTCGTGGTCCTGGCTTATCATCCAGTTGTCGCAGAACTGGCAGCGGAAGTTGCAGCCCGCCGCGGCGATGGACATGACCGAGGCGCCTGGGTTGAAGTGCAACAGGGGCTTCTTGCTTATGGGGTCAACGCACGCAGAAACAGCCTTCCCGTAGTTGAGCGTGTACAAAACCCCTGCTTGGTTTTTGCGGACGAGGCAGAAGCCGTTGGCGCCGTCGCTTATGAGGCATCGGCGGGCGCACAGGCAACACTTCACTCTGGCGTCTTCTTGCCTTTCGTACAGAAAAGCCTGATGCAAAGGCATGCAGTTCTCCCCCGCGAATTCTCATCGCCTGAACAAGTAAAAAGTGTCTTCTGGATTTAAAAACTATTTCAGTCTATTGTAGAAGCAGTTGTGGCTTCCCGTGTGGCACGCGGGACCCTTCTGCTCCACAACGTACAACAGCGTGTCGTAGTCACAGTCTGTGGAAATGCTTCGGATTTTCTGCATGTTCCCGCTGGTTTCGCCCTTCACCCACAGCTCCTTTCTGCTTCGGCTCCAGTAAGTTGCGCGCCCCGTCTTCAGCGTCTTCTTGAGCGCTTCCTTGTTCGCGTACGCCAGCATGAGGACTTCTTTGGTCTGGGCGTCCTGCACGACGACGGGGATGAGCCCATCCATTTTTTTCCAGTCGAGCTTCTGCATCAGGTCTTCGGTCATGGTCTAATGGTCACCCCCATCTTCCGCAGGTACTTCTTGACCGCTGGCACGGGGTACTTGTTATAGTGGAAAACCGACGCCGCCAGCGCCGCGTCCGCCTTGCCCAGCGTGAAGGCTTCGAGGAAGTGCACGGGTTTGCCTGCGCCACCGCTGGCGATGACGGGCACGTTCACCCGCTCCGAGACGGCTCGGGTGAGTTCGAGGTCGAAGCCGTTTTCGGTGCCGTCGCAGTCCATCGAGGTCAGGAGGAATTCGCCCGCGCCCAGCTTTTCGGCTTGGACTGCCCATTGGATGGCGTCTATGCCCGTGGGCTTGCGGCCGCCGTAGGTGTAGACCTCGAACCACACGGGTCCTTCGGGGGTGTGTATTCTGGTTTTGTCCGTTGCGGGCGTGGTGTTTCGTTTGGCGTCTATGGCGACGACGACGCACTGCTGCCCGAACAGGTCAGCCAGCCGCGTAATCAGTTCGGGTTTCTGGACCGCCGCCGTGTTTACGCTGGTCTTGTCGGCTCCGCTGCACAGGATGAGGCGTGCGTCTTCGGCTGTGCGTATGCCTCCGCCCACAGTGAAGGGGATGTTGATGGCTCGCGCCACGCCCTCCACGACTCCGCGCAGGGTTTCACGGTTGTCCGAGGAGGCGGTTATGTCGAGGAAGACAAGTTCGTCAGCGCCTGCGTCGCTGTAACGTTTCGCCAGCTCCACCGGGTCGCCCGCGTTCTTGAGGTTGAGGAAGTTGACGCCTTTGACGACGCATCCGCCCGTGACGTCGAGGCAGGGGATTATTCGTTTGGCTAGCGGCATGCTCTCTGCTCCTGTCTGACAGTTTTGATGGCTTGTTCAAGCGTGAACCTGCCCTCATACAGCGCTTTGCCGACGACGGTGCCTGCGACGCCGGTGTGGCTGAGCGCCGCCAAGTCCGCGAGGCTGCCTATGCCGCCCGCGGCGATGACACTCACGCCCGAGCTCCTGCAGGCTTCGTTCAGCGTGTCCAAATCAGGACCCGAAAGCGTGCCGTCACGGGTTATGGATGTCACGAGAAAGGTCTTGACGCCGAGATTCGCGAACTCCTCCAGCGCCTCCAGAACGCTGACGGTTGTGGATGTGGTCCAGCCTTCCACCATAACCATGCCTTCGCGGTTGTCCAGAGAGACGATGACGCGGTCGGGGAACTTGGCCTGTATCCGCGTTATGGCGGCTGGGTCTCTGAACGCTAACGAGCCCAAGATCACGTACGCTATGCCTGCGGAAAGCAACTTCTTCGCCGCCTCCTCACTGCGTATTCCGCCGCCCACCTGAACGGGTAAGCCTGTAGCCTGGGTGATTTCGGCGACGACTTGGAGGTTGTCGGGTTTGCCGAACGCGGCGTCCAAATCGACGATGTGTAGGCGTTCGGCGCCTTGAGTCTGCCATTTCTTGGCGATTTCTAGGGGTGTGCCCATGTTGTCGTAGTATGTGGCTTTGTCTGGGTCGCCGCGGAACAGTCGGACCACTCTGCCCTTCATGAGGTCTATGGCTGGGATAACCTGCATTGCGTTGTCACCTTGTCACGGCTTTGGCGAAGTTCTTCAGAATCCGCAGCCCGACTTCGCTTGATTTCTCTGGGTGGAACTGGGTGCCGTAGATGTTGCCGCGGGCTACGGCGGACGCGAACGTCTGGCCGTAGTCTGTCTCGGTGCAGACTACGCTTCGGTCTCCGGGCACGGGGTACAGCGAGTGGACGAAGTACACGTATGCGTCGTCCTTGACGCTGTCGAATAGCTCGTTCGGCTTCACCTTGCGGAGCGTGTTCCAGCCCATGTGCGGCACCTTCATGGTTCCGATCAATCTGACGTTTCTGCCTTTGAAGAACGCCAGCCCGTTTCCCGGTCCTTCCTCGCTTGTCTCGAAGTATAGCTGCATGCCAAGGCAGATGCCCAGCACGGGCGTGCCGTCCTTGATGATCTCCACGAGAACATCCCTGACCGGTTCGAGCGCTTTGGCGGCGGCAGTAAAGTTGCCCACACCTGGCAGGGTGATGGCATCTGCCTTCTTCAGCTGTTTGGTGGGCGCTGCGATTTTCACGGTTAAGCCTGTCTTCTCCAGAGCGAATTTGAGGCTGAGGAGGTTGCCCACACCATAGTCCACGATGACAACTTGGGGCATCAGATGACTCCTTTCGAGCTGGGCACGCCCTTCCTCCGCGGGTCCAACATGACCGCTTGCCTGAGGCTCAGGGCTAAGGCCTTGACGGCGGCTTCTGCTTTGTGGTGGTCGTTGCTGCCGTACGAGGTGCAGATGTGTATGTTTGCCTGCAGCGATGTGGCGAGGGTTTCGAAGAAGTGGGTGACGTCTTCGGTGGGCATGTCTTCGATTTTCTTGCCTCGCAGCTTAAGGTCTATCACAGCGTAGGGGCGCTTGACTAGGTCTACGGCTGCGAAGCCGAGGGAGTCGTCCATGGGAACATCTGCCCAGCCGAATCGTGCTATGCCTTCTCGGTTGCCCAACGCCTTGCTGAGAGCTTCGCCCAAGCCAATGGCTAGGTCTTCGATGGCGTGGTGTTTCAGGTCGCCTTTCACCTTGGCGGTGACATCCATGAGGCTGTGTGTGCCGAAGGAAGTTAAGAGATGGTCGAAGAAAGCCACTCCCGTGTGGACTTCTGCTTTTCCTTCTCCGTCCAAGTTGACGTTGACGGTGACTTCGGTTTCGCGGGTTTTCCTGTAGACTTCGCCTGTTCTCATGCTTTTTCACCCATGTATTCGTTTAGGGCTTCCAGGAGTTTTGCGTTCATCTCGGGCAGTCCGACCGTGGTTCGGAGGCAGTTCGGATACTTCAACAGCCTGCCAAGCTTCTTTATCACCAAGCCTTTCCGCAGGGCACACTCGTACACTTCCTCGGCGGGTTTGACGGTGTTGAACAGCACGAAGTTCGCCTTCGAGTCGAATGCTTCGACGCCGTTTATCTCGTTCAGTCGGCTTATGAGTCTTCCGCGCTCCTGCTTTAGCGCTGCCACGGATTCTCGCATTATGCCGATGTTCTCCAGCATTTTTCTGCCCATGCTGAGTGAAACCACGTTCACCGCGTACGGCGCGGGTCCCTTGTCCAACGCCTGCGCCAAGTCCGCGTTCGCCACAGCGTAGCCCAGCCTGAGTCCTGCGAGGCTGAAGGCTTTGGAAAACGTCCGCAGCACCACGAGGTTCTCGTACTTGTCGATGAGCGGCACGACGGAGTAATCCGCGTACTCTGCGTACGCTTCATCCACGAGTACCAAGCCAGGGAACTCTTCAATTAGCGCTTCGATTTCTCGGCGTTTGAGCTGGTTGGCGGTAGGGTTGTTGGGCGAGCACATGTACAGCAGCTTAGCCTCGGGCGTGAACGCGTTGCGCATGGCTGGCATGTTTATGGTGAAGTCGTCGTTGAGGGGTACGCCTGTGAGTTCGGCGTCGTAGTAGCTTACGCAGTACTTGAAGATAGAGAACGTCGGAGTGAACGTGACGGCGCGGTCGCCTTTCCCGGCAAAGATGCGGACGACGCGTTCCATGACTTCGTCGCTGCTGTTGCCCAACGTAACGCAGTCTGCTGGGACTTGGAGGTATTCGCCGATTTTTTCCTTCAGCCGCGGCTCCTCCTCCTGCGGGTAGATTCTGAAGTCGCATTCCTCCGCCACTTCCTTCAGTAGGGGGATGACTTTGCTGTGGGGGATGAACAGGTTCTCGTTGTAGTTGAGTTTCACGATGTCGCTCGGCTTGAGGCCGTACTGTTTGGCTATGCTCTCGTTCGTTTTCTCGGCTGCGTAGCTTTCCATGCGCTGGAGCTTGGCGATTTTGCTGTCTAGCCATCTCTTGCATTCGGGTTTCATGATTCAAACCTCGCTTCTACAGCTTTGTAGTGGTTTGGGAGGTCCTCGGCTTCGGTTAGAATCTTCACGTGATTCCGCAGTTTCTCTAAGCCTTCACGCGAACTCTCAACGATGGTTACTCGTTTTGTGAAGTCCAGTGCGGATAGCCCGGAAAAGGCTTTTCCGAAGCCACCCGTGGGGAGGACGTGGTTTGTTCCGCTTCCGTAGTCGCTCAATGCCACGGGGCTGTAAGGACCGAGCAGGACTAGTCCGGCTGAGGTGATTTGGCTGGCGATTTCCTCGGGTTTCCGCGTGACTATCTCAAGGTGTTCGGGTGCAAAGGCATTCGCCAGAGCCACCAACTCTTGCGTGGATTTGCATGTGATTATGAACCCGTAGGCTGAAAGAGCTTTTTCCACAATGTCTCGCCTTTCAGCGCTGGCGGCGATTTCGCGGATGCAGTTGAGGGTTTCGTCGGCAACCTTCTCCGAGGTGGTGACCAATCCTGCGACGCTGTCTGCTCCATGCTCTGCTTGGCTAACCATATCCGCCGCGATGAACTTCGGGTTCGCTGTTTCGTCGGCGAGTACCAGGACCTCGCTGGGTCCAGCCGGCATGTCGATGGCAACGTCCCGCGAGACCAATACTTTCGCCGCGGTCACGTATCTGCTGCCTGGGCCCACGATTTTTCGGACGGGCTGAATGGTTTCGGTTCCGTAAGCCAGCGCGGCTATGGCTTGGACCCCGCCGACCTTGTACACCTCGCTGACACCGCAGATGTCCGCAGCCACGACGATGAGTGGATTAATCGCGCCCTGAGACGTGGGCGGAGAGCAAACCACAATTCTCGGGACGCCTGCCACTTTAGCCGGGACCGCGGTCATGACGAGCGTGCTGGGGTAGGCGGCTTGCCCGCCTGGGACGTAGCATCCGACGCTCTCGATTGGCTTCAGGACGGTTCGGACGGTTATGCCCTCTCTCGATGTGGCGGGCAGTTTCTGTTTTAGAGCGAGTTTTTCGCTGGCGGCGAGTTTCTCTTTCATCAGCTTGAGGGCGGAGACCTGGGCTTGCGTGACCTTGGCGTACGCTGCCTTGACCTCGGCTGGCGTGACTCGCAGGTTTTCTGCCTTGAGTTTGGTCTTGTCGAATTTCTCCGTGTACTCGACCAGCGCCCTGTCGCCTCTCTTTTTCACGTTGGCCGCTATGCTTCTGACGGCTGCCTCTAGGCGCCTATCCTCTTCGGCCCTTCCCCTCTTGAACCACCCTGGGGGCAATACGTTGCATTGCAGGTTTTTTATTCCGAGTTCGTTCGGCATTTGCCTTCTTTCCTCCTCGCAATCTCGTCCAGCGCCAGCACCTGCCGCGGCTCATACACGACTATGCCTTGCGCGAGCTTGCGGATTTTGGGCAGCAGTTCGATGAAGCAGTCTTTTTCGATTATGGTGTTGACGCCCAGCCAGTCCTCGTCCGACAGTGGTGAAATCGTCGGGTTCTTCAGCGCCGGCAGTTCGGTGAGCAGCTTCTGCAGGTTGATTTTCTTGACGTTAACGAATATGTGTATGCGCTTGGACCCGTCGACGACGCCTTTCAGCATGGTGAGGATGTCGTAGATTTTCTCGCTCTTCCGCGGGTCCTCGAGGGCTTTCTTGTTGGCGATGAGCACAGCGGAACTCTGCATCACGGTCTCGATTATCTTCAGGTTATTGGCGTCCAGCGTGCTGCCCGTTTCGGTGACGTCGATGATGCAGTCGCTGTTCTCGGGCGGCTTGGCTTCCGTGGCGCCAAACGACAGGAAGATTTTGGCGCGTGGGTTGTCGCCTTTCCGCCACCAGGGCGTAACCAGCATTGGCTCCGCTTCGCCGAATCTCGCTTTGTACGCTGGGGTGCCCTTGATGTACTCCGAAGCTATGTTCAGGTACTCGGTGGACACGCGGAAGTTCTTGCCCTTGCTCCAGATGTCCTCCATGAGTTCGCCGATGCTGTTCGCCATGTAGGTTTTCGGTACGGCGATGATGAGGCGGATTTTGCCGTACTCCAAGTCTTGGAGGATTTCGACGTCGGCGCGGTTCTCCCTCACCCAGTCCTGCCCGGTGATGCCTAAGTCCTGCAGTCCTTCGGCTACGAAGACGGGGATTTCTTGGGGTCGGAGAATCTTCATCTCGATTTGGCGGTCGTTTATGGTCGGTCGGTAGGTGCGTTCGGCGCCTTGGATTTTGTAGCCTGAGCGCTGGAAGAATTCGAGGGTTGCCTTGGACAGGGAGCCCGCGGGTATGGCGAATTTCACTTTTTCCATCATTTTTCACCTAGTCTTACCATTAACAGTATGGTTTCTACACATGGTTCGTTTCTTGAAAAGGTCATTTCCTGAAGGGGACTGCGTACGGTGGAATAAGTTTCTGGGTTTAGACTATTGTCGATGAAGGCAATCGCCTTGGGTGAACGCAATCCCTCATCATCAGTACCACTGAAGTTCAGCATAAGCCGAAATCCCACTAATAAACATATCTTAGCAACCCGCCGGCGATTTAAGGTTTAAGCCCGCCCATCTCAGACGAGCGAAGCATCGGTTCTCTTCTTGATTTCGAAGATGATGGGCGGCACGGAAGACTTCGTGGTTAACTCCACGCTGAGCAGTCCTTCGAGCATCCCCGCGAGGACTTCAGACTCGGTGATGAACGGCATCCTGGTCAGCAGGTACTTGTCTTTGAGGAGGATTTCGCCGAACCCCTGCACCTTGAGCCGTTCGAAAACGGTTTTCCAGTTGTCCGCCTTCGCGATCTGCAGGTCGGAGCGTGTCTCCATGGAGACTTTCAGCGCTGCGCCCATGGCTCTTCCGACTTCGTGCCACTTCTCCCGCGGAATCTGGTGGATGAGGATGTTGAGGAGTTCGACGTTGAGGAAGGCGATTCGGCTTAGGCCGCAGTAGTATTCGCCTGGGAACTGCCAGTCGCAGACCATCACGTTGCGGTAGATGTTGAGCATTTTGCTTATGAGCGGCTTGATGCCCGGCTCTTTGCCTTCGCGGATGAGCTGGTCGATGTAGTCGCGCTCTTCCTTGTCTAGGATGATGGTGGTTCGTCTGGCTGCCTCTTCAGCTAAGCCTGCGGGTTCTCTCGGGGGTTTCCGCTCGCGCTGCATACTTCGTATATCTGCAGAAATACGTTATATGCTTTGCTGACTCAGAATCATCGTGAGCCTGTTCTTCAGCGAGAACAGTACTGTTCTTCAAGTAGAGCTAAATTCTTGCTTCAAGTATTGTTTGTTTTGGAAAACTACATGAACAAACGGACTGCAAGTCTTAGTCTCTTCTTGGTCTTAGCCATAGTTACATCACTGGTCGTCATTGTTTCAACTCCGGCAAATCAGAATCCCAACTCATCAATTCCAGTACCTACACCGTCGAATACTCCCTCGCAGCAACCTTTTTATTCACAATCTGAAGCCCCGCAAAAATCGACTTCGCCCCCTTCACCCCTTCCTTCGCTTTCACCGACGCCAACCAAGACGTTTTCGTTTTCGCCGACTCCTTCGTCAACTTTGACCGCTTCATCCGGCCCTAATGAACACATCGTCCCAGACGACTACGCAACAATTCAAGAGGCTATAGATGCTGCCGACAAAGGCGATACTGTTTTCGTCAAGAAAGACGTTTATAATAATACGTTGTTAGTTGTTGAAAAGCCACTAAACATCGTGGGTGAAAATGCTGAAACAACCGTAGTCATAGCTCCTAGAGTAAATCCCGGTCCTTTTCTTTCACCACCACTTGCGGTTCTTACGATAAATGCAAATGATGTTCACATCTCCGGCTTCACCATTACTGGTGGAGATATCAGTGTTGCTGCAAGCGGCAACGGGACGGTAATAACAGGTAATGTTGTGAGGAGCCTAAGCCTAACCGGCTGCAACCAAACAATAGCAAACAACACGATGCCCGAAGACGTCTGGTTTGGAATAGATTGTAACGGCTCCTTTAACAACATATTTCAAAACATTCTCCGAAATGTCATTAGGATAGCAGGTGAACGAAATTCTGTAAGCGAAAATTACGCGAAAGGAATTTGGCTGGAGGACGCAGACTTCAACATAGTTCATAATAATACAATAACAAACGGGGGAGAGGGGCTGAGTTTAGCCCATGGCTCTTCCAACAACACGATCTTTGGAAACGTAATAACAGGACACGGAATCTGGGGAGTATTGATGGGTGATGGCTTCGACAATGTTTTCTATGAGAACCTTATAGGAAACATGAGTGGCGGAACACATGACAGATTCGGTGTAGCTCTTGGTAGCACAAACGACAAACCAACAGCAGAACGCAACATATTCTACCACAACACCTTCATGGGAAATGACCGAAACGTAGGAAGGAACTGGCCGCAATTTGGCGCCAACATCTGGGACTATAAGGGCGAAGGCAACTACTGGAGCGACTACAATGGTACAGACACGAATGGTGATGGAATTGGCGATACTCCGTACACAGTTGACAGCTTTTATACCACTGATGGAATAAACATAGATCATTTTCCTCTTATAACGACGTTCCGGGTCTTCCCAGAAACATGAAAATATCTTGTGCTTTCAGTGAACTTACTGTTCGGTGGAGTTTCCAATACTACCAACTAAAACAGAGTGAAAGAATGACGAACACTGCAAAGAAGACTTAAAAGCTGCTTGGTGCCTCTAGAAATCGCCGATGACGTACTATCAAAAGCTGAATTTATGATGCACCCTGGGGTATCTGAGGCAAAACGACTATGAGACGACTCCCTTCCTCACCAGGTACCACATCAGCACCAAGCCGACGACGAACAGGACGATGCCCACGACGGCTGAAGCCGCAAGCGCCACGTTCAGCACCACGGCAAGCAGGTACACGAAGTAGGTTGGGCCAGCGAAAATCAGGAAAACCGCCACGATAATCATCAGTGTCCTCCAGAACTTGGAGCTCAGGAAACCGGTCAGTTCGGTCGCGTTTTCTTCTTCGTTTTCAGTCATGTGTTCTTCCCCGCATCTTTAGGTGTGGCTTAATGTGTTTCTTGTAATCCTTCTTTTATCTCTTTTCCTAAAGCCTTCATCAGAAACTTGAACGCCGTAAACCCAGCCCCACGGTCAGCCTTGAACCCTGTGGTTGCGCCGAGCAGGCAGATGCCCGAGAGCCCACGCTCCTTCGCAAGCGCCAGTGTCAACCCCGTCCCGCCCACGATTTTGCCTCGGCTGTAGATGACTGCGCCTTTCTCCATGAATTCCGTCGCCAACCTCGGTGAAGTGGCAGCCACGTAGACTTGCGCTTTCTCGTCCGTGATGGGCACGCCGCCGATGGTGACGAGGAATCGGCAGCCGAGCCGCTCGACGTAGTCCAGGATTTCGCTGCAGACCTCGTAGTGTGCCAGCACGTCGTCGAAGGATGGTTGGGTTTCGCCGGTCATGATTATGAAGTTGTTCTGGTCTACCGTGGCGTAGTAGAACTCGTACTTGGGCAGGTGGCAGATGCCTTTGGAGCTGACGGAGACGTAGTCGGGGAAGCTGGGCGAGTAGAGTTCGGCGAAGGGTTTGGCGGTGCAGAATTTGATGAGGAGGTGCGCGGCGATTCTGCCGACGTTACCGAAGCCTGGGAGTCCTTGGACGAAGATGGGGTTTTCGAGTTCTGGTTTGGCGAGTTCTCGGAGGTAGGGTTTATCCATCAGCGGTGCCTTCAGCGTACAATGGGGGGTGTTGTAGCTAAAATGTTTTGTGAGTTTGGGAAAAGAAACTATTAATATTCCCAGAGAGGTAATACTCCACGCCTCGGAAAAGGCTGCGTCTTTCGACGGAGCGGGGTGGGGTAGCCAGGATTAACCCGCTGGGCTCATAACGGCACAATGCTGCTGTGAGATACCCAGAGATCAGTAGTTCAAATCTACTCCCCGCTACCAACCGTGGTTTTCTGCGTGGTTTTCTGTTTTTCGCTGGTTGCTGGTGGCTGATGTGGGTAGCCCCCCTCTATAGGTTTCTGCAATGGGTTCTGGTAACTTGGCGTGGGATTTGGGGTCCATGTAAACGGTCGTGGGATACGGGG
>JBHGBG010000048.1:0-19014 GCA_041946875.1 Bathyarchaeia archaeon
CAACCGTCAGGGTCTGTCCCATGATTTTCTGGTATTCTAGGTTCACGCGGTCCATCAGGCTCTGCATGACGTTCCACCATGCCTGCATCCTCGCGGCTACCTCTTCCAAGGCTTTCTGGCGGTTTTCCGCCACAACTTGCGCTTTTTCCTTCAGTTCGAGGAAGAGCTTGCTGTAGGATTCGTACATGCGCTCTATGTCCTCGGTTACGCTGGCAAGCGCCGCCAAGTGCCCGTCGGTGACTCTGATTTCGTCAATGATGTCAGCGGTGCTCTTTGTGACGGCGATTCTTGCACCTGACTCGGATGCTTTCGCCATCGCAGCGTCTAAGCTGGCTTTGGCAGATTTCTGGTCTGCTTCCACTCTCGCCAGGTCAGTGGCGGCGTTCTCCTTTCGGTACTCAAGCAGTGCTATCTGGATTCTGAGGTCCACGACTGCGCCTGTGATTTTGTCTATAGCCTCTTCCAATTCGTGCATTCTTGATTGGCACTCTTTCGCTTTCTCCCTAGCCTCGGAGAGCTGCTTCTGAGAAGTGGCTGCGAGTTCTTTCAGATTTTCGGTCTTAAGCAGCTTGAGGTGGCTCGTTCTGTCTGGGTCTTGGAATACTGGTTCGAGGGTTTGGACTTCTTTAAGCAACTGTTCTGCCATGGCACATGTTGATTCTTCGCGGGCGATTTCGCGTTCAAAGCCCAGCAGACTGGCGAGAGCTGCTTTGTTTTCCTGCTTCAATTTATTTTGATCTGCGCAGTCCTTCTGAACTTGTTCGGCGGCGGTTCTTGCCTCTTTCTCAAGGCGGGTCAACGCTTCCTGCAGTTTCTGTCTGTCCGCCTCAAGGCTTCGGACGGCGCTTTCTCGGCGTTCCACTTCTGCCCACGCCAACTCGCGCTCTAGGAAACGCCTCTTAGTCTGAAGCTGCTTCTTTTCCTGGTACTTGTCGTACTGTTCGCGCCAGTAGTTCAGGGTCTGCTCCGCCGACTCGAGGAGTTTGCCCACCGACTCTTCTTGGCTGAGGATGCGCGTCAGCTTCTGCTTTGCTTGCACTACGTTTTCGCGGAAGGGCTCCAACCCCACCGCCGCCTCAACCATTCGTAGCTTCTCCACGTTGCTGAGGACTGTGAACTGCTCCACCATGTTCTGGTGCATGATGATGAGCATGTTGTCAGGGTCCACGCCGAACCTGCCCAGCAGGCGCTCGACATCCTGCTTGTTGGCGGCGCGGTTCTCCAGCTCAAACCAGTACTGTCCGTCTCTGCGGAGGAATCGGCTGAGGAAAATCTGGTCCTTGGGATACTTAGGCACGGGACGTTTGCCGCCCTGCCTGCTGTTGTCCAAAATTATGGTCACGCGGGCTTGGTCCGTTCCCCACCGAATGAGATTGCTAAGCTTTTTGGAGCGTTCGGTGTAACTCTGCCCCAAAGCCACCGAAATCGCCAGCAGAAGCGAGGATTTCCCAGCGCCGTTGGGTCCAACAACGAGGTTAACGCCTGGCTTAAAGGCTACCCTAGCGTACTCGTAGCTCATGAAATTCTCCAGTATAACCTCTGTAATCAGCATCTTCAGGGTGTGCCTCTTAACTGGCTGGGTATGCTAAGTGAAACTCTCTTATTAAAACAAATTGGGCATATTTTGACTAAAACAGACGTGATTTGTTTTCCTTTCTTTTGCTGAAAACCTGTGCAGAACAACCGCAAGCCGCAGACCGAGCATCAGCTGCATTCCTACAGGTTTCTGTTCATGGCTTCACGGTCAAAGACTATTCCATCATGATTTTGGCCCGCATATTGAATGCGCAACTGCTCGTTTCTCCATGGAGACTACGTTTTCACGTCTTCATCTGTTTACACTTGTGGCTTCATGCATGTTACAACATACCCTTTTATCCAATCGTAGGCAAGTCAATGTTAGGTTTGCCTTCTTGAGGTCGAATCAAGTGTCTGAGCAGTTCCCACAAATTAGCAGTTTCGGTTTCCTTGGCAACAACCAACTGAAGAGACTCAAACTGAAAGCCATGCGCCAAGGCGTGTGGTTCAAAGCCCTGCGACGGATAGACAGAGTACTTTTTGATTTAACGATCAAAATTAGAGCCAGCATTCGCAGTCCAACACTAGCCCGATGCATCTTAGCAGTTACAGGGAAACTTGAAACGTTCATGAACAGCAAGTTTGTGCTCGCCATCAGGGAAATCGGTATCCCCCTGTCGCGCAAGCTCAGCCTACTAGCCCAAAAATGGGGAAACAAACGCGCTTGGGAATGGATGAACAACGCAGAGTTCGCGCAGTACTTAACGGTAATGAAAATCAATGGTTGACTTCAATCTAAGAAGCATCATTGTAACAGGAAAACTCCCTGAGTCGACTGAAAAACCGAGGCATGAACTTGTCTAGAAGAAGAACACGTTCAGTGGTGACTGGTGGCGCAGGCTTCATAGGAAGCCACATCGTTGACAGACTCGTCGCCGAAGGGAGCCAAGTAAGAGTCATAGACAACCTGTCAAAAGGCAAACTGACGAACATCCAGCAACACGTAGAATCAAGCAAAGTCGAGTTCGTCAAGGGCGACATCAGAGACGCCGGCCTTGTCGTTCAGGCGCTGCGAGATACGGACACAGTTTTTCACCTCGCCGCCATAACCAATGTCTCCTTCTCCTTCAGCAACCCTGAACTGACCTTCGACGTCAACGTGGGGGGAACGGTGAATCTGCTCACCGCAGCTGTCGAAGCTAACGTACCAAGGTTCGTTTTCGTCTCCACCTGCGCGGTTTACGGTGACCCGACACAGCTGCCCGTGAAGGAGAGCAATCTGGTCAACCCCCTTTCACCCTATTCAGAGTCCATGCTCACCGCCGAGAGGTTCTGCATGGGCTTTCACGAAGAGAAACTCTTGAAGTCAGCGGTCTTCCGCCTCTTCAACGTGTACGGACCCAGACAAGACACAGACGAGAACGGCGGTGTGATTCCCAAGTTTCTCGACCATTGCGAGAAGGGTCTGCCTCTGACCATCTATGGCGACGGCTCCCAGACAAGAGACTTTGTCCACGTTTTCGACGTTGCCCGCTCCATAGTGGCAGCGTCGAGGAGAAGTGACGCGTACGGTCAAGTATTCAACCTGGGCAACGGGAAGCCAACCTCAGTCAAGGAGTTGGCAGAGGCGATTCTGAAGGTTTCACGCAGGTCTGCGGACCTCGTCTTCCTAGATAGACGGCCAGGCGAGGTCAACCACATGTTTGCGGACACCGACAAAGCGCGGCGCTTGCTGGGCTACAGGCCTAGCTACGCGCTCAGAGACGGACTGCAAACCATGATCGAGGAATACCGAGAAAGGGAGGAGATGGCGGTTCAATGAAAGCCTTCTTCATGGGTGAGTCTGCCCAAGCCATAGTTCTCGCGGTTCCCTTTGTTTCAACCGTCCCCTGTCAGAAACGAGTTGCGAATGGAGGTCCCATAATTGGTAGAAGTTGAGAGAGAACGGTTCATCATCGAGAGCGAAGCATTCTTTGAGTTCAACCCCTTCATCGTCATCGGCATTCCGGCATTCAACGAGGAAGCATCGATTGAAAAAGTCGTACGTCGGGCGCGGCAGTTTGCTGATGCTGTTGTGGTGTGTGATGACGGCTCAACGGATTCAACGGCATCTATCGCTGAGAGCTTAGGTGCCAGCGTTGTCAAGCATTCTCAAAACTTGGGCTACGGTTCCGCAATCCAGAGTCTCCTTAGATGCGCACGCGCGCTGGATGCAGATGTTCTGGTTACCTTAGATGCTGACGGACAACATGACCCTGCCGAAATACCTCGACTCCTGAACCCCCTCGCTTCGAAAGAGGCGGATATAGTCGTTGGTAGCAGATTCATGGATGAAGAAGGAACCGATGAGATGCCTCTCTACCGAAAAACGGGTGTGAGGCTGATCACAAAGATGCTAAACGCAGTCACAAGAAGGAACATAAGCGACGCCCAAAGCGGTTTAAGGGCGTACAATCGGTCCGCACTGGAGCTCATTCACGTTTCCGAGAAAGGTATGGGTGCGAGCGTCGAAATTCTGTTGGATGCCAGCAACAAAGGTCTGAGAATTTGTGAGGTTCCGAGTACGTGCAAGTATAAGGTAGCGCCAAATGTTAAAACATCAAAAGAGAATCCGTTCACGCACGGGCTAGGAGTCGTCGCTTCTCTCCTCAAACTAATGATGAGAAAACGTCCGCTCACTTTTCTGGCACTGCCCGGGATAGCTTTCCTCTCAATTGGGGCATTGTTTGGAGCTTGGATATGGCAGACATATGCGGAGGCCCACTACATTCTAACCAATATTGCACTGGTATCCCTGAGTTTCACATTGCTCGGAGCTCTGACGTTCTCCGTAGCCATGGGGCTTCGTTTTGTGAAGCATTTTTCCGATGAATTAACTCACGGCGGTGAATACAGATGAGAGTTGCATTAGTCTTCATGCATCCGTTCTCGGAATCCATGGGTTCCGTGGTTAGAATCAGACAGCTAGCCCTCAGCATGGGGCGGTCGGGCGTGGAATCCTACATCTTCACTCCGTACGAACGGTCTTTTGACATGGCTCCAAACGTGCATGTCGTATCAGCAACTCCGATGCTCAGTCTGCCCGGTTTGTCGAAGGCGCTCTATCAACTTACGAGAACGCTTTACTACAGCCGATTCTTCCCAGACCTCTTCTCCAACTCCCATATTCAGTCAGGAAGAATAGTCAACAGATTGGCTATGGAAATAGCGCGAAAACTCACGAAACTGGGTATAGACATAATCCAGATTGAACAAGACGCAGCCCTCCCTCTGGGCATTTACCTCAAGAAGGAGACCAACCTTCCTCTGGTCGTCGACGTTCACAACATTTCCTCTGAAGAACTGGTCGCGTCGGGTATACTGGAGAGAAAAAGCGAGAACTATCTGTCCATGCAGAAGAGAACCCAGCAGCTGCTGGGCGCGACTGACCACACGGTTGTCGTTAGCGATGCGATGCGCGATTACATAGTGAAGAACTATGGAATGGATCAACGAAGGATTACGGTCGTGCCGCCAGGAGGAAAGGTCAGTTCTAGGAAAAAACCCGTATCTCAACGAGCCAAACCTATCAAGATTGCGTACGCAGGCTTGGTTGCCTACAGAGAACGCGTTGATCTTTTCATCGAAAGCATGCTCTTCGCAAAGAGTCGCGAAGGCAACCTGCGCTTCTACGTAACCAACAAAGGCGAAGCTTTGAAAGACATCAAGAAACTGGCGGAAAAAATCCAGGTTGCTCCGTCATACTTCTGGTACAACAACTACGAGATGGTGGACGAGTTCCTTTCGACCTGCCATGTTGGAGTTCTGCCTTCGTCAAGAGATACGGCAAGAAAAATGGGAACCCCTGCAAAACTTTTTAGCTACCTTTCTGCGGGATTACCCGTTGTCGCCAATGACATAGGCGGCTGGAGCGAACTCATAAGAAACGAAAGAGTAGGAGTACTGACCTCAGATGACCCCAAAGACTTCGGAGAAGCGGTTACGAGTCTGGTCAATGACCCCGACACCATGCAGGAATACGGGAGCAATGGGCTGGACCTGGTAAGAACGAAGTTCAATTGGGACAGCTCAGCGAGCAGACTAACGAGCGTATATGACAAATTGGCTTCCTAGAGAAGAGGAAACATCAGCAACTTTGTTGACTGCCAATCTGGAAAACATTCTTCTGGTTCTGAGATATTGTTCAAGTTTCTGAGGGAGAATTTTCTGTGAGGATCGCCGCAAGGACCGCCCTGCAACGATGCGTAACCTATCCCGTTCTGAGTCCAATCATGATTGCTTATGGCTTAACCAAGAATCACCGGCTCCTAGATCACATGTACTCAATCCGCTCGATTCCTCACGGCGTGGTGTTGAAGCATGGATTAAGAATGGCAAAGTATGACGGAAAAACTATGTTCTTCCCCAGCCGCGAAGACCCAAACTTCGATGACGTTTTCCTGAGAGATGTATATCATCCGTACAAACCACAGGCTCGCGATGTCGTTTTTGACGTAGGTGCGCATATGGGGTTCTTCACCCTAAGGGTCGCAAGGCATGTCGCAAGAGTGCTTGCCTTTGAACCAGACCCGTACAACTATGCATTTCTTTCGCTGAACATCGGCTACAACAAAGCCACAAACGTGAAAACCATAAACTGCGCCCTAGGGGAAAAGGATGGCTCCCTTTTTCTGAACAATTACTACGGTCACGGCAGGACACGAGTCTCCGGCACAAAGACAGGTTCCGAAACAGCCGTAAGAAGAATAGACTCAGTCGTCGAGAACGAGAAGACTGTACCGAGCGTCATAAAGATTGACACTGAGGGATATGAACTGAAGGTCCTTGAGGGTGCCAAGCAGACTCTCGCGACTCACAAGCCGCGGCTGATAATTGCCTCCTACCATTATCCGACAGAACTGAAGGAAGTCGCGGAATTCCTTAGAAGCATGGATTACCTTTGCCTCGTCTACAGAATCCCTTATGCACTTCAAACGTCAAGAGAAGCGTACGTAATTGCTGAGCCTCTCCACGGCTGAATCGATGAGACTGCAAACCCTTTTCGTCAACAATCGGTAGATGAATCTTGCATATCCTTTTTGTCTGGGCTTATCTGGAGTACCCGGGAGCCGCTTTTGAAATCCTGCAGAAATTCAGAGAGCGGGGTCACAAGGTAAGTGTATTGCTCGGAAGACGCGATTCGATTCCTTCCAAAATGAGCCAAGGAATAGACGTATATTTTGCCCAGTCGTGGGATTTTATTTTGCTTCTGACCGGAATACCCTATCCCATCTTCAGAGACGTGGGGCGCTGGATAAGAGAAATCAAACCTGACGTCGTTCACATCAACTCTCACCTGTTTTTCTGCAGCTATCAAGCGACCCATGCATCGCGTTCCTTTGGAATACCCGCTGTGTTGACTGTCCATGGGTTTGTGGCAAGTCGCGGTGCTTTCTACAGTCAACTGCAACAGGTCTACATTCGACTATTCGGGAAATCCATCTTCAAGAATTCAACTCGAATAATCTGTCTCAACAGCAGCGATGCTGCCAACGTGGCAAAAACGGTTGGTAGCTATGCCCGAGTCTCAGTTGTGCCCAACGGAGCAGACACGGACCTGTTTAAGCCAGCAACGTCAAAACCTTCCAAGACGATAGTTTGGGTGGGACGGCTAGTCCCAGAGAAGGGCTTGACATATCTTCTGGATGCCATGAAAAAGGTCGTGGCTTCTCATCCAGACGCAAAACTGCTCTTGGTCGGAGATGGCAACAAGAAGCAGCAACTGGAAAACCTTGCGCGCCGCGATGGACTGGACAGCAAGATTTCTTTTCTGGGCTCCCTCGACAGAGCCGCAGTTGCAAGGATTCTGTCAGCAGGAGACGTGTTCGCTTTTCCATCTCTCAGGGAGGGCATGCCGTTGGCTCTGCTGGAAGCCATGGCTAGCGGTCTGCCGGTTGTCAGCTCGAATATTTCGGGTGTGAATGGTCTCGTTACAGACGGCGTGGATGGAATCTTGGTGCCACCCAAAGATTCGGAGGCGTTGGCCAATGCCCTCTTGATGCTCCTCTCCGACGAGAGTCTACGTAAGAAACTGGGTCAGAACGCGCGCAAGTCGGCCGAAGAGCACAGTTTGGACAAAGCAATTCTGAAAACGGAAGCCGTCTACGCGGAAGCCTTGGCGATGCGGCGCAAAGAATGGAGCGAGATGGCAGGCTAGCTTGAGGGTTCTGTTCTTCGGCAATTCGGGTGTTCTTCAGGAAGAGGGAAAAGCCAGTCCTTCTTCAGTGGTTAGAGTGACTAACGTGGCTGCAAAACTAGCCGAACTCGGTTACGACTGCGAAATATCCTACGTCTCTGGCAAACAGGTTGGAAGGAATAAGACCGCTATCATGAACTCTGATGTAGTGATTTTTCACAGAATACAAGCGTCTCGGCGCCTTCTGATTGAGCCGTCCTTTCTGCCTATCTACCTGTTCGCTAAGAATCTTCGCAAGAAGGTTGTTTTCGATTTTGATGACGCTATTTTCTTAACTTTTCCGCTCGTTTGCGATTTGTGTTTGAAGCTTGCAGATGCGGTCTTTGCTGGGAGTCACATGCTTCTTTCTCGTGCTCGGTTGCTCAACAAGAGGGCTTTTCTGGTGCCTTCTGCAGTTAACACTGACTTGTTTGCTCCCCATTCGAGTCATTCAGGGAGACGCAGTGGAGAACTAGTGATAGGTTGGCATGGTTCCGCTCGCGGGCACTTCAGAAATCTGGCACCGATCAAGCCTGTTCTCGAGGAGCTGGGAAAGAAATGCCCTTTCACCCTAAGGTTACTCGGAACTGAAGGTAGCCCGTTCATTCACGACTACTTCCGAATACCAAACGTCAAGACAGTTTTCGGTCCAAACGAATGGATTCCCTACAATCAGCTCCCCCTATACTTGCAGGATACAGATATCGGCATATCGCCTTTGGCTGACAACATCTGGAACCGCGCAAAATGCGCGATGAAAGCGATAGAATACATGTCTCTGGGTAAGCCTGTCGTTGCGAGCAACGTGGGCGAACATCGATATGTCATCAGAAAAGGCATCAACGGTTTTCTGACCGAGAACGCTGAAGACTGGGTATCGACCTTGGAAAACTTGGCTATGAACTCAGACATTCGCAGAAGAGTGGGCGAAGCCGCTAGAGAGACGGCGGTCGAATACTACTCCCTGAAAAAAATTGCACATTTAGTCTCTGGTTTGCTCGAGGAAATAACCTGATAACCTATCTGCGACGGTAGTTCAGTTGATTAACATGTCACCAAAGTATCGGCGTCTAGCAGCTAACCTGCTCTTAGGAGGGCTGTCGACTGTTCCGATATTTGTTGTGTCTTGGTTCTTTCTGGGTAGTTTATGGTACGTATCGATTCCTGTCTGTATCTTATCGTTCACTCTGTATCTGTATACTACAACCAGCCCGAACCTCAGATTTCTCCCTCGATTGTTCCACGCCGCATTGCCGAAGCTGAGCCTGCTGACCATTGCCTTGTACGGACTTATGGTCGCCTTAATTTTCGCCCTCGATTCTTCTGGTTCGGTTTTTCTCTCGTACACTGATTTGTCGGTTTCAGGTTGGATAGTTTTGGTTTCTTCTTTGCTGATGACAGCGTTTCTACCCGGATACTTGTTCATGAATGCGGCACAGACGCTGGTTAAGGTTCCGCGTGATTTGAACCTCTTGCTGTCTTTTCTGCTCAGCGTTACCTACACTTCCTTCATCGGGTTGCTGAATTTGACAAGAAATGTTGCACTGGTGCTCTATATGATTCCATTGGCGTTTTTCATCGCCGCTAAAGTCCGTTTCAGAAGAATTCGCCCAGAAATTCCGAATGGACAAGGCGACGTTTTTACGCTGTCCCTGAATAAGGAATCTGTTTTCACGTTGATCGTTCTCTTGTGCGCGGCTCTTATTTCGTTTCTGGTTTATTTCCAAAACTTCGGTCTGAGAGGGGACTTATGGCGCGTATTCTCAGATGCCACGTTCATCAGCTCGCATGGCTTGTCGAACTATGCGATGTATTATCCATACTTCATGCTTTCCTTCTTTTCTCAGTCTTTCTCCCTAAACAGCTATCATTTGATGAGTTTCCTTCTCATGGTTTCGGCTTCTATCGTGTTCACGACCTTGGCTCTAAAAACCGCCGTGCTTAGGCTTTCCGGAAGCAGGAAATTCGCCATTGTAGCTTCAGTCATCTGGCTGACGTTTTCAGGGTTTGACTGGGTGTACGTCGTAACGTCGGGCGGCTCAGATGTGAACTCATTACTGTACAATGTTGGGACATCGCATCTTGCTGGGGTGATCTACCAACTTGGCACCTTCGGTTTCGACCACATACTCTTTGTTATTGGCTTGGGAGCGGCACTCGTGGCAATAGCATTAGTCAGCGACATACGCATAGACCCAGCATTCCGCTACCCTGCTATCGCGGTGACGACTTTCTTGGCTTACGCATGCTATGTTCAGGAAGGTGTGGTTCTGGTTTATGGTTTTTTTGCGCTGCACGTTTTGATGGAGCGAAAACAGACTCGACGGTTGATTCTAGAGGGGATTTCAATCCTCGTCGGCTTGTTGGGCGTGGGGTTGTATGCCAATCTTTCAGGGGCTCTTTTGGGGTATTATGCTGATTTCACCCTGCTCCCTATTCACGTCGGGTTCCTGCTCGGCCTGCTGGGAATTGTCGGCGTTTTTGCTCGGAAAAACCTAATCGCGTCGGGGCTTTCTGCATTCTGGAACAGAATTCAAATTGTCAATTCCAATTTGCGGTTCGCAGTCGCCTTTGCGCTACTGCACTTCTTCCTTCTGTCGCTTCTGATTGAAACCCTCTTTCTTGGTTACTTACCGATTTGGCCTTTCTGGGACTATTTTCCTTTGTTTCACTATCCAGCAGCGCTAGGTATTGTTGGTGTTCTGTCAATCTTGCCGGTTGTCGGCTGGGCTCTGAATAGACGTCGCCTCTCACCTTTTGTGCGGTTCTCGTTGTTCTCCGTCCTATGGCTCATCATCATCGCTGAGCTCTTTGGGTGGTTCAACGTAGGGCGCTCAAGTCATCTCGCCTCTTGGATTTTTGTGTTTGCCTCGGGCGTGGCTGCGGTCGTGATTGTTAGGCTGATTGGGCAAGTGAGACAGATTAAGAAGACCGCTTTCAGGAAACCAGTTCTCGCCATGATGATAACAGGCTTTTTCTTGGTGGGCTCTTTTTCTTCGGTGATGGGAGTGGCTTTCTGGGAAGCGAAGCCAGGTCCTTACATTGACCCTGGAACCGAAATCAGTATCGGCAAGGGTGATGAACGACTTCTAAACTATTTGAGCGCTGAAGCGTCTCGGGAGATTTTCTCCGTTGCGTCTTCAAGTCAGAGGGCCAATCAATTGGCAGCCCTCGCCGGAGTGCGAACTCTTTCAGATTATCAGAACGGCGCGTTGTTCAACTCGGTCAACCCACTTTCGGTTTTCCGAGTTTTTCAAGATCAGTCCGTGCAATATTTGCTCGTCGAGAAAAATAGTTCTGCAAACGCTGGCTATATTGGCAATCATTTGCTCAAGAATCTCTCGCCAGTTAGTGTGAACGACGGCACTGAGCTTTATCAAGTGCGCAAGTTTAACCCGCCTTCAGAAGAGTCTAGGGTAGGCCTGGTTTACCCGTTTGAAATGCAGGATGATTTCGTCTATTACGCGACAGAGTCCGTGGCTCTCTCCAACATTTCCTATACCGTCTTTGACCCGAATGATCCTTCCCAACTGAATGCTAATGTGCTAATTCTGCCTTCGGACACGGGCAGAACTGGTTGGGAATTCTCTTCGAGCAGCAAAATCACATCGATGGAAGGCACTTCTGAGCGAGCGGAAGACACTCTTGTTTTCACAGCATCCGCCTCTGCCGAAAACCATGATTTGATTATTGGGAACCCTGCTGTTTCAATGACCGAGTTTCCTCATTTGGCAATTAGTTGGGCGACTCCAAACGCGAGTTCTGGATCTGACCTCTGGCTGCTTCTGCACAGTTCGATAGGTGCGTGGCACTATATTTACCTCGGAAAATCAGAGACGATTCGCACCCAATGCATCGACCTTTTCGATTTCGAGAGCCACGGTTCATCTATCACAGGTTATTCGCCTGAACCTGTCCGGCATGATTCGCTTGGAACAGACGAACGAGTGGATAGTATAGCGCTTAGAACGTACGGCGCCGAAGCAAGGTTCGAGCTAAAGTCGATGAAGTTGGTGAGCACCCCTTTGTGGAATGAGTTTGACTATATGGACTGGATAAGGAAGGGTGGCCGTCTCATAGTCTTCGCCAGCACAGAGGAAGGAGAGTTCTCAGAGTTTGCCGAGGATTCATCATTCGTGCAACAGAAAACTTTGCCGTCGGTTTATACTGGTCAAGTTGGCGAAGGCTATCTGACCGTCATTTCGCTGGGAGACTACGTTGCGAACATGAGGAATACCGAAGAAAGGTCTCGTGACAGTTTGTTTTGGGACTTAGGACTTATACTGCGTCCCTTGCTGCCAGAAGCAGATAACTTCGAAATGGTTCATACGCCAATTCTGTGGGGCTCGCCAGCACCGCCCGGCCAAATGATCTTCGGCCAAGCTTCTTTCGAAGGATTGACCACTATCCGTGCCAATGGAGCGTACTTCTTTGACATTCCACATAACGCCTCCCGAGTTGTGCTGAGTGGTATCGAATCTGTTATGTCGCGGAGTCTCAGAATGGTGGAAAACAGCAGAGGGCCTTATGCAGCTTTCAGATTTGAAGAGGACGCTGAGGTTCTATCTACTGATGGAAACAGGACTGTTATTCCAGTTGGTTCCATCTTAGAAGTGAAAAACCCTTTGGTTTGCGTTAACGGTTCGGTGTCCATGGAGAACGCTTGGTCTTTCTCTTTCGGCGGGGCTGAGACTCCCTTCCTTCGCGGCGTCAAGGTCCAGGCTTCGGGCGACTTTGCCTTCAAGGTCTTGGATGAGAGCATCGGTACGACTGCCGCGATGTTCGTTTCAGGCAGATGTTCTGTCAGTTCCTCAGCAAGTAGTCTTTATGTGGGTCATCCTCCGGTGCTTCTGTATTCGTCAATCCCATGGCTTTCTCTTCAGATGATCTCATTGAACGTGGTTGTTGCTTCAGCTCTGGGTTTGGCATTTGCATTTTACGCTCTTTCAAGGAGAAGGAAGGCAGGAGTGTCCTGACTGTGAGTGAAGGACGCCGTGTGCATTTTTGTACGTTGGACGTTGGTTGTGGCATGAGTCCCAGAGGCGACGTCAACGTTGATTTTTTGGGCGAGGGTTTCAATCCGCATACTGGCAGTCAGACAAAAGGTGTCTATATGTGTCCTCGTAAGATACCCAACTTTGTGGTGGCTGATGCGGCGCACTTGCCTTTCCGGGATGGCTCCTTCAGCGTCGTGTTTTCGAGTCATACGATAGAGCATGTGAGTAATCCCTTGCTGATGCTAGGCGAAATGCTTAGGGTTTCACGGAAAAAAGTGGTCGTGCGTTGTCCACACAAGCTGGGGAGTGGAGCAAAGTTGCCTCATCACGTGAATTTCTTGGATGAAGAGTGGTTCAATAACGCGGCAATTCACCTTGGCGTTAGAAGCTCTCAGTTCGTTACGGCATTCGATCATCGTGTAGGTTTCAAGATTATTCAGGCTCTGCCTATTGCGCTGCAGCGAAATCTGCCTTGGAAGGCACTCAAGCGGTTTGAAAGGATCGACCCAAACGCGAGAACACGCACGCCTTTCGAGATAGAGGCTTGGATGAAGAAGAATCCTTTGAAGACTGGTTCTTCCGCTGTCAGGTTCGTTGTCGGCGGTGATGGAAAAAGCGTCTCCAACCAGCGTTTCCATTCTGGCTCCTATGCTTCCTCCTCTGACGTTGCTGTGATTGAGAATACACAGGAGTCTTCACTGCTCTCTTTTTTCAACGGTTTCGTCAGAGAGCATCTGAACGAAGATGTTTGGTTTGTTTTTTGCCGTTCGGATTTCTTACTCTTGGAAGATTTGCATCTCCGACTGCACGGAAAGGAAGTGGACGCGGTTTACGGCCCAATAGGCGCCCATTGGGGACGACCAGAACTGTTGGGCAGAGTAGGAGTTGGTGATGGTTCGTTCGTCGGAGAACGCCTAGCAAAGGACGCGCTTGTGCAGACTCTGGACGACGCGTGTTTGATAGTGCACTCTGAAGTTTTTAGGCAGGGGCTTTCATTTGATGAGCGCTTCGGCCGCTATCTCTACGCGGCTGATTTCTGTATGCAGGCTGCTCAACTTGGTGTAGACGTGCTTGCTATGCAAACCAGCTGCCAACTGGGTCAGAGCCTCCAAAAAGATACGTCTTCGCAGAGATACCTACAATCCCTGAATCTTTTTAAGAACAAGTGGAAACGTTTTCTGCCCGTCAAAACCACAACTACCGCAGTGCTATAGGCTGCATAGGCTAAGTGAACCTTTGCCCGGTTGGTTTTTAGCCTTTAGGCTGTACTAATGCTGTACTAATGCAGGTAGCCGTGGAGTCGCGACGGGAAGGTCTGCATGATCATCTGACAGGTCGATTTGCGCGGAAAAGTAATGTTCTGGTACTTGTCTTTCTATTTTCTGACGAAAAACTGGGTTAAGGGTATAAAGAAAAAAGAAGAAAGTTGTGGGAGTTCTTCTCGACTGGCTGTGTGGTTTTTCCTTTAAAAAAGGAAGGGGGGTCGGTGGTGCCTAACGCGTGAGAATTGGCGCTGATGGAGTTGTACCCGTTATCGCTGTCCAGCCTGTGAAGCTTGCTGTGCCTTGCACCATGTTCATTGAGCTGTAGTAGAGTGTTGTGCCGTCTACCCCGGTGGCTACGAAATAGATGTTGTTGTTGACTATTGCGGCTGCTGGGCTGTTGACAGTTGCGCCTGATGGCAGTGCGGTCCAGCCTAGCCAGGCCATGCCGTCCCATTGGTTTGTCCATATCTGGTTGTCTGCGCCTCTGACGACGAGTTCTAGTGCGTTAGTTGACTGCAGCTGAACGAGCGTTGGAGCCGATGGGGTTCCTCCGGCTAATGCAGTCCATCCTGTGAACACGTTGCTTGTCACGTTCACTTGTCCGTACCATAGCGTATTGTTTCCTGCGGCGACGGTCGGGTGGTATCCGCGAACGGCTAGGTGGAGCATGTCTCCTATTAGGACTGCTCCTGGTCTATCGCTTGTTGCTCCGGTCACTGATGTTTGCCAAGCTGTCCACACCTGAGATGTTAGGTTGTAGGTTCGGTAGTATATTCCTGTGCTGTATCCTTGCAATACTAATGCCAAGATGTTTCCGTTTGTCGTGAGAGCGGGTGCTGATGCAGCTGCGCCATCCAACAAGGTCCATCCTGAGAACGCACTCGTGGTGAGGTTTAATGAACCAAACCACAGAGATTGCCCAGCTGCGCCTCTGACGACGAAGTACATGTTTCCGTTCGCGATGACCGACGCTGGAGTGTCAACAGACCCGCCTGGTAGAGTGGCTAGTGTGTTCCATGTATTGGTGACGTAGTTGAAGCTCCTGTATTGGACTTGGTTTGCTGAGGTTCGGATTACGTTTTCCAATGTCGGCAGTTGTGATGGCTGGATGACTATTTGTCTGCGCATCATGTCGTTGTCTTCGTGATCCACGATGTGGCAGTGCCAAACGTATCCTGGACCAGCCGCTGGGTCAAATGGAAACGCCGCGCCGTTCTGCTCCATGTACCTTATTCTAATCGTCGTCACTTGTCCTGGGTACATCGTCACGGTGTCCAGCCAGCCTTGCTCGTCAGGATTGGGTCCAACAGCGGGTCCTGTGAAGAACGCGCTGAGGTTGCCGACGTTTATGGTTGGCTTAGTGAACGGAGGATTGCCGTTGATGGCTGTCCAGTTGGCTGAGTATCCTACGTCGTCAAAGGGTTGCCGTGAAATGAGCTGGAACGATACTAGGTGCCAGTGCATTGGGTGTGCGTCAGCGGTGGGGTTGGCAATCATCCAAGTTTCCGTTGTTCCGTTTACTGGCAGTTCGCTGACTGGGCTCATGAAGTGCTGTCCGTCAAGCGTCACCATCAATGGTCCGCCCATGCCCATGACTTCTTTCAGCGTCAGCAATCGTTGTCTTGTGACTGTTGCAGCTGGCAGTGTCGGGAATCCCCCTGCAAAATCTTGGTTGAGGATTGCTGGTAGGACGTTCTGTGGACCTGCTACGCTGGCTACGACTCTGAACTGCATGACTTGTCCGACGGTGTTCGGGTCAGGTATTACTCCTGGACCTGGGAAGGGTGCGCTCGCGTCGTTCAGCAACGTGATGTTGGTGCCTGCGGGCAAGCCAGTGAAGTTGACCAGTATCTCTGCACGCATGCCTGGACCCATCAGTATCGATTTTTCGCTGACTGGTGCCTTGAGGTAGCCTTGGTCTCTGGCGATGACGGTGAAGTTCATGCCGTTTGAGAAGCTGAGGTTCAGGAAGCGGGCGTTGCAGCCGTCAAGTAGCCTGAAGCGGTAGACTTGTTGTCTGACGTTGAGGTATGGCCAAGTTTTTCCGTTCACCATCATGGTGTCGCCGAAGTATTCGGGAACCCAGTACGGGTGCATGTTGGGGTTTGGTGGCGGGTCCACATCAAACTTTAGTTGTCCGTTGTCGTAGAAGCTTCTGTCTTGGATTGCGAGTGGAACATCGTTTGCTCCCGTTGGGAGGAGAGGTGCAATCGTGTTAGCTGGGTCCTTGACTAAGTAGTATCCCGCGAGTCCGGAGAACACGTTTATGCGTGTTAGTCCCATTGCGTGGTCATGGTACCATATTGTGCATTCTTCCTGAGTGTTGTTGTAGTAGTAGACTGCAGCGTTGGGGTAAGTCGGTTCATAAGTGTAATAGTCTGCGCCATGTAAACCGTTCGGTGTAAACCATTCGTTAGGTCCGCCGTCGCTGCCTGAGAATACTTCAGCACCGTGTACGTGCGTCACTATAGGAACTGGAGACATCGCATTCCAACCGTTCGGGTTCGCTATCGTGCCGTTTCCCCAGTTATAGCTTGAACCGTTGTAGCCTGGCGGGAATGGCGGTGCCAGACCAGCCATTGCTTGCTGCATTGCTAGGTCCATTGGTATATTATTGGGGTTAGCAATGTCAATTGTTGGGTCCACAGGATACAGGTAGTTCAACAGGGCACCGGAGATAGGGTCTGTGAGGTTGTTGACCCACGTGATCTTGGTCGGGATGCCGCGGGTGGCTATGAATGTGGCTGATGGCGAGTTCCTGAAGTAGCCAAGACTGACGCCTGTGAGTGCGTTATAACATACGCCTCCGTAGCCCCAGACCGTGGTGGGGCCCCATCCGGTTGCCGTGCCGTTGGGATATGTCGTTGGTAGGATTTGCTCCGTGAACTGCGTTACGTTGACGTAGTAGTCTTGCCTCACGGTGACGCCACCTACAGTGACGTTTGTAGGCTGATAGACAGGGATATTGTCGACAAGGGGTGTGACGTATTTGGGAATTGTGAGTGGGTTAAGGGGTAAAGCTGCTCTGGCTGGTTGTATCTGGATTGTTCCTATTAGCATCGAGAGTGTTAGTGTGGTTAACAACGCCAATGTCATCTTGTTTTTTAGTTTTCTCATAGAATCACTCTAAAGATGAATTCAGAGTAAACATGGCTTTAAGGCTGTGTGACTGTGGCTAGACTATCACAATTTTCATGCTTTCGGCGAGTTTGCGACGTTGTCTGAGCGGTTCAGGAAAAGTCTCTTTTGAAACGAAAAGCAAAAACCAAGCGTTTCGGTGGCAAGATTGACATCAGGTGAAGTTCTGCCCTACGATTGACATAGTTGCTACAGGATAGCAGCGATTTGAACAAGCAAGCAGGCTCCTCGAAGGCTGTCCCGCTGCGCAAGAAAGAAACTAGATAACTCAATGCTTGTGGAGCTGTCGGCAGCGTTTTCTGCATTTAACGTAGCTGCACTCTTCAAGTTTGAGTACACGCTGCTTGTTAAGGGATTCTGCGATTGCCGCTGCGTCTCTTCAGAATAAACGCGGAGGCGGCGAGCGCTGCGGCCACCGCTGCTCCCAGAATAGCGACAATCAGAGTAGCAGAGGAATTGGGCGGGTTTTCGGTGGATGCGCCTGTTCCGGTCACGGGTTGCTGCGTCGACGAGGGCGTGGGTCGATTTATCTGAGTGCCTGTCAAGGTAGGTGATGGTGAGGGCGATGTTGGCGCCGAACTAAGAGGCGCAGAGGTCGGGGTTGCGGTGGGCAGCGGTGAGGGGATGGAGGTGGGTGTGTTTGGGGCGTCTGTTGGGGTAAAGCTAGGGGGCGGAGGGAAGCTTGGGTTGTAGAAGGAGTACCTGTTTGGCGTCGCTGGTGCCAAAGCGTCTGCTTGGTCTGGGTAGCCGTTGCTTTCCCACAAGCCCAGGTAGTCGTAGTCTACGAGTTCGATTCTTGTGATTTGGGCTATCCATTTGTAGCCCCATTGATCCGGTGTGACGAGGCGCAGGTTTTCCATCAGTGGGTTTCCGTTGAGACTGTATGCCACGATTACTTCGTCCTGCATGGCTCTCTGGATTGGGAGGTCGGTGGTGTATCCGTCTGCGGCGTAGAATGCTACTTTTACTGTGGCGTTCTGGACGCCAGCTTTTTCCAGGATGCCTCTGAGCGTCACACCTGTCCAGTTGCCCTGCGCTCGGGGGATGCTGGGCTGGTCTACGCAGTAGAGCACTGCGTTTTCGGTTGTTGAGGGCATGGAGATGATTTCGGTGAGGTTGAGAGTAAGCGGGTGGTCGACGAGTCCTGTGATTATTAGTTGCCAGTCTGCGGGGGCTGCGTAGGTTGCTGGGAGAGTTTGCATGATGCTGAGGCATGCTATAGCTATTGAGATTATGGCTATTGCGGCTGTGGTGTGCAGAAGTTTCTTCATTTTGGTGGTCCTTCGTGGGTGAACAAAGAGAAATATGACGTAGGGAATATTTAAGAGTTCCCGCAAACCCCAAAACCCAAGATCAAGGCGCAAAAACGCAGTAGCAGCATGCGTAAGAGAGAGCAGAGCTGTCAGTTAGGCTGGTTTGCTAGTGTCGTTTAGGCGCTTTTCTCGATGTCGTTTGTTGTTTTTCTTCTTCGGGTATGAGGGTGAATGTGATAGTTTGGTTCGCTTTTTCGAAGTCTTGTCTCTTTCGTTCTATGTATCCTTGGAAGGTTAGTTCATTGCCGCCCAAATCCGTCACGTCGGTGCAGTTCCGACTCTTGAGTTTGGCGTGAAGTATCCTGATGCTTGTGACCTCGAGGTGTCTGGCGCCGATGCCGCAGAGTTTTTCGAGGGCGTCTTGGAATTCTTCTATACGACTCGGGATTTCTTCCCGCGGAAGGCTGAATTGCTGTTCGAGGTGGTGGTAGATGGCGTTTCTCAGTCTCTCTCCCAGCGAGGACAATGTTTCGTCTATGGTTTCGAGCAGCAGCAAGTCGAAGTCGTTGATCGCCTTTGCCTCTTTTTCGCCGTTTTTCACTTCGTTGAATCCTTCTTTTCTTGCGGAA
>JBHGBG010000049.1:0-18910 GCA_041946875.1 Bathyarchaeia archaeon
TGGTGCGGTTGCCGGGATTTGAACCCGGGTCGTCAACGTGGCAGGCTGATGTCCTAAACCAGGCTAGACTACAACCGCTCCGATGTTGTTTCAGTAGCCTAAACCAACATTGGCGATTTATTTAAGTTTTCTGAAGAGGATAGCGCACTCCCTTCCGCAGTGAGTTCGAGTTCTACCTGTCTTACGGCTTATAGCACGCCCTCTGCTTCTTGTTCTGGAAGTTGTGGATTTGCGTTAGAAGGGGTGTTTTCGGCTTAGCGAACGCCGAACACCGAGAAGTGGTCGGTCACGCCGTAGGCAATGTTGTTCTTGGTGTCGATGGACGAGGTCACGTCTTGCCAGACTGATTCTTTCTTGAGGTCGTTCCGGTACATTCTCAGGTTCTTCTTCTGCGCTTCGGTCAGGCCCTTGCCGTCGAATGAAAGCTCAACCGTGACGACTCCGAGAAAGGCAGCTGTGGTGGTGATGTCAAAGACTTCACTCAGGAACTTACCCTGCGGATGCGGTGGATACGTTGCTACTGGCTTGGCTAATGCTTTGCCCGCTTTTCCCACGCGGTTAAACTTCAGTCCCACTTTTGCGTGCGGACGAGCGCTAACCATGTCGCCCGCCGGCACTTGAGCCGGAACAGATTCTTCGCCTTTTTTCATCCTAATCCTCCCGCTCAGGAATATGGTTGAACTTCTTAAAAGATTTTGCCAAGACTCCTCTCAAACGAGGACGGCGCAGACCTCGTCTCGTCACTGTTGCACTTGGGTATTTTTAGTCGTCCATTGTCTCCAGCATGGGCTGACCGCAGCATACTGGGTTCTTTTGTTCATGACAGTTATGAGCGTGTGTGCAGTTGCAGGTCTCATAATCAGCCTCAATCTTTCTGCCGCAGGTTTTGCACTGAAACGAAGGCATAGCCATCTCTAGGAGACGTGAAGAACGGGACCCAAAAGCTTTGCGCTGTCTTGCGGACCGTTTTTCCCTGATCCAGAGTTGACAGATGCGCTGAAATTCTCAGCGGCGGCTATTCGCATGATAGCTGCCCTCCACTCTTGAGTCTATAGTTGGTTCCGTTATGTGAGGCTTCCTTGACCCACTTCTCCGGTGCCGAGAATCTTTTCATGGAATCGTGCACGAAACCGAAGTCGTGCACTCGAAACAGATGGCTCGTGCAGCGACAATCTGAACATCCGAAGCCAGGCACGGGCTCTGCGTTCTTGCCGATTTCTTTGGCAAGGTTGCATTCTTCTATCCTGCCTGCCTCCTTGTAGAATACGTTCACGATTTTCGCGGCGTCGTTGCCTAGCAGGTAGTCGATGTGCCATCGGAGTCGCTTCTGTTTTTTCATGTGGCGCTGTACTCTCTGCTCTATTCCGTTCTGCGCAGAGCCTATGTACACGTAGAAACCTTTCTTGAAGAGCACGGTGCCCAGCGCGCCAACTTCGGCAACTGTGTCCGCAGCCACTTCAAACGCCAAAGCGTAGATGCCCTTCATCATGCGTCAGCGCACCGCATCGGTCAGCGTTCGGTGGCTACGGGTAGGTGTGGGCGTCCACCTCGACTTGCTTCGCCAGTTTCTTGATTTTTATCTCGATGCGCTCCGGCGCCGAGTCCATGCCCTTGAGCGTTTTGGAGAAGCCTGACATGACGTTGGCTATGGTTTCCTGCATCATGTGGTTCAGGGGCAGCTGTTTTCCGTCGATCCACATCTCGGTCTCAAAATTCTTCTTGACTACTCGGTGTTTCTCAGCCAAAACAATCCACTCCACATTTTCTCTGAGGCTTTAGGCTGATAAAGATTCTGCATCCGACCCCGCCCTGAGCAAAGCCGCGCCTAGCCCGAGGAGTGGTATAGCCCACACCTCAACGAGCATGACTGCGCTCAGAGTGCTGACCACAACTGTGTATGCCAAGTACAGGAGAAAGTGCGCGCCCAGCATGACCAGCGACAAGCCGAACAGCCGCGTCCCCAAAGCTCTCCCCCTGCCGCGCCAGACGGTCAGGCACCAGCCCGCGGCAAACACCAACGCTATTGTCAGAGAGATTGTTCCATTGGCGAAGCCAGCAAGCTGCACCGGGGACAAATCCGTCATGGCTATCCAGCGGCTGTTGTTGTTAACCCAAGTGGCAGCAACGTAGCCGACGAACGCCAGCGCGAAGTACTTCCATACGCCTGCGCCGCTCCTCCACACTTTTACCGCAAGCAGAGCCAGAAGCGGCGCAACGAGCAGAATCTGCAGGAAGTACGATGCCGCAAACACATCTTGCCCGAGCCAAAGAAGCATGGACGCGGGTAGCAGGAAGCACAGGAAGTACCCAGCCTCCAACAAGACAACCACCGAAACCTTGCCGCGCACGTCAGACAAGGATTTTCCTTGGCGGAACGCGACGTACGCCACGTACAGAGCCAGAGTCAACTCGCAGAACCGCACCATAAGCCCGACCGTGGAGGAGGCGTGGCCCGCAATCCATATGGGCTCAAGATTAACCTGAATACCAAACAGAGCTTTAAAGGCGTTGACGACCATGCCGAAGCCGATGCGGTAGCCGTTGCCGATGAAGCTGTCGACGAGCCAGTACAGGTTATACAGGAACAAGGAGGCTAAGCTTACTGCAACCCAGAGCTTCACGGAGCGCAAGTGAAGAACCAAAGCCGTCCCCTCCAGTTCCTTCAAACGCTCTTTACCTTTGATGCACCATTTAAGGCTTGGCTAAAACAGTTCCCTCAGCGCCTGCTCAACGTCGGCTAACCGCTTGACTATGCGGTCGCTGTGCACCACAATCCAAGGGCTCAGGCATGGCATGTCGGAGACCACTACGACTTTCTTGCCCTTCCGCTTGGCGTAGAACAGCTCCATACACGCGCCCGCCGAAAGCCTCGGCAGGTAAACAATCATGACGTCGCATCGGTCCGCGTCATCCAAGTCGCGTTGGACGAAGCTTTCCGCTGCCACGTTATTCCACCAGCACGCCTCATCCTTGTTGTAGAGGATTTTTTCCCTCTGCCATGGGTCGATGACTTCAAAGCCGAGGCGCCTGCAGGTTTCGCTGATGGCTTGGCGGTAGTCCTGCTGGGTTTCCATGCCCTGTATGGGTCCGGAGATGAACGCCGTCTTTTTCATGCGGGTCACTCTGCGTTGGTTCTGTTGAGCATTTATTGCTTTCGCTCTATGCGGCTTCGAGGGATTCCAGCATCTTCTCCACGCTGTTAGTCGGCGGAAGACAGGTCTGGTCGCGGCACACGTAGGCGGTGGCTTTTCCGTCGATTTTCTCGTAGCCCAATCCTGCAAGTCCGGGCTGTTTCAGCGAAACTACGGTGTTGGGCAAATAGTGCCTCCTCAGAGCCACCAGCATGTAATCCGTGTCCTTCTCGCCTAGGTCCCCAACTAGGATAACGCTGTAGGCGGGTCCGACCGCGAAATCCAGTGCGGTAAGCATGAAGGTGTGTGCCCACGGCGCGGCTTTGACTTCTTCGGCGAAGACGCCTCTGATTCTGTCCACCAGGTCTCTGTAAGCCTTTTTGTCGGTCAGGACTGCCAGCCGCAGCAGGTTCAGCGCCGCCACGGAGTTGCCTGAGGGGATGGCTCCGTCGTAGACCTGCTTCATCCTCGGCAGCGTGCTTTCATCGCGTTTGGCGGTGAAGAAGAACCCGCCGTCCTTCTCGTCCCAGAACCTCGCCACCATATTCTCCATTAACTGCGAGGCGGCTTGCAGGTACCTTTCCTGGAACGAAGCCTCGTAGACCTCAAGGAGCCCGAACGCGAGGAAAGCATAGTCATCCAAGAATCCCTCGACGGCTCTCTCGCCTTTCACGTAGCGGTGGAACAACGTGCCATCCTCGCCCCTCATCTGGCTGAGAACGAAGTCTGCAGTTTTAACTGCCGCCTGCAGGTACCGCTCGTCGTTGAGCACCTGGCTGGCTTTCGCCAGCGCGGCAATCATCAAGCCGTTCCAATCGGTGAGGATTTTGTCGTCTTTGCTCGGGCGAACTCGCTTGTCTCTTGCCGCCATCAATGCTCTTTGGATTCCGCCGATTCGCAGGATGAGCTCATCCAGCGTCAGTCCCAGTTCCTGAGCGGTCTGCTCCAGAGGCTGGGCTATGTGCAGAATGTTCTCGCCGCTTCGCGTTTTCCCAGGCTCTGAGAAGTTACCTTCGGGTTTGACTGTGAAGACTCTCGTTGCTAGTGTGGCGTCTTCGGCTGGAAGCGCGTCTCGGATTTCTTTCTCCGTCCACACGTAGAATTTGCCTTCGACGCCTTCGCTGTCTGCGTCCTCTGCAGAGTAGAAGGCGCCTTCGGGTGCCGCGAGCTCCTTCAAAACGTACCAGAGTGTTTCCTTTACGGTTATCATGAATTTTGGGGCGTGGGTTGCCTGGTATGCCTCCGCGTAGGCGAGCGTCAGCAGTGCTTGGTCGTAGAACATCTTCTCGAAGTGGGGCACGAGCCATTGGGCGTCGGTGGAGTAGCGGTGGAAGCCTAAGCCCACTTGGTCGAAGATGCCGCCGAGTCTCATGGCTCGCAGCGTCTTCTCCACCATCGCTAACGCATCTTTCTTGCCTGTCCGCTTCCAGTACCTCAGCAGAAACAGCAAGTGATGCGGTATCGGGAACTTGGGTGCTCCGCCGAACCCGCCGTTCTCCGCGTCGAACTCCAGCGTCAGCTTCTCGTACGCCTCGTCCAGCGCTTCTTTTCCGAGTTCTTTCTCGGGCGTGCGTTTCTGGAAGGCTTCCAGCCTGCTTCGGATGTCGGCGCCCACGATTTCCAGCTCCTTTCGCCGCAGCCTCCAGATGTCCATCACCTGCGGAACTAGGTCCACGATGCCTGTCATGCTGTGTTGGCTGTGTTTGGGAATGTAGCTTGCGGCGAAGAACGGGTTCATCCGCGGCGTCAACATTACATTCAAGGGCCAGCCGCAGCTGCGTCCCATGGCTTGGCAGACCGCCATGTATGCAGCGTCTAGGTCGGGTCTTTCCTCGCGGTCTACCTTGATGCATACGAACGCCTCGTTCAGCAGGCGGGCTACTTCCTCGTCGTCGAAACACTCTTTTTCCATGACGTGGCACCAGTGGCACGAGCTGTAGCCGATGCTCAGGAAGATGGGCTTGTCCTCCGCTTTGGCTTTGTCGAAGGCTTCTTGGCTCCACGGGTACCAGTCCACCGGGTTGTATGCGTGCTGCAGGAGGTAGGGACTTTTCTCGTGGATGAGTCTGTTAGGCTTTCTCTCTGCCTTGGTTTCTGATGTCATAAGAGTCGCTTCCGAAAACCTGAACTCACGCTGTCAGCCGATTATCTTACCAAGAGGACAGGGCGGTCTGCGTAGTGCACGACGTGGTCGCTTACCGTTCCCAGCACTAGCCTTCGGAGAGCGCCGTGCCCGTGGCTGCCAACGATGATGAGGTCGGAGTCTTCCTGCTTCGCGGTTTCAAGAATCTTCCTGGCTGGGTCGCCTTGCTCCAGCTTCTGCTCAGGTACGGTTCCGTGGATTTGATGAGCGGCGCTGAGAAGGAGGCGTGTTCCCTTTTCCTTGTCCTGCAGGTTCTGGGTCTGGAACGGGGCAGGTTCGAGTACGTGTAGGAGCGTGACTTTTGCCTCTGCGTGGTATGCGAAGGCGTCTGCGTACTGGAGGACTTTGCCAGTTGCTGCTGAGCCGTCGACTGCGGCGAGGACGCTGGAAATCTGCGTTTTCTGCCTAGCCACGAGGACTGGGACTCGGGCGTCTTGGAGGATGGCTTTGGCGACGCTTCCAAGGTGAGTGTCCTTTATTTCTTCGCTGTTGCCAACGACAATCAGGTCGTACTTTCCTTTCTCCGCTTCCTCCAACGCCACGTTGGCGGGGTCGCCGTGCTCCACCAGCCTCGTTTCCGCGGGAACCTGCTCTTCCTTGAAACGTGCGGAAGCTTCCTCGATGATGCGTTCTCCTCGGCTCAGGTACCACTGCGTGACTTCATCGAGGACTCTCTGAGCGGCTGGGCTGTCCCGGGGCTTGGGAACGCCTATCCCTCTGGGAGTCTGACCAGTGCCCGGGCTCACGGGTTCGTATTCTTCGCCTTCCTGCGGCATGAGGCTGGCTGACGCCATCTGCGCCAGATACTCATGGGTGGCGACGTGAAGCGCCGTCACTCTGGACGAAAAGCGTTTGGCTACGAAGGCAGCCAGTTCCTGGGCGACCGTAGAGGGGAACGAGCCGTCGACTGGGACGAGAATGCGCGTAAAAACCTGTTCGGTTTGCATGGCTTTCGCCTAGTCATCCTTGGTGCTGCGCTTTAATTAACCGTTCGCACCACGTTCTGCAGCGCTTAGTATTTGACGCTCAGGTACAGGAGGACGGACAGGGCGGCGAGTTCAAACAGGTCCGGAAGCAGCGCGAACGGTCCCAAGCCGAATGCGCCGAAGCCGAAGGCGCCGACGACGAACGAGCTGGAGGTGAGGTCTTTTATGAGGAAGACTACGGCGAAAATCATCAGTCCGATGGTGAATTCGGAGCGTGTCTTTATGTAAATGCTAACGTACGTCATAACGAGTACGATTAGCAGGGCGATGTTGATTGTGGAGACGACGGACCGGGCGACGTAGTAAAACTCTATGTCTCCTGGGTTAACCCGTTGGATTTGCACTGCTCCTCCTGGTCCGGTTTGGAAACTTACGATTCTAGGCTGGTTAAAGGTGTAGGCTGCCCAAAAGGCCGCCATGAAACCTGCGATTGCCAAGATTACTGTGATGAGTACGAGCCAGATTTTGAGGTTCTTGTCCATATAGTTTTCCCTTCCGTCTGTCTCCCTTTTTTACTTTTTCCAGATTTTCTTCAGAATCTCCTCGAACACAGAGTAGTTGTCCTCCATAGCCTGCGAGAGGAAGTATGTAGCGCCATACTTGTCGCCGACAGAGGTGACGATGCGGTTTTTCTCCAGGACCTCCAGGTGGTACCGCACCGTCTTGTAGTCGACTTTGAGCGTGTTTGCCAGCTGGTTCGCGTTCTGCGGGGTCTCGTGTATGGTTTTGATTATTTCGGCGCGGGTGACGCCGCCTCGGGTGCCTGCGATAAGCCATCCAAGCACGTACTTGAGGGGGCGAGCACTGACTGCCATTCTTAGCTATGCACTCCGCATGCGAAGAGACGTTGGTGTCACCTATTCGGACTACGGTAATAAGTTTGTTCCCAAATCTAGCCGCTTCCCTCAGCGGGCGTGGCTTGCCGATTGGGAACAGATTTGGGTACAATTCTGAAAAAGTCTTTAATAATCTACGGGGCAACAAGCACCTGTCTCTGAAGACAAAGTAGCGTTCAATAGCAGATACGCGAGTGAGATGAAGAATTTGAAACTATCTGGAAAAGCGGGTTTGAAAAGAAAACACACGACAATAATGAAAATCCTGATGTGCCTCCTTTCAGCAGCGGCGCTCCTGTCGACCTATGCGCCGGTGCAGGGTCTGTCACAATCGACCACCGTTCAGGGCATAGTTGCCGACGCCGACGGCATAGGACTCAGCGATGCCACAGTCGTCCTGTACACGCCGAGCGGCGGGCTCGTCACGAGCACGAGAACGAATTCTTACGGAGACTTTGTCCTGCCAATGGTTGAGTTCGGGACGTACAGTCTCCACGTAACGGCTGTGGGATACACGGAAGTCGTGAAGACAATCACCGTGGACATTTTCGGTCAGAACTTGGGCACGATAACCTTGCCCGCGGCTCTGTCGCTGTCCGCGTCAATCCTGAGCTTGACCGCCAGTGTGGGAAGCCAAATCACTATACCCTTCACCGTCGGCAACGCTGGCAAAGACAGCGAAGTCGTCAGCTTTTCCGTCTCCACCCCTGCCGGCTGGTCTGCCAGAGTTTTGAACAGCAACTTCGAGGTCAACAGGGTTTCGCTGTCATCCGGGCAGAACCTCGCGCTTCAGCTGGAGGTCACGATTCCGTCAGCGGCAGCCGCAGGCGTCGAGAAGACTGTTGCGGTGACGGCGATGGGCACAACCAACGCGACTCTGACTTTTTCAGTGTCACCCCGCACCGAATCTGCGGCTTCAGCCGTCGTGACGGGTAGAGTCGTGGACGAAAACAACAACGGAATGACCGAGGTCACCGTGGATTGCTTCTCACCCGACGGAGCGTTTCTCAAGAGCGTGAAGACTTCAACCGACGGGTCGTTTACCGTTGAGTTGCCACTGGCAAACGGCATTTCTATCCAGATTTCCAAGGACGGATATAGCCGAGTCACCAAGACTGTCTCTTTGAAAACCGAGAACCAAGAAGTCATCCTCGGCGAAATCGTCCTCCAAAAAGCCGTACGCCTTACCGCTTCGGTCACTAGCACGGTGGCGAGTCCGGGGCACAAGGTACTTCTGCCCTTCACCGTCGCCAACGCTGGCGCAGAGACGGAAACCGTGGGGTTCACCGTCTCAGTTCCCAAAGACTTCTCGGCGAGAATCCTTGATTCGAGCGGTCACGTCGTCACTGGCACTTCGCTGTCGGCGAACGCAAACTCGAATCTGCAGTTGGAGGTCATCGTTCCGCTCAGCGCGAATGGCGTCTACAACCTAACGCTTAACGCCGTGGCGAAAACTGCTTCATCTCTGGGCTTCACGGTTGCTGTTGAACCGACAAATGAATCCGTCTTGTCCTGTCAGTTTCCGGGGAAGTCAGCAGCCGTCGGAGGCACCGTGAGGTTTCAGGTGGCGTTGACGAACCCGTTCAGCGACGAAATGCGGTTCAAGATTAGCGTGGATTCGGTTCCAGCTAACTGGACGGCGTCGGTCAAGACGGCAAGCGGCGACTACGTGACAGAGACAACTCTCGCGGGCAACGAGGTTGTAAACCTCATTGTCGAGGTAGCATCACCCGACTCTGCGGCTACAGAAGAGATACACACGCTGCTGGTGAAGGCGCAGTCTGACGCTCAGAACCAAACTTGGACCGTTCCACTCACTGTGTCTCTCAGCGAGACCGAAGAGGTCACGGAAGGCGTCTCAATCGCCACGAAATTCCACGAGGTCGCGGTCGAGGCGGGGAACGCCGTGCAGTACACGATCACTTTGAAGAATGTGGGCAACACGAGCAGGTATCTTCTCCTGTCCGCTGAACTTCCGACAGGCTGGAAGGGCGTGTTCAAGTCTGGCTCTCTGGAGGTCACGCAGATTTACATGGCGAACGACACCTCGGACACTCTGACTTTTGAGGTGACTCCTCCGAGCACGGTCGGCATCGGCAACTACACCATACCCGTGCAGGTTATGTCAGAAAACGGGGAAGTTCTGACCGCAATCGACTTGAAGACCACGATTGTCGGCGCTTATGACCTATCGTTGTCTCTGTCTACGTATCTGACGAGCATGGACAGCGGAGGTTCAACCTCTTTCACCGCAACCGTATCCAACACTGGATACTCGACAATCACGGGCGTGGTGTTGGAGGCTACCATGCCAGAGTCTGACTGGGAGTACACGGTGGCTCCCGTGCAGGTTGGCACGCTCGGTCCGAAAGAGTCGGCCACATTCACTGTTACCGTCAAGACGCCCGACTCCACAGTTCAGGGGGACTATATGGTTACCCTTCAAGCCTCAAGCGACCAGGCGAGCTCGGATTCCATGCAGGTCAGAGTCACGGTTTCCACATCCACATCATGGGGCATCTACGGGGTGGGTGTGGCTGTGACCTTCGTCGTTGTCCTAGTCTTAGTCTTCAGAAAATTCAAACGGAGATAGAAGAAGAAAATGTCTGAACCAATAGTGCAAACCCAGGAACTGACCAAGAACTACGGGAAGTTCACGGCAGTCAACCACCTAAACGTAACCATCAACCAAGGCGAAATTGTGGGTCTTCTCGGCCAGAACGGGTCGGGAAAAACCACGACTTTCCTGATGCTGATGGGACTCAGCGTACCCACTTCGGGAACCGCAACCATAGGACACTTCGACATCGTCAAAGACTCAAAAGCCGTCAGAACAGTCTGCGGGCTCCTGCCCGACGGCGCAGGCTACTACGAGGACCTATCCGCCAAACAGAACCTGAACTACATCGGCCAATTGAACGATATCCCAAAGCTCGAGCGAGAGAAACGCACCACCGAACTGCTTGAAACCGTCGGTCTGAGCAAAGTCGCGGACAAGAAGGTCGAGCAGTTCTCCCGAGGCATGAAGCAACGGCTCGGAATCGCGGAAGTCCTGATGAAGAGACCCAAGATTGCTCTTTTCGACGAGCCAACCATAGGCTTGGACCCTCAGGGTACGAAGGAAGTGCGAGAACTGCTGAAGAGGCTAAACAAGGAGCAGAGACTCACGGTTGTTCTCGCGTCGCACTTGCTGCATGATGTTGAGCAGACGTGCCAGCGGGTCCTCATAATCCGCCAAGGCAGACTCATCGCCGATGACACCATAGAAAACTTGGCCAAGAGTCTGTCAAACGAGCAGGAAACAACTATCGAGTTTGAACTAACCGACATAGCGCCAGACCTGATTCGAGAGATTTCAGGAATTGACGGCGTCTCGCAAGTGAATCAGGAGAACCACAGGCTCTCCGTTAGCATGAGCTTAAACAGGGCTAGAGAGATTTCGGAGACCATAGCGAAACATAACTCGACGATTCTGCTGATGAAACCCAAGGAGTGCAGCCTGGAGGAGATATTCCTCCGGTTCTACGAGGAGGACTAAACCGTGGCAAACTTTCTGACGGTTTGCAGAAAAGAGCTCGGAGACCAGCTGGGCAGCAAACGCTACATCCTGCTCTTCATCCTGGTCATCATGCTCTCAACGATGTCCGCCTATCAAGGGGCGTCGTTCATAAGGAACAATCCCAACGCGAGCTTCTCCTCCATCTTCAGCGGCTCCCCCGCTGGCTTTTCCTTCGTCACGCTCATGGTGTTCTTCGGACCCATCATCGGGTTAGCCTTGGGATTCGACGCCATCAACAAAGAAAGGTCAACCGGCAGCCTTTCCGTCCTGCTGTCTCAGCCAATCTTCAGAGACTCCATCTTGAACGGGAAGTTCCTCGCCGGAGTCGCATCCTTAGCATTGATGACCGCCAGCACCGTAGGCATCATGGTCGGCGTGTCCATTCCCCTGCTTGGCTTCGGACCGAGCGGAGCAGACCTGACAAGAATCGCCTTCTTCGCCCTGTTCACCCTGCTGTACTTGGCTTTCTGGCTCTCTCTGAGTTTGCTGTTCTCGACTGCCATAAAGAAAACAACATCTTCCATACTCGCCGCCATCTCGACGTGGCTGTTCTGTGTCTTCATAGTCTCAATCATGGCTTCCGTCGTTGCCAGTGCCGCTGTGCCCGTTTCCATGCCCACAGGCTTCACAGCCATGTCGGGAGGCGGAATTGCACGTTTCAACGAAGGCGGAACGAATCAGACAGGACCCTCGACCATAATCTTCACTCAGAACATGACCATCGACTTCGGCAGACAGATGCAGGACAGGGCGGCTCTTGAATCAGCCATTCAAAGCATTTCGCCGTCGTATCTGTTCAGCGAGGCAGCCTCAGCCATACTAGGCGGCGGATCCAGCTCGAACGTGCTCGGCTTCATAGGCTCAACATCAGGTGCCCCGTTCCGTGGACCTGGAGCAGGCCAAAGCGCCGCCTCTTCCTGGCCTCAAGTAACGGCCATAGCTGTCGGCATGGTCATCTGCTTCGTTGCCGCCTACATGCTGTTCCTCCGCCGAGAAATCAGAGCAGGAGGATAGACTCCCCATTCTCGCTCAAGGGCTAAAGAAGGTGCATGCGATGCTTCAACTCAAAGGAAGCGCGAAAGGCAGAAGATGGACGCTACTCTCAGCTGCTGTACTGTGCTTCGCCTTGGCGACTCTGTCTCCAACAAACGCTGTCCTCGCTCAAACAACAGACTCCGCAAGCAGCCAATCGCTGGTTCAAATCACCTGCACGCTGCGCTCGGCAAACGGCACTATCATGAACGCGACGCCAGGGCAGTTCTCTACGGGTAACTTTCCTCCAGGCGGTTCGCCGCCTCCGGGGGCAATCATCATTGGTCCGGGCAACGCCTCGTTGGGCGGTCCTTTCGGTTTCTCCCAGACAGGACCAGGACCGGGTGGACTGGGAAGCATGCCGTTTGCCTTCAGCATGAACCTCATGAACCAAAGCCAATACTCTGACATCAGCTCAGTAGCAAACGTTGCAGCCGTGGTCCCAGTCCTGCGCGTTCCGGGAGGACCGACCGTCACCTCGCAGCCGAGCAACTCAGACAGCTCCTTCAGCCCAGCTGAGAGTTGCCTCATCACGGGAGTAGCGTTGGAGGCAGCCGCGGCGGCGAGCTACTCAATCCTTCCGTCGAACATAACCTCAGGAAGGAGCCTCCAGTCTGGTGACAGTGGAGTGGTCCTGTTGGGTCAGACTGCTGCAGAAAACCTCGGAGCAGGAGTCAGCGACACAGTCACCCTCTTAGGCAAAGCGTTCCAAGTCATAGGAATCTTCGAATCAGCTCTGCCCACGGGCAGCAACGCGGCTTACATGAGTCTCTCCGATGCGCAGACCCTGACGAACAACACAGGTCAAGTCTCCAGCATCGAAGTGTTCACCGCAAGCGAAAACGCCGAGGCCGTGACCAACGCAATAAAGGCTCGGCACCCAGAACTCGGGGTTTTTGCCAACCGGCAAGGCTCCGGTTCAACTTCGTACGCGACACTGCCCGGTTCCTCTGCCTCTCCTTCGCCTACGGCTTCATCTGAGATGACCGCGGGTCAGTCTTCAAACGTCGATTTCACGGGTGTCTTTGTTGCAGTCGCTGTCATCGCCGTGGCGGTTCTTGTCGGCGTCATAGTGCTCCTGAAGAAACGCGCAAATAGGCAAGACGAGGGACCTTTGGAAGCTCCGTCGGGTCCTTTTTCGTAGCGCCTCTGAGGGCTCAGCTTCTTTCTCCCCTTCTTTCCCGCATGGTTTAACATGCAAAATTAGGAATATTCGCAAGACAACGTTTCCGTTCATCCGCTCACTTCTTATGACTACGGCGCTTCGGGAGCTGAATTCTGCTTTTCCAGATTTGGAATAGAATTGGGTGTGATTGTGAAAAACGGTTTTAAGCCATGAAGTCGACCTTACGAGCTGAGAGAAAGCAATGCCCTCTCGAAAACCGTTGCGCCCAGGAGACTGGGAGGACTCAGGTTCCTCTTCTTCTTCCAGCCGTCCTGAGCCCAACGGCAGTCCAATTAGAATGGTGAAGCAGAAATGGAAGTTCCTATCCCTCCCCAGTTCCCACCCGAAACTCGAAAATCGAGGCGTTTCTCAGCTGCCCTGCTGGTCGGCATCCTGCTTGTTGGTTTGGTTGCAGGCGGCTTGGTCGGCTACGTGCTGAGCTACTCGGCGCTCAACGGAAAAATCGACGATGTGCAGAGCCAACTGCAGAATGAGCTGCGGGGTCTGCCGCCGTCGAACGCCACGTACGTTTCTTACCCGAACACGAACTACCTGCTCGGCGACAACGTGTCGCTCGCCCAGCTGTACAAGCAGGTTCAGCAGTCGGTCGTCGTGATTCGCGGGCTGATTGTCCAGCACGACATATTCCGCCGAACCATCTACAGCGAGGTTCAGGGCTCGGGGTTCGTGGCTGAAGTCAACGGGCAGAAAGTCGTCGTTACGAACAACCACGTCGTGCAGGGCATGATAAACTGTACCGTCACGTTTACGGACGGCATGGGCTACGCCGCCAAAGTGCTCGGCGCAGACCCGTACGCGGACTTGGCGGTTCTTGCGCTCGAAGACTCGCCCGCGGAGCTTCAGCCGCTGGAAATCGTCAGCTCCTCCTACCTCCAGGCAGGTGACCCTGTTGTGGCGGTTGGCAGCCCCTACGGCTTAGCTGGCTCCGTCACGGTGGGCATCGTGAGCGCTTTGGGGCGAACTATCACGGAGGACCTTTCGGGCGGCGTCAGCATCGCCGGCGTTATTCAGACGAGCACTCTGATTAATCCGGGCAACTCGGGTGGACCGCTCGTGAACTACGCGGGGCAGGTCGTGGGCGTGACCACAGCCATCGTCTCGAACTCGCAGGGACTCGGCTTCGCCATCCCATCCAACACGATTCTTCGCGAGATAAGCTCTCTCGTCACGACGGGCAGCTACGACCAGCACCCGCTGTTGGACGCGGCGGGCGTGGACATGACGTACGAAATCGCGCAGACGATGGGCACGAACATGACCTACGGCTGGCTCGTCGTGAACTCCAACGTGGACGGCTTGCACGGCGGCACGAGGCAGGCAGCGGTGCTCGGCAGCGTGATAACGGTCGGCGGAGACATCGTGACAGCCATCAACGGCGTGCGCGTGACGAACACGGATGACCTGTTGACCTACCTGGAGGAGAACACGCTTCCGGGGCAAACCGTGGACCTGACGGTAGTTCGGGGCAGCGGGGTCTTGACGACGAAGGTTACTCTGGGTACGCTGTCCTAGAGTTCTCCGCCCTCTTTTTCCGTCTTGGTATCCTGAAGTTCTCCGCCGGTGGAACCGCTGCTTTTCTGTGACTGTGCCGATGCAGTCACATACATTCTTGTTTACCTTCGGCGAGAATGGTTGTTAGAGATGAAAACCGCATGCTTTCAGTGAACAAAACAAGAATGGGGAGAAGCACCGCGCTGTACGCTGCAGTTGCCGTTGCGGCCATAATTGTAGTCGTTGTCGGCTTCTTCGCGGCTACTCAACTTGCACCGACCCAGCCACCCAGCGCTTCGCCTACGGTTGCGGCTACAGTAAACATCTACGCCGCCCAAATCATCAACATAACCCTCTACGGAGGCGTGAAACTCGGCGGGGGATGGGGCTTCGGAAACGTTCCCAGCAGAATCACCATCCCAGGCCCAACGCTGACGTTCAAGGTAGGCGACACGGTCAACGTGACTCTCATAAACCTGGATGCAAACACGCCGCACAATTTTGCCGTCGTTGATTCCCGTTACGCGACGAGACAGGTCCTCTTCAACTCCACCATGAATGTTGTGCCTGGAGGCGGGACGGGCTGGGTGGTTTTCACCGTCACTCAGGCCGGCAGCTACTTCTACGAATGCCGAATTCCCGGGCACATGCAGGAGGGAATGTCGGGAACATTCGTAGTCAACCCGTAGCAGCCTTGTGTGAATCCAGAAGACAGCGCGGGCCTCGGTGGAGGCTGCGTCGCTATTCTTATAAGACTAAACCAAGCAAGTAGACTTTTCATGCAGGCAGAAATCGGAATCATCGGAGGAACAGGCGTTTACGACCCGAAACTCCTGAAGGACGCGGAGGAAGTCGAGGTTAACACGCCCTACGGCGCACCCTCAGACACATTCGTCGTCGGCGAGATGGCGGGGAGACGCGTCGCTTTTCTACCGCGACACGGGCGGAAGCACACGATAAGACCGACAGACGTGAATTCACGCGCCAACGTCTATGCGTTCAAGAAGCTGGGCGTCGAGAGAATTCTGGCGGTGTCCACTGTGGGCTCGCTGAGGGAAGAGTTTAAGCCGGGCGACTTGGCGTTCGTGGACCAGTTCATCGACCGGACGACGAGGCGTGAGCAATCATTTTACACGCAGGGGCAGGTGTGCCACATCTCCGTGGCGGACCCTATGTGCCCCGAAATACGCAAAGCCTTTGCCGCAGCGGCGAAAGCGGCGAAGATTGAGGCGCACAGCACGGCAACCTATGTTTGCATCGAGGGTCCCCGCTTCAGCACCAAAGCCGAGTCTCGGCTGTATAGAGACTGGGGGGCGGACATAGTGGGCATGACGCTAGTTCCCGAGTGTGTCCTGGCGAGGGAAGCGGAAATCTGCTACGCCTCGATAAGCATGGTCACCGACTACGACTGCTGGAAGGACCATCCGGTCACGGCGGAGGAAATCGTCTCCACCATGCGCGCCAACATCGAGAAGGTCAAGCGGATAATCGCCGAGACGGTGCCGAAGCTGCCGAAAGAGAGAGCCTGCGAATGCAAATGCGCACTCAAGAGCGCACTGGTATAGGCTGGAGGCATGAAGGTTTGGATTTGAAGGCGAAAATCAGGCGCATCCCAGAGTTCAAGGGCGTTGTCTTCTGGGACATCACCCCGCTGCTGAAGGATAAGAAAGCCTTCAGGGAAGCCATCGACAAGCTCGCAGCGCACTACAGGGGCAAAGCCATCGACGTGGTTGTGTCGAACGAGGCGCGCGGCTTCATAATCGGAGCCGCCCTAGCGTACGCGCTCGGCGTCGGCTTCGTCCCCATCCGCAAGAAAGGCAAGCTGCCGTCCAAGTGCATCAGCTTCACGTACCAGAAGGAGTACGAGTCCGACTGCATCGAAGTGCACGCGGACGCCGTGGCGAAGAGACAGAAAGTCCTGCTGATTGACGACTTGCTGGCGACGGGCGGCACAGTCAAAGCCAACATCGCCTTGATTGAGCAGCTCGGCGGCGAGGTCGTGGGCATAGGCTTCCTGATTGAACTGGGCTACCTTGACGGCAGGAAGGCGCTGGGCGACAAGTACGAGGTTTTCTCGCTGATAAAATACGAGAACACCAACCCCTGACAGTTTCTTTCTTTTTGTTTTCTGTTCTTTCGGCGGAACCATGGTTGTTCTTCAGGAAGAGCTAAAAACCGCCGTCGTCAGATGTAGTTCTGGGTGGAAACGTGAAGGCTTTTGCCATTGTCTCCGTTCTCGCTATTTCGTTTTCTGTCTTTGCAGCTTGCACCTTTCTCGTCGACGCCAAGGCTGAGAATTCTTGGATGCCGCTGTCGCGGATGCCTTCGGCTAGGGCAGGCTTCGGGGTTGCCGAGGTGAACGGGAAAATCTACGCCATGGGCGGCTGGAACAAGAACCAAACCAACTTCCTCGCTGTGAACGAAGAGTACGACCCTGCCGCGAACGCTTGGGTGGAGAAGGCGCCTATGCCGACTGCCAGGGTCAGCTTCGCCACCGCCGTTTACCAGAACAAGGTCTACACGTTTGGGGGTCAGGTGTTGGACGTGAACGGCAAACGCATTGTCATCGACGTGACGGAAGTCTACGACCCCGCAACGGACACTTGGACGAGGAAGGCACCTCTGCCTCGGCCAGCTGAGGACTTCGGCGCCGCGGTCATCGGCGACCGAATCTACGTTATCGGCACGCAGACAGACGTCTACGACCCTGCAACGGATTCGTGGTCGGCGAAGGCGCCGATTCCCAAAGCCATCGCGCACTCCGCCTACGCCGTGCTGGACGACGAGGTTTACGTGATTTCGGGCAACTTCCACGGCAACGACCCCAGCCTCTACGAGCCCATCAACCTGAACCAGATTTACAACTCGCAGAGGGACGAGTGGCGCACCGGCGCTTCAATCCCGACGAGCGTGGCGAGCGCTGCAGGCGTCGCGACTGTGGGTGCTGCGGCGCCCAAGGCTGTGTACGTTGTTGGCGGGTTGGTTGTGTCGCTGAATGAGGCGGGCGGCTACGTTTTCAACCCCCAGAGCCTCGTACAAGTCTACTTCCCAGAGAACAACAGCTGGAGCTTGGGAGCGTCCATGCCGACGGCTCGGTACTCACTGAGCGCGGTCGCAGTGGACGATGCGGTCTATGTCTTGGGTGGCAGCTACTCTATGGCTCCTCCTGACTCAGCTGATAACGAACTGTACCTGCCGTATGGATGGGGAACGATGCAGAAGGGGGGCTTGCCTCTGGGAACCGTCTTGGGCGCGTTGGGGGCGGTTGCAATCGCCGTTGTCGTTATCGTGGTCGTCTACGCTGAGAAACGGCACAGGACGAAAACCTGAGGCAGGCTGTGGATGTTAAGAATTTGGGTCTTGGCAAGAAGGTTTGACGAGTGTCTGCAAAAATCTTAAATTTGGATAGATTGAAACGAGACTGGAGGACTCTTGCGTGACGAAAGAGAAGAAGGATTTTATTGAATTTTCTTTTAGAGGTCTAGATGAGTATTTGGTGATGTTAATCGTGTTTGTCATCGGTTTTGCAGCGGTTATTTTGGTTGTTTTGTTTGTGCAACCAGTCCAAATCGATACAAGCGGCATAGCAACTACAAACAAAAGTTACTTTACTATTCCTGTAACAGCGGTTTTTACGATGGTTAACGGAATCGCAACAATCGTTAGCATAATTGTCGGATTTGGTGTTACTCTAAGTGCACTTGTTTTTCGAGAAGTAACACAAGATGATGCCTACCTTAAGCACAACTACTTTGAAAGTTTGGCTTTTTTTACCCTGCCTATATTTTATGTGTTTGCATCATATCTCTTTCTGACATTGGGTGAATTCGAATTAGCAGTTAGGTGGTCAGTCAGTTCGTTCTTCTTTACAATGCTTTTCTTCCTTGGGTTTTGGCTGATTAATGGCAGAAGACTAAAAATTATGTGGAAGAAAAAAGCAGCAATTAAACTGCAAAATTGACAAATTCATGTTTAACTGTGTGCACCTTCTGAAATCCCTATACGTATAGAGGGAATGGTGTGCTTTTCACGGGAGTTTTGAGACACTTTTGACCATTTTTTGAAAAACATTGTGTAAATATGCATGAACTGCTTATGATAACTTCATCGGCAGAATATTAGGGCTGGTCAGAAGCCAAGTCGGTGGTATCCCGCCTATGACTTGTCTCTAATATGCCGACAATGCTTCCCGTGAACTAACAGATGCAAAAGCCAAAAGGCTAACCCAGTTTAAGCTTTTGCTTGATCGGTCACGTGGTCATATACTGACCTATCTTCTTCTTGAAGTATACTATCAAAAAAGGTACTCCACCAACACCAGTGAAAATAAGGACAAATGTCTGGTTGTTTACGTGCAACATAGAATCAACGAGCAGAGCTACTATGTATATTCCTAGTAGCGCAATCACTGGAATGACAATGAAATCTTCTATTGCTCTATCTACTTTTGTTTTGCCCATTTGCTTACCTTCATCTGTGTTTCTAATCTCTCGAACTAACGCTAATGAAAGATCTGTCTGCATGGATTTCAAGGCCTTCTCGATCT
>JBHGBG010000005.1:0-78921 GCA_041946875.1 Bathyarchaeia archaeon
GGGTGGAGCCTCGAGCGGGCTTTGCTCCCGCGGCCTGCTGCTTACGAGGCAGCCGCTCTACTGGGCTGAGCTATCGAGGCGCTTGCTTAGCCCGTTTCACACATGAGATAAAACCTGACACAAATAAAAGTTACTGCTAAGCGCCGGTCTGTTCCTTCAAACGTAGATAGCTACTCCACGGCCACATCAAAACCCAATACAGGGCAGCAGACTTCATTCATACTTGGAGTGTAGTGTATTTGTTAGACCATACAGGAAAATATAGAAGGTAGGTCACTTTGCGTTAGAACTTGGCCGTTTTTCTGGCGGTACTGCTTTGGCTTCTTGGACATGTTCTTGGTCACGCTGAGGCCCAGACCGGTCAAGCGTCCATCAGGATGTCGAAGGCTTCTTGGTCATACTGCGTTTGCCTGAGGGATATGACGACGTTTGCTCTTCCGCAGGTCAAGGCGTGGAGGTAGAGGTTACGGGCGTTGCTGTGGCATGGAAGATACGTAGCGATTACGATGATGCCTCTTCGTCGGGCGAAGCTGGCGAGGTACGCGGTTACTTGGCTAAAACTCGCCGCGACTCTTCGTCCGCCACGTCCTTGTCCAAGAACAGCCCCGCGATGTCGGAAACTATGACGAGTTTGGCGTTGAACCGCGCGACTGCGCCTTCAAGCTACCCCATAATGAGCCTGCTCAGCTAGTAGGCTGTGAAGGCTCTGGAGATATGGGATTCGGTCCAGCACCTCTTCGCTTGCACACCTTGCTGACATTGTCTGTTGCCACTAGTATTGACGCTTTGATGGTTGGTTTTAGTTTCGCATTCCTCCAAACAGCCATCGCTTCCCCCATAATCGTAATTGGAATTGTGACTTTCTTACTCTCTTACTTGGGCTTCTTATTTGGTAACGTTATTGGAAGCATTCTTAGAAGCAAAATAAAAGCCATTGGCGGAGCCATACTAGTCTGCATTGGAACTAAAATACTTCTTGAGCATTTATTATTGTGACCAGATTTTCTCAAGTTAAGTCTAGGCATCGCTTGTGCTTGTGCTCCGCCTCGCACATTCCAGACTACGACGCACGGAGGTTAGGTGCCTCGGGAACTCTATGCGGGCGCAGAAACCTCCAAGAGGTGCCTCTTTGTTCTCCGAGCCTCTCCTTCGGCACATAAGCCGCGTGCAACGCGAGACTATTGAACAATCAAACGCTCGTGAACAGTTATATCTAAATTCGCTTTCTTTTGCGCTTTAGAATCAAGACAAGAATCGCCGCGCCTGCAACTATCAAAGACACTGAAACAACAATCAAACCGGAGTTGTCGGTTGATACTGCAACCGGCTCGCCGATAGCAACTATTCCTTCGGGAGCAGAAAAAAGAACCATGTCCCCTGCAACTGCTGGCAGAGCTCTGCTACGTATTGTCGAAAAAGACCAAAGGAAAGTGCCATTATCGGCATTCACGCATATCAGCTTGTCATAAGCTGGAACAAGCACCTTTCCATCCGCAACCGAAGGAATACCTGACAGCCAGCCAAACTCCGCCCCACATCTCCAAACTTCCCTTCCATCCTCTTCATCTAGACAATAGAGAGAGTTGTCAGCAGTCACGAACACGTTGCCATAGGCAACTGCCACATCAGATGGATCTTGAACCGTATCAAATCTCCAAATGAGAGAACCATTAAACTCATCAATTACTCGAATAGAAGGACCTATGCTCAAGAAAACCTTGCCATCCACAACCGTTGGAGTGTGATACGCGTAATGAATCCATGCTGGTTTGTCTCCAGACTCCCAAATCTCCCAAAGCGAAGTGCCATCGGTTGCGTTTAAAGCTGAATAGATTGTGAAAACTCGTCCATCAGCTACAGCTAGGCCTGATACTTCGGCAAGCCTCGTTTCGTATTTCCACAGGAAATCTGCGTTTGTAGCGTTTATGCAGAACAGCCAGCCATCTCTATTGTTGAAGAAGACTCGTCCATCCATGACTTGCGGAGTATTCAACGGTTGCCCGTAACCGTATATGGAGTACTTCCAGACAATATCTCCCGTGTTGCTGTCCAGCGCCCAGATTTCTCCTCCAAGCGTTCCAACATAAATCACTCCTGCCGTGAAGGTTGGAGTAGAAAATGAGCCAAGCATATTTGTCCACAACATAGACCCATCATATAGATCGAGAGCGGTCAAACCAGCACCCTTGCCTCCTGCGCAATAAACCTTACCATCACTAACTATCGGGGTGAGAGTCGCAACTCCCCTGCTAATCCAAGCTGTTTGATTCGTAAGAGAAACTCTGCTGAGGCTGAACCCTGTGTTTCGATTGTCGTGTCGCGGAGACGACCAAGATGTATCCAAGCCTGAGGCTGCGATTTGAGCTGTCATAACAGTGTATGTGAGAAGAATCGACAAGAATGCTGTGCTTCTTCTTCTCATAGGCAGTAATTCGTGGCTGAATGAATAAGTCTTTGCGTCCAACAGGCAGAATGAGCCTCATCGGTTCTAAAAGAACAACACCGCAAGAATCATTTACCCTGAGAGGGTCACGTTAGCCTACTCAGCTGAACACGCGCAACAAGGAGACAACCGACTCCCGAGAAGGGGTTCTTTTTCGCACGCGACGGCTACGCCTGATTCACACTGTGAATTTTCAGCAAGAAATAGCGGTAGAGGTGACACCGGATTACATAAAGAACGGACAGGGCGAGAGTGCAGGTTTCATCGACATCGTCAGAAATGTATCTGACTCGTAGGTTCAAGGTACGGTGCTGTGAAGTTGGTGTCACCTGAACCACTTTCTCAGCCCAAGCGGGTTTTTATGAAAATTCGTCACCTTGCTGAGTATATTCTGGGTTTTTTCCGTCGGGTTCATGGTGGAGGTGAAGAAGCACGCCTTATCGGAGAAGGTTCACTCACGCGAAGAAAGCGGTTTCGCGGAACAGAGTCCGCTCAGGAAGATAAGTGCTGGTTGAAAAACCAGACAATATTCCCCTTTTCTCTATCTCGGACATGCAACTTACCTGCAGGTTTATCTTATTTGTTTTGGACATTTCTTTGTATTGCCATTTTGGCAGTTGTGTTTTTGGTCGGGGTACTTCGTGTTTCTGTTTTGCATCAAAAGCCTTCAGATATCATCGCCAACATAGTCTTGCTGGTTTTTGTCTCTTGGATGCTCGGAGTCCTTGTTATAGTCGTTGCCAATCTGGCGAGTTGCCATTGCAACATCAAGAAACATAAGAAATATTACAATCAGAGTTAGGCTCAAATTGACCTTTTCGTTAAATTTCAGCTCATTTGCCTGTTGAATTTGTTGTCTTTCCAATACTGTTACCTTAGCCAATTCTATTGTAACGTTTTGGAGAACAACCTCTGTTCTAAATGGTTGCCATTTTCGCATATACTCTGATTCTATAGTTATGGCTGTACGATTGCTAGTTACATTAAACCGTTCATCAAGGAGTTTCTGTAACTCAGGTAGAAATTGGAGGTAAAACGTGAACTTGACTTTTGGAATTTCTGTTGATTGAAACAAGACAGTCTCATTGCCACTGTAATACCTTAGGGCTGGGTCATTGCCAATTGTGATGTTATAATCGCTTTGTAGTTCAAACTCGCTAGGTGGAGGAAATAGGTTAACGAATGGTGGTGGAAAACCAACATCGACAGCCGTGTCTATTCTTGCTGTGGCATAGGCGATAAACAAATCACTAAAAGGACCGTAGTTCAAGAATTCCACTTTCAGGTTTACGTTAACGGGGTTATTGGTCGTAAATGTCTTGCTCGTCACGTTATAGAATACTCTGATAGGGGGGTTTACATCCAGATATGGAATAACAAAATCAAAAGCTGTTTGCCCTGTAATGGGTGTGGGTTCTTGCGGTTCGCCAACTACGATAGGGTTGTTGATGTAGGGATTCACCAAAATTCCAGTGCAAAGAAAAATGACTGCTAGTGCGAGAAAAACGTATGTTCCTATGCGGAACATCAACTTAATTATTCTCAATAGTCTCCCCACAAGACCATGAAGTGATACTTGACTTATAATTTGCGGTTGCTTTGCGGCTTCTTACTTGCGTTCTGTATGAGCGTTAGCCACTTGTTTTCGCCTTCCACCTTTATCCCGCATGCTTCGGCGGGTGTCTTGCTGTCTAACGCTTCATGCGGTCGGAGGAGCTGTACAGTTGTCAGTAAATCCTTCTTCATATAAAAGTCGGTGACAGTTTGCTGTGAGAACGCTTAGAGAATCTGACTACGTATCAATGTACAAGAAACCATTACTAAATTTCCATTTCTTGAAATACCGTAGAAAATCCATTCCTAGTAGACTGTAAGCTCCTAGAATTCTTAACCTTGTCATCTGTTGTGGGTTAGTTGGAGGGTGGCAATGGACTTCAGACATATCCACCCCTATTAGGTCATTGGCATGGTTGAACCATCCGTGATAAAATTCCATAACGAATTTAACGTTTGGCATTATGTATGGAAGCACTAGCCCATTTGCAGTTGAAGTTGGTCGTGTGGCTTGATTAAGTCCCGCACAATTAATTCCAAGTCTAGTCACATCATCGCTCAGTATTGTGGTTGTGCTACATCCAGTGTCAACGAGCAAATGAATAGGCCTAGCACTATTACCGAATTGTGAACACCAAAAATAGGCAAATATATGGGCATGAAATGACTCGTCTAATGTCGCCACTAATCGCAACCATGATTTCCTACAGCAAAAGGCTCGTTGGATATTGACCTATGAAATCAATGGCGAAATCGTACACATGCTGGCGGTTTTTTAGTATATTGGCTATTAGTTCTTCTATGTCTCTGCCAACGTACCGTACTGTTTGGTTTTCGACGGCAATGTATTTGCCTGCAAAATCTTTGCGGAGTTTTGCTTCGTTGGAGACTATCCACATTTGGTCATTCTGCAGTCTGCAAAATCGTTCCGTTTCGCTTTTGTCAAGGGTAGCTTTCGCTCTCTTGTTGATTTGCACAAGCGTCAATTCCTCTTGTCCCTCCTTTCGATGTGGATTTGGATATGTAGCGTCATTGTATTTAACCCTTTAACCATATCTTACTATACAATATTCAACCCTTAAAGTTTTCGCAGTATGCTGTGCGGACACTCAAGAGTTAAATAAACGCATATGTTTGATTCTTCTCGAACTATGTTCTAACTTGAGCAAAATAACACTTTGTGACTGCGTTTGTTCAGTCACAGTTTTAGACTTCTCTTCTGATTTTACTTGCATTCTGAATTAACGTTTTCCATTTGTTCTCGCCTTCAATCGTGATTCCGCATGCTTCCGCTGGCGTCTTGCCGCTTAGTGCTTCGTGCGGTCGGATGTAGTTGTGGAACAGTTGGTATCCTGAAAGGATTGGAGTGTTTTTTTGCTTGAGTCCTCGCATGGTCTTTTCTCTATCGCGGATTTCTCCGTTGAGGCGTTCCATTTTGTTATTGTGGACATCCCCTCTCAGCCTAACGTGCCTTACGTGTTTGGCTTCGTCCAGCACGACTTCGGCGGCTCCGCAAAAACTGTACAGTCCATCAGTCACTATCGTTTTCGGTTGTTTTCCCATTAGCTGCTTAGCCTTCAGGAAGAGGTTTCTTGTGTCGTGGTAGTGCTTCGTGTCAGCCACTTCCTGAGCAATCCAAAAGCGGGTCTCGTCGTCCATGACCGCAAACAGGTATTTCATGTCACCCATAACTTTAATGCGGATTTCGTCTGCCCTCCAAGTGTTGCTGACGTTTGGAACTATCTTTTCAGCGTAGCCTTGCATTAGTCGGGTGTATTTGCGTATCCAATTCAGGATTGTCCGATAAGAGACTTCCACGCCTAAGAGCTTCAGACTCTCCATTGTGTTTCTAAGGCTTTCTCCGCTGAAGTAGAGTTGCATGGCAGATGTGATTGCTTGCGGATTATGCTTCATGCGTTCAAACCCGACGTTGAACGTCATGTACTTGTGGCAGTCGTGGCAGAGGAACTTCTGTATCGCTCCAGTTTTATTCTTGCGGATGCCTTTCTTCGTGAGGTTGCGTGAGCTACAGTAGATGCACTCTGTAAGGTTGCTTATTGGTTCGATTCTTCTGACTGAGACTTCTGCTCGGAGTGTCTTGGAGAACTGGACGGCAAAGATGTGTTTGCACTTCGCTCCGCGGTACTTGTTGTCTGGGCACTCACATATCCACTCGCTGTCAACCCTCGTGACTGCGTACTCGCCGTTGCCTGATTGGGATTTGACCGCATAGAAGCCCTCATCTATGCGCTTGACCTGTCCTGTGTGCTGTGCGATGGTTTGTCCGCGTTCTTCGCGGGTTGTTGTTAGTCTGACTGCCATTTCTGCCACCACTTTACCTATTTTACCTATAGGTCTACCTGACTTATAAAGCTTTAGGTAAAACTGTGGGCAAAGTATTTATAGCCGTATCCACTCAGCAATACCTAACTGAAGGTAAAAAAAATGGGAGAAATCACATACTTAACGAAAGCCGCATCCAAAAGCGACTCGCTCAGAACAACCGTGCCAATGAGCATAGTCAAACAGTTCGGACTCACAGACGAGGACAAGCTTGATTGGATTCTGAAAGCTGAAGGTGGAGAAATCGTTATAACCATCCGGCCAATCAAGAACAGGTGAGCTAGTGCGACTCAAATATTCCGAACACCAAGTTTTTGAAAGCCCGAACTCTAATGACAAGTTATGGCGATACATGACTTTCACAAAGTTTCTGTCATTGTTGGAAAAGAGGGCATTATTCTTCTGTAGGGCAGATAAGATAGGAGACCCATTCGAGGGTTCTTACCCAATAGGAAATATCATGAAACGCCTTGGCAAAGCTAGTTCATCCAGTCCAGCTAGTCCAGATCTTCCTGTTGCTTTCCTAGAAATAAGAAAATTCATCCTTCTCAATTGCTGGAATCTTGGTGCGGATGAGTCAGCGGCGCTATGGAAACTTTATGCTAAAGACAATGAAGGAGTAGCAATCCAAACAACTTTTAGACGACTTAAGGCATCCTTTGGTTCAGAGGGAACTGGGGCAGTTTTCATAGGAAAGGTGAACTACATCAACTTTTTAATAGAATCATTTGAAGAGCAAAATTGTTTTTTTACGCCATTCCTTCACAAAATGAAGAGCTTTGAGTATGAACATGAAGTCAGAGCAATTTCAGCAATATATCCAGAGGATATTCAAGACGGAAGCGATGTCAGGTTGTTATCAGCACCAGCGGTCTTTGAAACGGGAACTTTTGTTGACGTTGACCTGAACGCACTAATTGAAAATGTGTATGTCGCGCCAACTGCTGAAGAGTGGTTCAGAGATTTGATGGAATCAGCGATAAAGAGATTTGACCTTAATCTAACACCGCATTGGACAGATATGCATGGTACTCCACTCTTTTGAGAAGCCTTCTCCAGTTTCGGTAGCAAGATAGGTTGGTGTCACCCGACGAAATTTCACATGAACCCCAAACCGACCAGAACTTCACAGAACCCTCCAGAAAACCTAAATAGGTGACGAATTTTCACACGGAGACTCCAGAAACAAAAGTGACAAAGACTTCACAGCACCCAAGGTACTATTCTTCCACGAGGCTGCAAGCCGCAAAGTGACCGGGCGAAATCTCCACCAAGTCCGGCTCTTTTTCGCTGCAAGCTTGTTCGGCGTACCGGCATCTGGTTCGGAAGCGGCAGCCTGAGGGTATGTTCACGGCTGAAGGCACTTCGCCGATGAGTTCTGTGGCTCTGCGCTTCCGCTCAGGGTTGGGCACGGGAATGGCCGCAAGCAGAGCCTTGGTGTATGGGTGTGCAGGATTGAAGAAGATGGCGTCCTTGTCGCCGAGCTCCACGATTTTGCCCAAGTACATTATGGCTATGCGGTCGGAGATGTACTTCGCCACCGCCAGGTCATGCGTGATGAACAGATAGGTCAACCCAAGGTCCTTGCGCAGGTCCAGCATCAAATCGATAATCGCGGTGCGCAGGGAAACATCAATCATCGAAACGGGCTCATCTGCAACGATGAACTCTGGCTGCAGGACGAGCGACCTCGCCATGGCTGCCCGCTGCCTCTGTCCGCCGCTCATCTGGTGGGGAAATAGGTCTGTGAATTTCTCGGCAGGAGACAGACCGACGCGCTCCAGAATCTCCATAACTCTCTTTTGTCTGTCTGTGCCTTGGGCTACACCGTGAATCGTCAGCGGATGACCTATAGCGTCACCAATCTTCATCCTGGGGTTGAAGGAAGCGTAGGGGTCTTGGAAAATCATCTGCATCTTCCGCCTGAGATTCCGCAGCGACTCGCCCTTCAAACGCGTGATGTCGATGTCGTCGAAGAAGATGCTCCCGCCCGTCGGCGACGCGAGCTTTAGGGCGAGCTTGCCGGTCGTGGTTTTTCCGCAACCGCTTTCACCCGCCAGCGTGAATATCTCGCCGCGCCGGACTGCAAAGCTGACGTCGTCAACCGCCTTGACGTAGTGTTTGTTCTTCGCCAGCAATTTTTCGAGGAAGCTCTTCTCGACCGGGAAGTACTTCTGCAGGTGCTCAACGCGCAGGATGTCGCCGTTGTTCAGGTTCAGGGTTTGTCGCCTCCTTGCTTGTCGTATAGGAAACACCTAACCAGGCGCCCGTCGTCTGTTTTGTAGAGCGGAGGGTCCTCTTTTGGGCATCTGTCGAACGCGAACTTGCAGCGAGGCGTGAAGCGACAACCTCCGCGTAGGTTCAGCAGGTCGGGCGGAGAGCCGTCTATGGCTTCGAGCTTCTGGTCTGCCAATTCAACGTTGGGGATGGACTTCAGCAGCCCCTGCGTGTACGGGTGTTGTGGCTCTTGGTAGAGGCTTCTGCTCTGCGCGTACTCCACAACCTGGCCCGCGTACATGACTATGATTCTGTCGCTCCGCTCGAGCACTATGCTCAAGTCATGCGTTATCAGGACTAGCGCCATGCCGTACGTGTCTCGCAGCGCATTCAGCAAATCAAGAATTTTCGCTTGCACAATCACGTCCAGAGCGGTCGTCGGCTCATCCGCCACCACCACCTGAGGATTCAGTGTGATAGCCAACGCAATCATGACTCTCTGGCGCATACCTCCGCTCAGCTGGTGCGGGTAGTCGTTGATGCGCTCAGCCTGGATGCCCACGTCCTTAAGCAGTTTTGCCGCTCGTTCCAGCGCCTCCTTCCTCGTCAACTCGGGCTGGTGCGTGCGAATCATCTCCACAAAGTGGTCGCCGATTTTCTTCACAGGGTTCAGCGAAGTCATCGGGTCCTGGAACACGTAGCAGACACCTGTGCCCCTGAGGTTGCGCAGCTCATCCTTCTTCAGCTTCAGGACTTCTTTGCCCGCGAGAAAGACGTTTCCCTTCACGATTTCGCCCGGATACGGCACCAAGCCTATCAGAGATAAGCCGAGCGTGGACTTGCCGGAGCCGGATTCACCTACGATGCCTATCGTCTCGGCTTTGCCCAGAGAGAATGACACGTCGTCGACGGCGCGGATTCTGCCTTTTCTCGTCCGGTACTCCACTGACAGTTCCTGCACAGAAAGCAAAGGCTCAGGCATTACTTCTCCGCTCCCTGTTCCAGCCTCGGATTCAGCAGTTCGCTTAATCCTTCGCCCATAAGCGTGAAGCCCAGTGCCAATAGGATAATCATGATTCCTGGGAAGGTTATGACCCACCAGTTGCCGCTTGGTAGGAGACTGCGTCCGTTTGTGAGGTCCCAGCCCCAGTCGGGCACGTTCACGGGAACGCCCAGTCCGATGAACGTTAAACCAGCGGCGGTGAGGATGGCGTCAGCGAAGTTCACAGTCGCCACGACAACGATGGAAGGCAAAACGTTAGGAAGTATGTAACGCCTCAGGATTGTGCGTCTTTTTGCGCCGATGGAGGTTGCGGCTTCGACGTAGGGCAACTCCTTGATGCTGAGGACTTGGCTTCGAATCACCCTGAAATACGATGGAACATAGACCACGGCTATGGAGAGCGCCATGTTCAAGACGCCCCTGCCAAGCACTATGGCAAAGGCTATGGCGAGAATAATGCCTGGGAAGGCGTAGACACTGTCCATTATGAGGCTGAGAAACTTATCCACCGCGCCTCCGGTGTGAGAGGAAAACAAGCCTAGAGGGACGCCGACAATCATGCAGATGAGAACCGAAACCACAGCAACTTGCAGCATCACTCCGCCACCTGCTAGGACTCTGCTCAGCATGTCTCTGCCCACGTTGTCCGTGCCGAGCGGAAACTGCGAGTTCGGAGCGGTAAGCGGCCTGCCGACGTTGATTTTGCTCGGGTCATAGGGTGCAAGCCAGGGTGAAAGCAGCGTCATTACTACGATGAAGGCTGTTAGGACTGCGCCGAAAATCACAAGCTTTCCAGCAAGGCCGCGGCGTTTGGTGAGCGAACTTAGCCCTGGGATGATCCGTGCGAGCAGGCTTTTGCTGATTTTGTTCTGGTTTTCTTTCATCCGAAGCACCTACAGCCTGATTCTCGGGTCCAGATAAGCGTAGAGCAAGTCGACCGCTAGGCTCACCATTGAGACGAAGATGCCGAAAACCACAACTGCCCCTTGAATGGCGGTGTAATCACGGAAGTTTATTCGGTCGACGAGGTATCGGCCCAAGCCTGGCCACGAGAAGGTGGTTTCGGTCAGGACGGCGCCTCCCAAGAGCAGGGCAAACTCGAGCCCCATCATCGTAAGGACAGGGAGAAAAGCGTTCCTGAACGCATAGCCGTAGGTGACTGTGCGGTCTTTGAGTCCTCGGGCTCGGGCTGCGGTTACGAAATCAAGCCGCATGGTCTCGAACATGTTGCTTCGGGTGAGGCGTATGAATATGCCGGAGAGAACCAGACCCAACGTGAGGGACGGCAGAATCAGGAACTTCACGGACGAGCCGAACTTGAAGACGTTCCCTTCGAGCAAACTGTCAAGGGTGAATAGCCCGGTGGAGAGGTGAAGTCCCCCGTTGGAGACGGAGTATAAGCCTATGGCTGCAACCAGGGCGAAGGTGCCTGCAAAAAGTGCAAGAACAATGCCAAAGGTTCTCCTGTCAAATAGCTTGTGTTTTGCCCTCTTTACAGCAAGGTAGATACCCGTTAGGATGAGTCCTGCCAGAACTGGCGCCAAGATGTAGGCTCCAAACTCGCTTGAAGTTGAAAGAGGCACATTCAGTCCTGCTGGTTCCATTCCTGGTGCGGTTCGTCCTCCTGTGGGAAGCCAGTGTAGCCAAACTCCAAACACCATCTGAAGTATCATGCCGAGGAAGAAGACTGGGATGGCATACGTGATAATGCCGAAGACCCTGATTGCGTGATCTTTTGGCTTGTTGTAGGCTTTGGCGGATTCGACGCCCAGAAAAACACCCATCAAACCCGCAACGAGCATGGAGCAGATAGCCAACTCCAGAGTTGCTGGGAAAGCTGAGAAAATCTGCTGTCCGACGGAAGAATAATCCTGCATGGACCTGCCGAGGTCGCCTCGGAATAAGCCGCCGAGGTAGTCGAGGTACTGGGAGTACAGAGGCTTGTCCATTCCCAGTTGTACTCGCACTCTCTGAATGGTCTCTGGAGTTGCCATCTTCTCGAAGTGCATCTGCACTGGGTCGCCAGGCAGCACACGCATAACCAGAAAGACTGAAGTGAGGAGGATGAATATCATTGGTATTGTAAGCAGGATTCGAGTGATTACGTATGTTCGCAGGGTCATTTACTTCACGCGTTGCATCTAGATGTGTATAGCGAAAAAAGGTGGAGAGTGGGGTATATTGTTTGCTGTTACCTGCAATCCCACATTATCCTGTTGCGTAGAGCAGCCAGTTGCGCCACTGTTGACTAATGTCCAAGTACACGCCCTGTACATTCGTCTTTGTGACGGCGTAAGCACCGCTCTGGTACAGCGGAATCAGCGGGCAATCGGCGACTATGAGGTCGTTTATCTGACTGTAGATGCCTTCCCTGATTGTCTGGCTAGTGTTTCCCCGGGCTGAGGCAACGAGCGCATCCATTGTGGAGCTGTTGTAGTTCATGTGAAGCCATGAACCTCCGGTGGACTGGACGAACGGGTATATGTAGTCGTCTGGGTCGATGTAGTCTGGGTACCAGCCCATGATGTAGGCTTGCATTGTTTCCGCGGTTCGGGCGTTTCGGTATCCCGCCCAGTCGAGGCTCTGCAGGTTGACGGTTATCAGACCGCTTGCTTCAAGCGAGTCCTTTATGACGAGTGCTTGCTCGGCACTTGACGGGTAGTGTCCTGAAGACTCGTACCACAGGTCGAACGTCAGCTTGTTGCTAGCGCTGTAGCCCAGCGGCGAGAGAAGTTGTGCCGTCAGAGTGTAGTTTGGCGCGCCGAATGACTGGAAGGCGTCCGTGTGTCCAAACATGCCGATGGGTATCATACTGTACAGTTCCTGGGCTTGCCCTTGGAACACGGTTTGGACCAGGGTGGCTCGGTTGATTGCTGAAGCTATGGCAAGTCTGATTATTGGGTCGTTGAACGGCGCATATTTCTCCTGCATGCAGAAGTACTGGATGAATGCTCCGGTACCGCTCCAGACCTTCAGGTTAGGATTCTGCTGCATCGTGATTATGTCGGTCGTCGCCAGCTGCCTGAACGCTATGTCAACGTCGCCCGACTGGATGGCTAGGGCGAGCGAGGATTCGTCCGCGTACATTTTTATGTTGATGTTCTTGGTTTTCGGGTAGCCCCCGCTTGCGTTCCAGTAGTTCGGGTTGGCTTGAAGCTGGATTTCGCTGTCTTTACCCGCGGTTCTAACCCAGCTCTTGAGCGTGTACGGTCCAAGCCCCATAGGGTTACTTCCCCGTGCGTCTCCTTCCCTGTACACGACGACGTCGTCTACACTCCAAGCGGCTCCCGCCTTCGGAGCGTTTTCTGGGTCAACGATGCACGACGCTTGGGAAGCCATCAGGGAGAGGAAGGCTGCAAACGGGATTTTCAGGTTAAACTGGACCACGTACGGGGAGACGACTACTATGTTGTCAATTATGTCTCCATAGCCTATGCCCACGAAGGGTCCGTCTGGGTCGGCTATCTGAATGTTCCTGTCAAAACTGTACTTCACGGCGTCTGCGTTGAATTCTTTGCCGCTGTCAAAGTGAATCCCTTGCCTCAGGTTGAACGTCCACTGCAAGCCATTGTCCGAGACTGTCCACGATGTTGCCAGTGACGGGACGATTTGGTCGGTTCCGGGTGCGTATTCAGCGAGCGGTGCGCCCAGAGATTGGATTATTTCCCATCCGAAGAAGTCGTAGGCGCGTGCGGGATCGAGGCATGTCTCCACCGAGTCGGTTGTGCCTATTATTAGCGTGTCCTTTATAGCAGGAGGAGTCGGCGAAGGTGTTGGAGTGGGCGATACTGACGCTGTTGGCGTCGGCGTCAGGCTTGGACTGGGCGAGGGTGCGGGTTGCTGGCTCATTAATACGTAAGCGCCTGCCACGCCTGCAATGACAATCACAATTATGACTATACCAACTACAAGCATCTTGCTAATGGCTCTTGTTTCTTTCTTTAGTTTCACGTTCTCACCTTGGAACTATGGTTGAACCGATGCACATATAAGATTTTGGTACATTCGAGCAGTTGCATGGAAACGCTGGAAAACTCCCGAAGAGGTCTCTGCTGTGGAATCGCGAGTTTCGTGTGAAAAAAAAGAAAAAGGGTAGAATTGTGGTGGTTTACTTGCGCCTTCTGAGGATGACCGCAGCTGCTGCGACAACAATCACTACAACGGCTGCTACACCCGCGATGACGTACATGTCGGTTGGTGGCGGAGCTTCAGGCTGCGGAGCAGATGTGGGCGAGGGCGAAACAGGGCCTGCAGGAGTTGGCGTGGGTGATGGCGCTGCTGTTTCTTGCGGTGTCGTTGGCGCTGGGGCTGATGTCACCACTGGTGCAGGTGGCGCTACGGACACGCCTATGGCTGTTTCCGCGGATGAATCGTAGTACGACTCTGAGCCTGCGAACGTAGCGATAATGGTGTACTCTCCGGGAACTGGCGGAGTCCACATCTTTTTGAACATTCCCGCCGCATCGCTAGATACGGTTCCGATGTCCTGCGTGTTGCCGTTAGGGTCAAGAGCAGTCAGCTTCACTGGGACACCTGTGGCGTTGGTCGGCTTCGGCTTCTGCATGTACAAGTACTCCATCCAGGCGGTCATGCTGGCGTCTGATATTGCAGGGGTTCCGGCTGCGGGGATTCCTAGCGCTGTCATGCCCGGAGATTGGTCGGTCACTGTGCCTTCTATCAGCACGGCTGAGCCGGAGTTTATGATTTTCGGCGAAGCGGTCACGGTTGTGGCTGAGAGGCCTTTGCCGTAGCAGTAGATTTGGTTGTCGTAGCCATTCTCATTGACGATGTAGCCGTCGGCGATGACTCCCGTGGCTTGGTTAGCGCTCACGAAGTTGGCAACGTTCCAAATGGGCTCTCCTGTTGTGGCGTTTATGCACCAGAACTTAGACCCTCTGAACAGCGGCGGGCTGTAGGTGTGACCGCCCATCACGTAGACTTTTCCGTCAGCGACGAACTCGATGTGCAGGAGTGGGTAATTGCCGTAGGGTGTTTCGTATCCGCTTTCACCCGTGAAGAAGCTCCATAAGCGCTTCCCTGTTGCGGTGTCATAGGCGTGCAGGTATCCCGCGAAGTCACATGCGAAGAGTTTTCCGTAGGCAATGATTGGTGGATAGGCAACATAGTAACCCCATGCGTTGGGGTAGGGATCGGTCGGACCCCACATTTTCTGCCCTGTGTAGAGGTTGAATGCAGACCAAGTCATCGTCTCGTGGGTGAATTCAACCCACATGCCGTTCATGGCTGGGCTCATGGTGACTCTTGCCCACGGCGTCTCTGTCTTGTTAAACGGACCCCAGAGGAGCTGCCCGTTCTTTGCGCTGTAGCCTGCGATGATTTTCCAGCCTGGTTGCCAACTGTAGCCACCCACGATTGAGGGAATAGACGTCATGAGCACTACGTCAGAACTGAGTGTGCTGATGCTCAGGAGCGGATCGATGGCGGCGCCCGAGATGCTGGTGGCAAGTGGCGCTTTCCATTGTATTCCGTAGTAGAATGGGATGCTCTTTCCCAGCGGTGGTCTCCACATCCAACTTTCTGCGGTTGATACACCGTAGTACTGCGGGGCTTGGCCTACGAGTATGCATCTGGTTGAGTTCCACATGCACAAGGTTCGGTCGGTGTTGTTAACGTAGTACCCAAGTAGGGTGCCGTCGTCGGCCTCCACAAGTCTGAGGCTGCTGGCGTTGACGATGTTCAGTATCCAGTCTCCCGTCATGGCGTCGTACAAACCGTAGGTGGATCCCGTGTTCGGCGCAACCGTTGTCTCCGTGCTCCAAAGATAGGCAAGCGCTCCGAATTGGTTGGGTGAGGTGTAGCTGAGTGTCTGACCGCACAGCATCGATGCGGTTGTGTTAAGGGTCCATATTTCTTTGCCCGTGCGAAGGTCTAGTGCTATCCAGTGCATTGCATCCGTTACGCTGCCCGGAACTGACCGGTAGTAGAGGACGCCGTTGATGATGATCCCTCTGAATTTGCATTCGTACTGCGGGGTCTGATAATAGCTGCTGCCGTATTCGTTGCCTCCGAACTCTCCGCCGATTATGCCTCCCGGTGCCAGCGGCTTCGTCCACATTATGTGCGCGCTGTTGGGCCCAGTGGTGTAGGGTTGGAAGTTTCCGCTTGCGTTGTAGGATGAGCCGCCGTTGCCCTGCTGCCAGAGTCCAAGCCAGTTACCTCCGATGGTGTACCAATCAAGGTTTTCTGACTGTATGGGTCGTGTCCAGTAGCCCTTCGGAAGCGGAATGGAGGGGAAGTACTTGATCTGTTCCTGCTGCACGGTCAGCGTCACTGGCACGCTGGTGCTGGGTTGGAAGTAGTCGCCGACGAACGCGGAGTTGGATGTTCCTGATGGAGGTGGATTCTTGCCTGCAATCGTTTGACCAGGGTAGCTGAAAACGAACGTGTAGGTGCCGACTTGGGTTGGCGTGAACGTGGCGTATGAACCTCCTACTGCGTCAGACGTTGCGTGTGCACCCAGCGGCATGTCTTCTTTAGTTCCGTCGGGCTTCGTGACCGTGACCTTGAAGCCTTCCCATCTGTCACCGTACTGGGCGTTTGCAGTCGGTGGAGCTTTGTCGAGCCAAAAGTTGACGTAGGCGGCTTGCCCGACGCCAACCGGGTTGGGTTCCACCGTGAGGTAAGCCCAGGTGGGAATGTTCAAGGCGGGCGTGTGCGCGGTGGCTGTTGGCAATGCAACGAGCGATACAAGCATCGTTGACGATAGAATCATGGTTGCTATTAGAACCAGTTTCTTTCTGTCATATGGTGTTCTGTTGTTTTGAGTCTTCATGTTCTACTCTCCAAATATGCGTGGTCAGCATTCTGAATGCTTGCGATATTTAACACTTTGCAGAATACACAATCGCAGGCTAATCCAAAACTGCCTTCCTAGGCAGGTCATGTGATCTGCGCGGTGCCGAAAAACTGAAAACCACTCTCGCCGTATTCTGAAGCATGATAATCGATTGCCACGAGCACCTGCCCTCGGTCAGAATCACAGGAAGCTTGGCTGCATCCAAGAACCTGCTGAACGAGGAGTTGCGCAGGAATGGGATAGACCACGCTATTCTTATACCGGACAACGCTGACAAGTCGGAGATTGGCAGTTTGGACGAGGTTCTGCAGCTCGTGGAAGGCGACCGCCGCTTCAGTGTGATGGGGACCCTTGATGCCCAGAAGCGCGACTGGAAGCTTCAGACGGAGAAACTCGGACGCCTCATGGTCGACGAGCGCATCGTCGCCGTGAAAATCTTCCCAGGGCACGACCCCGTGTACCCTACGGACAGGAGATTGCGGCGGGTCTGCGAGTTGTGCATCCAGCACGACCTGCCAGTCGTCATCCACACAGGCGCAGGTCCAAAGCGCCCTGAACGTGCTAGGTACAATGACCCGAAGCACATAGTCAAAGTCGCTCGGAGATTCCCTGCTCTCAAGATAGTCATCGCTCACTACTTCTTCCCCAGAGTCGAATACTGCTACAAAGCAACCAAGGCATGCGCAAACATCTACTTCGACACCTCAGCGCTGGCAGATGACGAAGTTGTCGCAGCCACGGGGCAGGCGGTAATACGACGGGTTCTGTCGGCGACGGCGAACGAGCGCCCAAGCAGTGTCGTGTTCGGAACAGACTACGCCATGTGCAGCATAAGCAGTCACCTGCGGCTGATAAAGTCGCTGGACATCGACGAGAAGACCAGAGACAGAATACTCAGCAAAAACGCAGCAGACCTGTTCCACTTGAGAACCTGAAGGCAGAGGCTGCGACCGCGAGGTATATAGCAGCCCGCCCCTTCTTGCATGTCTGAGGCGAAAAGTCATCGTCACTAGAGGTGCACGCAGACTGGGCAGAACCATACGGAAGCTGGAAAACAGCGTGGAACTCAGCCCCAAAGAGAGCCAAGCACGAATCTCAGAGCAGAAGTACAGAGAAGTCGCCAGAGCACGCCTCGGTTGCGATGCAGATTCTCCTGTTCAGAGCTTGCGCGACCCCCTCATCGGCAGGAAAGACCGTGTGAAGCCCTGAATCGCTGCCCAGCTGTTTAGGCGTATTCTCTGAAAGTGTGGTTGCACTTCGTGCACCGGAAAAACTGCGTCGAAGCCTCGTCGCCGCCTCGCGTTTGCACTTGCCAGACGTAGCAGAGGCGGTTTCCGCACTTGGGGCACTCCATGTTCAGGGTCGGCATCGGGTTAACTGACTCGTCCATCTTGGGTATGACTGTGACGGATTCTTTCTTGCTGTGCAGGATGACTCTGGCCAGTTTCGCGTCCACTCGTTCGCCCGTGTTTTCCTTCACGTAACCACATTTGGAGCAGGCAAGAACCAACACCGGTTCGCCGTTCGCTTCAGTTTTCTTGGGTCCGAGGCGGCAGCCGCAGGTGGGACAGAACTCCATTCAGAAGCTCACTTCGCTTGGCTTGCTTAAATGTTGCACTCTACATTCAGAGCGGTTGAACGCATATAAGGATAACTCGGAAAAGACGCTCGATTCAAGAGGCAATGAAGCATCAGACACAATTGCCCATCTGGTTATGGCTTAATCTTGGAAGAATCTGGAGAAAAATTGGCACAGATTTGGGTCAGATATTGAAAAATCGTTTAATAACAAAACGCGCAGCCAGATAGCAGGCAAAAAGAGGTGAAAATAACTGAACAAGAAAACAACCGCCATAATCCTGCTGTCTATCGCAGCGTTCGCCGCAGTCGCAGGAGGCACGCTGATGCTGACACAAGCAACTGACGCGTCCACTACAACGGACCCGAACCTTGACGCAGCAAACAATGCCACGACCGCAGGAGTTTTCGAGTTTGCATTGCCAGGCGAATTCGGCGCGATGAGAATCGCCGCCGGACCGGGGCACGGATTCGGAGGAGGCTTCATGCCGATTGAAGTCAGCGCAGAGTTCACCGCGAAGGTAACCAACATCGCTGGAAACGACACAGACATCCAGAAACTTATGGCAGAAGGCTACAACGTGACAGCCGTCAGACCCATCGTCAAGGCAGTCGTAGACGCAGACGGAACGGTGACGACGAAAGCAACGAGCGCCATCCTCATACTCCAGAACGGCACGTCAGGTCACGCGGTGGTCTCCGTGGACGTTCAAAACGCTAGGGTCACAGAGATAGTCATCATGACAAGGACGGTGATAGACAAGACAGGAAGCAGCTGAGAAACACGAAAGTGATGGGCGCAAGACTGGCCTCTTAACCCATCGCCTTCGGCAAGCAGGGAAACGCCGTTTGCGGCTTCCCGCACTCCCCTTTTTCTTCTGGGCCAATGCTTTTGAGTTTTTCTGGACGATGCGGCACGGTGGTGGCTGTTCCCCTTGGGGAACATGTTGTTCCACGGCGAATCATAAGAGCTCAGATACCCTAGGAGTACTCGGTGCAAGTCATGTCCGAAAAAGCCATCCAAACCACGCACGGAATCTCGATTGGGTTGATAGTCTTCATAGTTGCCTGTGCCTACTTTGCCATGGCACAGTACTACCTCATCAACAGCGCAATATTCAGCAACCTCATAATCACGACGTTCAGCGAACACGCCCGCCTGATGGAACAGCCTTGGTGGATAGCCACATTCTACGCCAGCGAACTCGGCGGAACGGTCGGCGGCATCCTGCGCTCAATAGGAAGTTTCTTTGCGCTGTACGCCGCGTTCCAGTATTGGAGAAAGAAGGACGCCGCACTGCCGACAGTACGCGCAAGAATAGGCACTGCCCTATTGCTGGAGGCTGGATACTTCCTTTGCTTCATCCCCACCGTTTTCCTAGGCTTCGTCTATCCCTTGACTGGAGGAAACCTCTGGTACTTCGGCACGACGCCCGTCAATGAAGTCTTGTTCGTGGCTGGCTTCGCGCCACTCCTGATGGTGACAATCGTCGCGCCTGTTCTGTTGCGGCTGCGGTCCAAAGTCGTTTCAAGTTCTCCGAGCCCTGACATGGCTAAGTGGGGCTGCGTCGCGGGGCTTTCGTACCTGTTCGTGGTTTTCTGGTTCAACGTTACTATGCAGTGGACGGGCATGTTGACCACGTTCGGCGCGCAGATACTCCTCGATCCAGTCAACTTGGCAGGGTTTGTTGCGTCAGTCTTGGGGCTCCTTGCCGTGGCATTGTCTGGACTTCAGTCTCTCCTGCCGGTCATTAAGGGAAAGCCTGCCACGCTGAACCCGCGGCGCATCGGCGTAACGGCTGTCGGTTTCGGCTGCTACTTCATCGTGGGCACTGCCTTCTATCTGCTGGCTGGGGGATTCGCAGCGCGTCCCTGGGCGTGGTACGAAATGATTGTCCCGCACAACCCGTACCTGTGGTGCATGGTCTTCGCCTTTGCAGGTCTGCCCCTGCTGTTCCGCTCGGCCCCAAGCAACTTGACTAGAATGTACTCAGAAAAAACGCAGACAGGGGCGACGTGGCAGAAGACCTCTCCCAGCAACGTCAAAGCTTAGTTCAAGCCTTCGCCGGCAAAGGCGCAACGCCAACGCGCTTGTGGTAAACCCTCGCTGCGAGACAGAGCCCAGCCGTGGCAATCGCCAACCAGAAAGACCACTGGAAGTCTGCAGTCACGAGCGCGCTGATTGTTGCGCCAGGCGTCATGGACTTGGGCAGCTGAACGTTGGCTGACCCGGTCAGGGGAAGGTTGTAGCCGAAGCCGTTGGCAATCAGCGCGAGCAGGAAAAGCGATGCGACGAAGAACGCTACCAAGTAGAGCGGTTTCCTGTAGCTGAATCCGAGCAGACGACGGGAGTAGGGTTTCGCTGGCAGGACTGAGTAGACGAGCATGACGATGCCGCCCGCAGCCAACGAGAGCGCGCCCGCTATGTTGACCGCCCAAAGCAGCGGTGTGGTGAAGGAGTCGCCTAGTCCTTCGAGATGTGTGTTCACGGGCGAAACGTTCGCCTCGACGAGGGCGTGCTGTGGGTCGCCCAGCTTTAGTATCCACCACGGAACGAAAACTGAGACGACGACGAGGCTGAGGGTGGCTGCGCCGCCCGCGAGGCCTAGCCAGTTGACTCGTTTTTGCACTTTTTCTCCTCGCTCTAAGTTATCGGGACGTTGGGCATGGTGACTGGGTCACTGAGCTGCGTTGTGACGTCGTTGATGTTGACAGTCAGGTTCGTGATGTTGATGTCTATGGTTGAAGCTTCAGAGTGCTCGGCTTGTAGGTGGTTCTCGCTGTCCTCGGTCCATGCAGCTGTCACGATTATCTGGGTGGTTTCTTGTGGGGGCAAGGCTACTTCGTTTCCGAGGTTCGCTTGTCCAAAAGTGAAGCCGTGGGTGGCGCATTCGACGTTTCCGGTGAACGCCTTTAGCTCCAGCGTGTCGTCGACGGGGTTCGTAAAGTCCACCGTTAGCGTGACGGTTCGGGATGTGTTGTCGAATTCGGCGTTCACTATCTGTGCCAGATTAGTTTGTTGGGTTACCGTGAGGGTGTCGTTGAGTGCCTGGGTGACCTCTTGAGGGATGATGAGTTCGGTCAGGTTGCTCTGGTAGACGACGGCTACGCCTATAGTGGGTCCTGCGACTGTGAGTACGTTGATTAGCGTGAGAAGCAGTCCTAAGAGTTGCACGTTCCCCATCTCATGTCTTGCTATAGACGATATTATATGTGCCGCACACAACTATTATACCTTTCCCCACCAAGACGCCATACAGGCACCAAAGCCAAACAGGCTGCAGTTTCCGCAAATCTTTAAACCCAAGACATCCAACACAATAAGACAGACATGAGACTCCAACTCTCGACCGCAACACTTATTGTCCTGTTAGCCAGCCTCGCGGCGACACTCGCATCGGCCACTTTGGTAGTGGGCGTCAAGACAGGCGACTGGATAGAATACTATGTAGTCTTCACGGGCGACTCCTCACTCGGACACGACGTCGTCCATGCCAGACTCGACGTGACAAACGTCCAGGACACCGTCATCAGCCTCAACATGTCCACGACATCCACAGACGGAACCGTTTCCAACAGCCAAACCACACTCGACGTCGCCACGGGACAGCTTGGAGACGACTTCATAATTCCCGCCAACCTCAACACAGGCGACACATTCTTCGACCGAGTTCAAGGGGACATCACGATAGCCTTTACGGAGCAGCGAACCGAAGCCGGCGCCGAACGAACGGTCGTCTCAGCCGCAACGTCAGCCACAACATACTACTGGGATAGGGCAACAGGTGTTTTGGTCGAGGCAAGTTCAACCTATCCAGGCTACGCCATCACGAGCAAGGCGTCCGCCACGAACCTCTGGTCACCTCGCATAGTCGGGCTTGAACCGCTCATCGTTGATTCCATCCTCGTAGCGGTGGCTGCAACAATCGTGGTCGCCGTAGTAGCCATAGCCGTCCGCCGCAAGCGTAATAAACCCTTCCAAACCGTTTCTTCCTGAGGAACCACCATGGCGCCGACGAAAGGATACAGACGCGGCTACCCCACAGCCATCCTCGTGGGCTTGGAGAAAGACCGCGCAGTCTTGTGGCGCGTATTCAGCCATGTCGTCAAGTCGGAGAAGACCGTTACGGTCATCGGCGTCCGAAGCGACCCGAAGGCAGCCTACAGCTTTCACGAGACCATAGTCAACGCCATGCGCCCCGTCATAAGGGAGGGCGTCCGTAGCATAATCCTAACCTCGCCGCCCAGCACAAGTTTCAGTGAGGAGTTCCTCAGACACGTGCGCAGCCATCATGCGTGGCTCATGCAAGGCGCAAACAAAGCCGTTTTTTCCTGCCTCGCGGGCTCAGCTGCAACACCCTCTGAAGTTGCTGCGTTGACGAGGACAACGGCGTTCCGGGAGGCCTTGAGCGAAGCCACTTCGGAAGAGGCGGAGAACATCGTTGAACTGTTGGAGAAGCGCCTCAACTCGCCAAATCAGGAAGTTCTTGTGCTGTACTCCTTGGAAGAAATCGAAGCCCAGGTCTTGGGTGCATGGACGGCTGGGAAACCCACCCCCGAATACCTGCTGCTCACAGATGCTTTTCTCGCGGGTTCGTGGCAGAAGGGCAGGCTTCAGAGGCTGATGCAGGTCGCTTCCAACCGGAGCATCAAAACCAGAGTCGTCGAGGCGGATTCGCCCGCGGGCAAGCGCCTCGCCCAACTAGGCGGCGCGGTTTGCATCCTGAAGCCCGACATGTCGCACTGATGGAAGCAAAGCGTATATTAGCCAAGCCTAGATAAGTGCTATCAGGCGCCCACGGATTATGGAAAACCCAAATGACTACCTTCTCAAGGTCTCCCACCTCAAAGTCGAAGCTCAAGACCAGACCATACTGGAGAACGTGAACTTCAAAATCAAGAAGGGCACGACCCTTGCCATAGTTGGACCCAACGGCGCAGGAAAAACCACACTGTTCAGAGCGCTTCTCAACCTTGTGCCGTACACGGGCAAGATTGAGTGGCAGGAAAAAGTGAAGATTGGCTATGTTCCGCAGCTTATCTCGGTGAAGGACATACCGATTTCGGTCAGGGAATTTCTCTCGTACCGAAGCGACTCCGACTTGGAGCAAGCGCTCACGGCGGTGAGGCTGAATGAGAAGGAAATAATCAACAAGACTCTGGGCGTCCTTTCGGGCGGCGAACTCCGAAGGGTCTTGATTGCATGGGCGATAATCGACAAACCGAACGTGCTTCTGTTCGACGAGCCAACTACAGGCGTGGACGTGGGCAGCGAAGAATCCATATTCGTCATGCTCAACGACCTAAAAGCCAAAAAAGAGATAACCATGCTGCTCATAACCCACGACATTCACCTTGTTAAGGAGTACACGAACGAGCTGCTAGGCTTGAACAAGTGCGTAACCTTCTTCGGCGACAGCCTGCAGATAGCTGAACCCGCGCTCCAGCAGAGAATCTACGGCGAAACCATATGCCTCGGAGAAACCTGACGGAGACGCGTAAGCCATGACCGAGCCGCTCTTTTTCAGCCTAATCGTCGGCGTCACGGTCGGTTTCGCCGCAGGCTACCTCGGCTCCATTATGGTGCTCGAGAAGATGGCGCTCGTCGGCGATGCCCTTTCGCATGTGGCTCTGCCTGGACTCGCCATTGGTTACCTGCTGAACTTCAACCCTCTCATCGGCGGTTTCGTCTTCCTCTTCGTCTCTGCCGTTCTCATTTGGCATTTGGGCAGGGTGACGAAGCTTTCCTTCGAGACTCTGGTGGGTGCTGCTTTCACGCTTGCCCTTGCCATCGGCATCCTACTGTTTCAGGACTTGGACGCGCTCGAAGCCGCTCTGTTCGGCGACATAGCCAAAGTGGACCTACTGGCCGCTGTCGCAGCGGTCGCCATCTCCATCATCGTCGTTCTCCTTACGAGAACGATTTACAGAAAAATCGTGCTGGGCTTGATATCCGAGGAACTTGCCATTTCAAAGGGCATCAACGTCGCCCGGACGAACCTTCTGTACCTGCTGCTCGTCTCTGTCACCGTCGCGGTCGGCATACAGATAACCGGCACGCTGCTGGTGGGGTTCTTGGTTGTAACGCCAGCCGCCGCAGCTCGAATCGTCAGCGGCAACATGTCCCGATACCTCATCCTCAGCGCCCTGTTTGGCTCCATTTCCGCTGTTTCCGGCATCCTCTTGTCGAGCTACTTGAACATTCTTCCAGGTCCGCTGGTCGTGATTTCGGGCGTAGTCATCTTTACTGTTGCCATAGTTATCCGATGGCGAAGGAAACTTCCCTCTTAGCGCCTACAAGTCAAATCGCAGGCTGAAGACTCGCTGTCAGCCCAAATGGCGCAACTCTTCTACAGTTATGCTTCCAGAATGAAGCGCTGTTGCCAACAGCACGCCGTCAACCCCCAGTTTCTTCAGCATCGCCAGGTCTTTTACGTCGCGGATGCCTCCGCCTACAAGCACTCTGATGCGCAGATTCTCCTGAATCCTCTTCAGCAGTGCTAGGTCTACGCCTTCGCCACTGCCCACCCTCGCCAAATCCAAAACGATGATTTCAACAACACCCATCCCCTGAAGAACTCTCGCCAACGCAACCGCGTCCATCTGCTTCGCCTCTTCAGACGCGCTCAGAACCCTGCCGTTCACGAGGTCAAGGCTGGCTGTAACGCGGCCAGGTCCGAGTCTCTCAATCGCTTCCTTCACGAACCCGAGGTCGGTCAAGGTCTCGGTGCCCAGAACTACCCGCGACACTCCATTCTGAAGCAGCTCCTCTGCCTTTTCCATGCTTGCCACGCCTGCATCCACCATTAGCTGCAGTCCAGTCTTTCGCGCCATCCTCTTCAGAGTCGAAGTGTTCGAGCCCCTGCTTACGATGGCGTCCAAGTCAGCCACGTACAGTTCGCTGAAGCCCAAGACTTTGAAGGCTGAAGCCACGTCCAGAGGGCTGGACGAATCGCAGAGAACGCTTTTAAGTGGCTTGTATTCCTTGCGTTTGCCTCTAACCGCGTGGACTGCTACGCCGTTCAAGATGTCGATGACCGGGATGATTCGCAACGTTGTCCCCTAGCCGTGGTTGATGCGGGGTTGGTACAAAAACCTACCTGTACGACACGGCCTTGGGTCGAAAGTAACCCATGAAGCGCACTGGGCATGGAGCAAAAGCTTTAAGGTTCAGAGATTCTGCATCATCCAATTGAAAGTGGAGCTGAGGCAGCTGAAACTCCTGATAAGCCCAGTCGACAAGCAAGAAGCCATCGAAGCCGTCGCAGGTGGCGCAGACATAATCGACGTGAAAAACCCAGAAGAAGGACCGTTGGGCGCCAGCTTCCCTTGGGTGATAAACGCCATCCGCGAAGTCACACCCAAAGACGTTGAGATGAGCTGCACGCTAGGCGATGTGCCTAACCTGCCGGGCACCGCGACGCTGGCTGCCTTGGGGGCTGCCTCCCTCGGCGTTAACTACGTCAAGGTGGGATTCGGCAGGCTCAAGACGGAAGCCCACGCCGTGAACCTGATGCGAAGTATAGTCAGAGCCGTCAAAGACCAAGATTCTTCGATTAATGTGGTCGCGACAGGTTACGCAGACGCAGACAGGGTCGGCTCAGTCCATCCTTCACTGATATCCAGGATAGGGGTGGCTGCAGAATGCGACTTCGCCATGCTGGACACCGCGGTCAAGGACGGCAAGACGCTCATTGACTTCATGAACGCTGAAGAACTTGGACACTTCGTAAACACGTGCCACAGCCATGGGTTGAAGGCAGCGCTCGCCGGTTCCCTGCAAAAAGAACACCTGTCCGTGCTCTGCAACTTGGGCGCGGACGTCATCGGCGTCAGAGGCGCCGCTTGCACTGGCGGCGACCGAGTCCATGGTCGAATCACCCGAGAGAAAGTGCGCCAACTCGCCCGGGCAGTCCGAGGATTCTGAGGAGAGTTGCCATGCGCGCCAAGGGACTCAGCAAGACAGAGGTCATGGCGAAGCTGAAGCAGGCTCGCGAAAGAGACCTGAAGTACGAGCGCGGCAGAATCCTCTGTTCTATGTGCACCAAGCCGAACGCAATGGCGAGAGAAGCGCATACGCTCTTCTTGGACTCGAACCTAGGTGACCCAGGGCTTTTCCCAGGCACTGCTCAGCTCGAGAAAGAAGCCGTTTCAGCCCTGGCAGAACTTCTGCATCATAAAGATGGTGTCGGCTTCATCGTCACAGGCGGGACGGAGGCAAATTTGCTTGGCTTGCTGGCTGCTAGGAACATGTCTGATGTGGAGCGTCCTGAGGTTATTCTGCCAGAGTCGGCTCATTTCTCGTTCAAGAAGATCTGCAACATCCTCAAGCTGAAACCTGTCACGACTGCGCTAACGGAGGCGTTCAGCGTCGACCCATCAGTCGTTGAGCAGTGCATCAATGACAACACGGTGGCGGTTGTGGCAAATGCAGGCTCCTCCGAAGTCGGCGCCGTCGACCCCGTAAACGCGCTATCGCAGATTGCCCTTGAACACGGGGTTCACCTGCACGTGGATGCAGCCTTCGGCGGACTCGTCCTCCCCTTCCTCAAAGAACTCGGATACGCTGTGCCCGAGTTCGACTTCGCCCTAGAAGGCGTGAGCTCCATCACGGTGGACCCGCACAAAATGGGCATGTCAACAATCCCTTCGGGCGGAATCCTGTTTCGAGACAGCGCGTTCCTCAACGCCATCGGGACGGAGACCCCCTACCTTACGGAGAAAGAACAGCACACCTTCGTGGGCACACGGTCGGGAGCTTCCGCCGCGGCGACTTGGGCGGTTTTCGAATCGCTCGGACGCGAGGGCTTCAGGAAAATCGTGAAGCGCTGCATGACGGTGACCGAGAGGTTGTCGTTGGGTCTCGAAGAGCAGGGTTTCGAAGTTTTACTTCGACCCGTGTTGAACATTGTGGCTTTCCGCGGGGCGAATACGCGGCGGCTCGCGTTGAGACTGCGGGAGCGTGGCTGGTGTGTCTCTTACGTGCCCAGGCTCGACTGCATCCGCGTCGTTCTCATGCCCCACACAACCGAGCGGCACATTGTGGCTTTCCTGTCCGTTCTGGCGGAGCTGCGCGGCTGAGTCAACCGTTCCCCGCTCTTGGGAGCAAAAGCTTTAAGGCAACGGCGTTTTCAACGATTCGTGACGGTGAATCCTTGCGGATTCTGGTTTACGAGCACATTTCGGGAGGCGGATTCTCAGGCACACCAATCCTAGCAGGCAGCCTGTGCGAGGGCTACGCCATGCTTCGAATCGCCGCCGCAGGCTTCAGGTTGGCAGGATACACCGTGGCGACGTTACTTGACTCGCGAATCGCCGCGCTTAACCCGCCTCTTGAGGCGGATGCCGTGACCTCTGTTTCTTTGGCTGACGAGGTTGACGGTGCTGTGAAGGCAGCGGCTGGTAATGTGGATGCTGCGCTTGTGATTGCGCCAGAAGCCAATGGCATGTTGCAGTCGCTCGTAGAGTCAGTCCAGGAAGCGGGAGCTGTTTCGTTGAACTGCGAGTCCCGTGTCATCGGCGAAGCCTCGTACAAGCCTGCCCTCTGGGGACGCGGAAAAAGGCTTGGTCTGGCGGTCCCTGAGACGCTGCTGCTTGACGCTCAAGACGACACCGAGCTGGTGAAGCGGATGGTTCAAAACACGTTCGGTTTTCCCTTCGTTGTGAAGCCAGTCGTAGGCGAGGACTGCGGCGGACTGATGCTCGTGAAGGACGAGCGGCAACTTGCCGCGGCGTTGGAGCGAATCCGCCGTGAATGGCCCGCTTGGCGTTTCATGGCTCAGAAGTACGTGGACGGCATGGCTGCAAGCGTTAGCGTCCTCTCCACCGGCAGAGAAGCGTTGCCAGTGAGCTTAAACTGGCAGGACACAGCGCTGGGTCCCCCCGAGTCCGACTCGACTTACGGTGGCGGATTTGTGCCGTTCGACAGCCCACTGAAGGCTGAGGCGTTCGACGCAGCGAAACGGCTTGTGGAGTCGTACCGAGGCTTGAGGGGCTACGTCGGGGTCGACATGGTCCTCACTCAGGACAAGCCCGTGGTCATCGAGGTAAATCCGAGATTGACTGTGTCAGCTGTCGGTCTTGCTAGTGTTGCCGGTTTCAACCTAGCGCAGGCGATTTTCGACGCCGCTGCGAACGGCGAACTGCCCGCCGAACCGAGGACGCATGGTTGCTCTTGCTTCTCGAAAGTGCAGATTCCCACTCAAGCACCTGATGCCTTCCGCGAGATATGCCGGATGGACACGGTTGTTTCTCCGCCTTTCCCGCTTCAGCAGGGCGGCAACTCGTGTGCCCTCTTGGAAGCGCACGATGACACGCTGGAAGAAGCCAGGTCGAAGCTAGAGGCGGCTAGACAGCGTTTGCGATACATTAACCGAGGGGGCGGAGCGTAGTGGCGCGGGTGCTGGGCCTGGACATCGGAGGAGCCAACACGAAAGCCGCGGCCGTCCAGACCAAGGAAGGCGGGGTCTTTGACCTCCGAACGGCGATGGAGTACTTCCCCTTCTGGAAACGAGATACAGCGCAGCTATCCGATATGCTCGAAAGGCTAAAGCAGGAAGTCAGTGGAAATTCAAGGCTAGACGGCGTCGGATTGACCATGACAGCTGAGCTGTCCGACGCCTACCGCACGAAACGCGAAGGAGTCAGCCAAATCCTCGACTGCGCATCAAACGTCTTCGGAGAAGCCTCGGTTCTAGTCGCAAACGCCGACACTCAGCTGGTCTCGGTGGATTCTGCGCGGGCGAATCCGTTGTCGGTGGCTGGGGCAAACTGGGCAGCTACTGGCTGGATGGTAAGCCGCCTTGAGGCTGACTGTGTTGTCGTGGACGTTGGAAGCACGAGCACTAGCATCATCCCCGTAGCCGGCGGTCGAGTGGCAGCGGCTGGCAGAACCGACCTTGAAAAACTCATCAACGGCGAGCTAGTCTACACTGGAAGCCTGCGCACAAACGTAGCCGCCACCATGCAGAGTGTACCCTTGAGGGGTAGAATGGCACGGATTTCCTCCGAGCTTTTCGCACAGTCAGGCGACGTACACCTCGTCCTCGGCAACATCAAGCCCGAGCAGTATACGGTTGAGACTCCCGACAACAAGGGCAAAACTCGAGCCGAAGCGCTTGCACGCCTTGCCCGCGTCGTCTGCGCCGATGTGGAGATGCTGACGGAAGAGGAAATCGTGCAAATCGCCGCCCACGCCCATGCGACGCAAGTTGAGCAGATAGCTGAAGCCTTGAACCAAGTGTACTCACGGCTGGGACCAAAATCGAAAGCAGCCATTCCAATCATTGCGACGGGTCTGGGAAAGGATTTCCTCGCAAAGAGAGCCGCCGAAAAAGCTCGCATCGCCAACATCAGGGACATGACAGAACTCCTCGGCGCTCGCACAGCCTTGGTTTCTCCCGCTGTGGCCGCGGCGCTGATGGCTGCAGAACGCGTGGAGGGAAAAAGTCTGAAATGGAAGCTGTAGTAAAGTTGGGCGGAAGCCTCGCGGAGACACCTGATGCCTTGAAAACGCTGGGGGTAGAGCTGCGTCGGCTGGCGAAGAAACACTCATTCCTCGTGGTGCCAGGAGGCGGCCGGTTCGCCGACGCGGTCAGAGAGTACGACAAGAGGCTCAGCCTCGAACCCGCTGGCTCACATTGGCTGGCGATTCTGGCGATGGACCTCTATGGTCAACTACTGACGCGGGTAATTCCTGAATCCCGTGCTTGCACGTCTCTTGATGAGGCAGAGCATTTCTCACGGAAGGGACAGGTTACTATCTTACTGCCTTCCATACTCATGTCCGAGAACGACCCGTTCGAGCCCTCTTGGGATGTCACGTCAGACGCGATTGCCGCGTGCATCGCAACAAGGCTGCAAGCCAAAAAGTTGGTTTTGATTACTGATGTTGACGGCATCTTCACGCAAGACCCGAAACTCCAACCCAACGCCAGGCTTCTGCGGCAAGTCCGAGCAGAAGAGCTGCTCCTTCGCCCAGAGCGGACGAGTGTCGACCGAGCCCTTCCAAGAGTTCTCTTGCATAGCAAGCTCAGCTGCTGTGTCGTTAACGGTAGATATCCTAAGAGAATTGGCGCGGTTTTATCGGGGCAGCAGGTTGTCTGCACCAGAATCGTTCCTACATAATGGACTGTAGTCCCGGCGTTCAGGTTCATGATAACAAGAAACGCTCGGCTAGAGTTAGTTTCGAACGTGGATGCATTAAGATTTTTAAACCACACACTCAATCCTAATACGTGTCCTGCCCATGCAGAAAATCAACCGATTGATCATTGCTGCACTGTTCGGTTCCATTATCTTCGTCACTAAAATCTTCGTTCCCTCGCCCTTCGACAAACTCCTCATCGTTGTCCAAGCTGTCCTCCTCGGACTCGCAGCACTCTTCATCAAGGGAGCAGGAGCAACATACGCTGGAGGAATCGGTGGAGTGCTGACCGCGCTTGCAAGACCTGCCCTTGGGCCTTTCACGTTCTTCTTTGCCCTTCTCTATGGAGTTTTCGTGGATGTATTCTTCTTCCTTTTCCGAGTCAACCAAGGGACAGGCGCTGTAAACCGCAACCGAGTGATCGCCGCGATAGCCACCAGCACAGCCATAATCGGTCTCACAAGCTACTACACAACCGCGGTTATGATTGAGCTCATTCCTATCGATGCGATGCTTGCGGCGTTCATGCTCTTCATGGGCACAGTCAGCGGTGCAGTCGCCGGCTACGCATCCGCGTACCTCTGGAACAAGTACCTGAGAAATGTAGTCCTCTGATAAAAACCGTGGATTTCTGAAAAGATGCGGAGCCAAATGTAGGTGCGCGCAACGCAGTAGCCCATGGATACGGCAGAAAGCTTGCCGCATAACTAGATTGACGAAACTTGTGCCGAGTGTTCTATCGGCAAGCGATGAACGATGCGCTCTTGGAGGCCCCATCCTGATGGTTAGGTGGCCGAGGGTTTTGCCTGCGGAGGGTTTGTTTGTGTTTTTGTGTTTAACAGTTTCTGTGTTCTACACTTGTTCAATAGGGTTTATTAGCTTCTGAATTCAAGTCTGGTATCGTGATATTTAATATGAATGCTCGGGGAGCCATGCTAAAAACCATACCCGTAATCCTGCTTGCCACAGCCATACTATCAACAATATCACTCATGCAGGCAACAGCAGCCGTGACACAATACCGCACTTTCGGAAACGACCAAATCGGAACTAAAACCACCATACTTACCCTTGGCAAAGACGCAACCAGATTTCAACTAACCGAAACAGGCACCATACAAAGCATAACCGTATACTTCGCGAACTCCGGGTTCGCCGCCAAAGCCAGCGTCTACAAGGACGCAAACGGAATACCTTACAGTCTCATCAGCCAAAGCAGCAGCAAGAACATCGGGCAATCAGGCTGGACAACCTTCATTCTGCCATCGAAAACGCTTCCTCCAGGATACTACTGGCTCAGCGTCGTAGCCAATAACCCAGCAGCAACCATAGCATACAGCGAAACGGGAGAGGCAAATCAGCACTGCGCAAGGAGTCCAATTGTGTTCGCAAGGGAGTTTTCAAACCAGTTTGAAGCGCCCACCAAGCGCGACTGCTGCGTCACCAGCATATACGCAAAGTACGCCGTTGCTCCACAAACCCAACCAACTGACCCAACACCAACACAAAACCCCACGGATCCATCGCCTGGTACGGGGCCTGGTACAGGACCCACTAACGACGTACCAGGAACCTTTGGAAATACAGTGGTGGGCAGCAGAACTCTCCGAGTATCCAAAAACAAAGAAGCAACCCGATTCCAGCTAACCCAACCAGGCACACTTCAGAGCATCAACGTCTACTTCGTGAACAGCGGCTTCAGCGCAAAGACGGCAATCTACAGCGACGCAAATGGCGCTCCAAACAAGCTCATCGCCCAAAGCAGCAGCCAAAACGTCGGAAAATCGGGCTGGAACCGCTTTCCAGTGACGCAGATCTCTCTTCCAGCAGGATACTACTGGCTCAGCGTTGTGACAAGTAGCTCATCGGCCATGCTCAGAAGCGCAGCCGGTGCTGCAAGACAACACTGCATCAGAACCACAACGTATGCAGCCGAATTCACGAGTGTTTTCGGACTGCCAAAGTATGACTCTTCTGCAACAAGTATCTACGCTGAATGTGCATCAAATCAAGTGCAAGTGCAAAAGACAGTCGCCATAGGTATCTACTCTGACCAAAACCTCGCGCATACAGCTTCTTCAATTGTTTGGGGTAATCTGGAAGCAGGAACCACAAAGAGCATGGTTCTCTACATCCGCAACGAAGGAAACACGCCAATTACTCTCGCCAAAACCCTAACAAACTGCAACCCACTAAGCGCGCTGAACTACCTAACCCTGACGTGGGACTACAGCAATCAACAGATCAGTCCCGACGCCGTTGTCCGAGTCACGCTCAGCTTGAGCTTCTCGCCCACCACACCGGAAACCATCAACTTCAGTTTTGATACCATCATAACAGCGGTTGCCGTGTAGAATCAGACTTCGCTTCGCCGGTTCGTAATCAGTCAGCGTCTTCGATAGGAAGACTATGAAAAGCCTGAGGAATTAAGCTAGTTACGATTTATTCTTTCTGATAGAACAACTACTGACCTTGCGTTTTTGGTGCAGTTGAATTTGTGACAAGTTTGGCGACAGCGTAACGGGGCAAAACGTTTCCTGAGATAGGGTCGGTTTTTCTCAATCAACGCCTGTAATGTATCGCTTTCTGACTTATTCACGTTCCTGAAGTCATGCTTATAATTGATTCTCAACACATGCGAAATCATACGTGCAACTAGGTGTGACCTGCATGTTTCAGTTTGGTGGCGAAAGAAACTTTGGTTCGACGAAAATAGTAATCGCGGCTTTAAATGAAGAAGAGGGCATCGGGCTCACCATCGCTGAACTTGAAAGATGCTTGAAGGCTCAGAGCATTCTCGTTGTCGACGGTCACAGCAGAGACCGAACTGTCGAAGTTGCCAAGGACCTGGGTGCTGAAATAGTTGTTCAGACCGGAAGGGGCAAAGGAGATGCCATATTTGAAGCACTAACACGCATTGATCCGAGCGTAGACTACATCGTTATGACCGATGCTGACTTCACGTATCCAGCGGAACATGTACCCGCTATGATTGAGATATTAAAGCGTGAACCGCAGGTTGGCATGGTCTGCGGCAACAGGTTTGGCAAACGAACAGATTATGAAGCTTTGCGCGGACAGTTCTATTTGGGGAACAGGCTCCTAGCGTTTGCACACAGACTGCTAAATGGAGTTGACTTGAAGGACCCCCTGACCGGCCTGCGTGTAATCAGAGTGGCCGCGCTTAAGGGTTGGCGCGTAAAATCCAAAGGCTTTGACATCGAAGTCGAACTGAATCATCAGGTAGAACACAGAGGCTTCAAGACAGTTGAAGTTCCCATCGGATATCGTCCGAGGTTGGGAGAGAAGAAACTGAAGGTCAAAGACGGTGCTGTGATTCTTAAACGAATGCTACTAGAATCGACGCAGAGATTGCGGTAGTTAAGGAAGTTGACGAAAGAGCTGCAAACACGCTGCAAGCGGTTCGTGCCAGACTCTTGCAAGAACAGCACGCAATGCCCGCGCGCCTTCGACACGGTTTTGCGTTTTGTCTGCTTAAATCCTTGAGACTGCCTGCGCGAGGGGGTATTTCAGATCATAATTCAGCTCTTTTAGGTCTTGTTTTTTGGGGTATGGAAATATGAGGCATGATTCTGTCAGATAGAGGAATATTTCATATACACTTATAAGGAAGCATAACTCACAAATAATCAAAAGGGGAGAAGGCGAAGAAACATGAAATCTAAAATTGCAGCACTGATACTTATAGCCGCAATTGGAATAGTCATATCAGCAAGCTTCGTCCAGGCAAAAAAAGCTGATGCATCATATTCTTGGACTATGAACAGCGCAATGGAAAAAGATTGGATCTTCAGCGTCGGCGAACGCATCTACATCGGATGGCATCCCATACCAGACGAAGGGACTGTAGATATCTACGTGAAAGATGCGGCTGGACAACTGGTTCCTGGAGCAAGCTGGCAGAACCTGGCAGCTGCTGAATCGGGAAGCATATGGTTCCAGCCTACAGCTGCGGGCAAATACAGCATTTACTGTACAGGAACCGATGTGACAGTCGTTGAGGTTAGGAGCGTTCTGCACACGCCGGAGAGTCCGCTTGGAACGATTTCGGTCGTGGTTGCGGGTGTTGTGGCCCTCGGCGCTTTCGGTCTTGTGAGAAGCCGAAAGAAGAGAGCCTGAACGCGACGGGAGTCAGCATCGGGCAGACGTTTCTGCCTACTCTTTGATTCTGTCGCGTAGGGGCCTGCGAATGGAGGATCACGCGTTTTTTGGTGCGTTTGGAATTCGCTGGTCTTTCTGGTAGGATGGGTTGGCGGGTTTGAAATCTTTTTGTGCAGCTACGTTTTTCTGTTGGAGTTTGAGTTTGCGTTCTGGTACTCGGCGGAGTCCATCGCCCTTGTTCAAGGCATGAATAGCTCCTTGTTCTCAGTGGACCTACCCTCTATAGGTTTCTGCAATGAGTTTCTATTAGGCTCCAAATACGTTCGCCTTTCGCATGGCGGGGTAGATCCCCTTTATAGGTTCTCTGCATAGAACCGCTATTAGGCTTCAAATATGATGTTGGTTTGGTGTGTCTGTTTGGGGTACGTGCGTTATGTATAAAGTCGTAATACACAATATTTATGTATCTGATTCAGAAACCAACTAATACACACATTCAGAGGCGGCGCATTCCTTGAGCTACGGGCACCAAGGCATACGAGAACAAACAGCAGCCAGCAGAATCCAAGAAGTCACCTCCATACGCCAGGACAACTACAGAGTCACCGTCTCCCTCGACAAAGAACGCCCCATGTCCAAGTCCCCGCTCTACGAAAAATACGCCATACAAAAATACGACCTCCACCCAAACTACAGTTTTGCGCACTTGGACAACATGATTCCCAAAAACACGCCCGAATACCTCGACCACGGACTGCACTACGTGGAACGCATCGTGCGCGCACTGTACTACTTCAAGCAGTGCAGCCTCATCGGACCCTCAGGCACGGGCAAAACCCACATCGTCTACCTCGTCGCCGAACTGACTGGGCTGCCCATCTGGGAAGTCAACTGCGGCTTATCTACCTCATCGTTCGACCTCATCGGACGCTTCATCGGATTAGGCAAGGAAAACTGGGTCGATGGCTTGCTGACGCAGTGGCTCCGGAAAGGCGGCATCATGTACTTGGACGAGGCTAACATGATGAAGCAGGACGTCGCCACGCGGCTGAACCCTGTGCTGGACACGCGCGGGCACCTGGTGCTGAACGAGAAAGACAGCGAAGTCATCGAGCGCCACAAGTACGGCTACATGATCATCAGCATGAACCCCGCCACGGCGGAGTTTTCTGGAACCAAACCCCTCAACGCTGCTATGCGGAGGCGGATGGCTGTTTGGATAAACTTCGACTTCCTAAGCGTCGGCGAAAACATCTCCCCTCACGAGGTGGAAATGCTCCGAAAACGCACAAAGGTGGACGAGGGCACAGCGTACAAAATCATCCAGGCAGGTGCCGAGCTGCGCAGGCAGTACAAAGCAGGCGACCTGCCCTACGGACCATCGTTAGGCGACTTGATCAACTGGGCAACCCTCGTGCACGACGGAAACACGCCCATGGCCGCGGCGGAAGAAACCATCATAGGCCTCACGAGCGACAGCCCCGAGGTCCAAGCCGACGTGAAGAGAGTTTTGGAAGCGGTCTTCAACAAGCCGCAGTAACCAAGGCAGGAGGCAACGGAACACGGGCTTTGCCGACTACGCTTGGACGGTGTCTTTCCAAAAAGACAACCAGAAAGTAAAGATTCTCCAAGACGCAGCCATAGACCAGCCAACGCTCATATCCGACGGCTTCGGCTTCACCGTAAGAATCCCCGCGGTCCGCTTCTTGGAAAACAGGCAGATATACTTCTTGGGGCAAAAGTTTCCACCGAACACAAGCGGCAAGGCACGCGTCGGACGAGTCTTCAGAGCCGCGGTTCTGCACCTGACGACGCACACGCTGACGCCCCTGCCCATTGCCAAAGCCGTGCCTCAAGCCGCAGACTCCATCCTAGAAGCCTTCGCAAAATCGCTCGCAAGAGACACCTTAGTCAACGCTTACCTGCAAGCCCAGCACCCTGACCGGTTCGTCGACATCGCCTACGCCAACGCCTTGGCTTTCCAAAGAACAAAGCCCTCCGAAAGAATCTTCGCGCCTGCCACGCGGGTCATGTCCGCGCTTCTCTCGAGACAGAACATGGGCATGGTCAAAGGAGTCCTCTCGGCGGAGGAGCAGCAAGCCACCGAGGCTGTCTCCACTGACTTGGCCACACTGAGAGACTCCTACTTGGCTTCGCTTGCGGGCGACCAGGTGAACGTTGAAGGGCTTTTCGACGAGAAAGTCAAGAACACCAAGCGCCAATTAGAGCCTTTTGGGCCGTTCTTTGAGTCGCCGTCACTGCGCCACACCGAAAGCCTGGGTGCATGCAGCATATTCACCGAAGCCGAGCTTCCCAACACGGCGGATTTGGAGGAGACATTCATAAAATCCATCGAAACCCTCGGCGGCTCCGTGCCAGCCATGGACACTATCGAGGAGTGCTGGAGACCCGAACAAGAAGCTGAAGCCCTGCAAGCCTTCAACTCGGAGCAGCACGCGAAGGAGCGCCGCGAGAAAATCATGTCCCGAATCACGCCGTACGTCGCCCAGACACGGTTCAAATCAGTCGAGTTTCCCGAGGAAGACTATACGCAGTACCTCCGAGCCAAAAGCCTTGTGCAAGGCGCAAGCCGAAGACTCCTCGACGCACTGCGAACAGCACTGGACTTCTTGGATGAGGACCCGAGGCAGGAGATGGGGCAGCTGGACTTGACCGCAGTTATTCAGTCGATAGCCAGCAACAAGCCAGCCACCGACGTGTTTACGCTGGAGGAGTACTTGAAGCAGAGCTTCGCTTGGTCAGTCGTCCTCGACGTCAGCAAGAGCATGCAGGTGAGGGGCGAATACAGCCGAGCCTTGGCGATAGCCGTGGCTGAAGCCGCCAAAGAACTCATGACCGACCCCAGCTCGTGGACGTTCTTCGGGTTCAGCGACCGATTCTACATCCTCAAAGACAGCACGGAATCCTACTCCCAGAGAGTCCGAGCCCGCATCGGCGGCCTCAGGTTTGACGGGCTCACGTACATTCCGGACGCGGTGCACATGGCAGGGAAGATGCTAGCGAAACGTTTCGAGGAGCAGCGCGTTCTTGTCGTCATTTCGGACGGTTGGCCTTACGGCTACGCGAACATGCCCAATGCGCTCAAGGAGAACGTGGATGAACTCCTCAAGAAAGGTGTCATAGTCATCGGCATCGGCGTAGAGACCGACCGCATGGGAACCTTCTTCAGGCTGAACTCCTCGGTCTACAAGCCCAAGGATTTGATGAAGAGATTCGCTCCGGTGTTCGCCGACGCCTCAGCCAAGGCGCTTGAGACATGAGAAACGGCGGCTACAGCAGGGGAGGCGGTGGGGTTTGTGGGTGCATTTTTGCTCGGTTTGGGGGTTTAGTTTAGATTCAGATTCCTGAGTCGGATTTCGAAGTCGCAATCATCTAATATGTAGTCATCCAAAATCAGTAAGCACAATTCAGACCCAGAAACTAAAGGTGAAACCAGTAATGGAACTTGCTATTCATGGAGAAACCACCGACCTCATACGCATCTATGATGAAAAAAATGACGCCGTCAAATTTGTCAAACGCGACAAAGGCTTCAACAAACAGCTCACCACCATCGAGGAGATGCTCACACGCTTCGGACTGCTCAAGAACGAAATCAAGGTCTACCTCTACCTGGCCAGAGTAGGCGAAAAGAAAGCAGGCGAAATCGCCGAGGCCATCAGTCTCCACCGTACAGAAACCTACCGCATCCTCCGCGACCTGGAAAAGAAAGGCATACTGTTCTCAGTCTTCGAAAAGCCTCTGAAGTTCACGGCTGTCCCGCTTGACAAAGCCATCGACCTCCTCGTCGACGCCCAGAAGATGCGTATCAAACTCCTTGAAAAAGAGAAAGCCAGCCTCATCGAACTCTGGCTCACCATGCCCCAGCCGAAGATGGAGAAAGCCAAGAAAGAACTCTTCCAGATGCTCGAGGGCGAACAGCAAGTTGTCCTCAAAGCCGACGAGCTTCTGGAACGCGCCGAGAAAGAATTCCAGATTTTCGCCCCAGACGATTACCTGGCGCAGCTGTACTACAGCGACTTCACCGACAAGCTCAGAAAGAAACAGGACACGTTGGACATCACGATGCTCACCGAGAACTCGCCCAAAAGCCTCTTCTTCGTCGAACAGATGCACTGGCCGAAACAAAAACTCGGCTTGGTCAAGACGCAGAGCCTCCCGTGTTTCATGATTGCTGACCGCAAAGAGCTCCTCATAGCCTTCCACGAGAACGACACGACAAGCGAGTCGGGCGACAAGAAGAAATTCAAGACCGCAGCCATATGGACCAACTACACCGCGTTCGTGTGGACACTGCTGATGCTGTTCTTCAAAATGCAGGGTAACAACGCGCCAACGGTCGAAGCCGCGCCTGAAAGAAACTAAAACGCTGCGGGCGTCGACCTTGGTTTTTCCGCAGCCGCAGGAGCAAGAAGCCCCATGCAAAGGCAGAAAAAGGTCATCCTGCTGGCGCTAACACTCGTTCTCATCGCTACCGCATCCTCTGCGACGATTTTGAGCATCAACTCGGGTCATGCAAGAGTAGCCCAGAACGTCAACCTCATCTGGGAGCATACCTACGGCGGAACAGGCGACGACAGAGCCTTCCACGCAGCAGCCGTCGAGGATGGCTTCCTAGTCGTTGGCTCCTCAACGTCGCTGGAAAACAACAGGACGACGGCTTGGGCGCTGCGGTTGGACAGCAAGGGCGAGCAGGTCTGGAACCGAACCTTCAGCCAGGACGCCGGCAGCGAGTTCAGGCAAGTCCTCGCTCTGCAAGATGGCTTCCTCTTGGTTGGAACCGTTTTCCTCGGCTCTGATGGCGGGGACGGCTTGGTAGTTCGGGTCGACGAGGATGGAAATGTGGCGTGGAACGTGACGCTGAGGGCGCGGGACGGGTTGAACAAGCTCTTTTCGGCATCTCTGAGCGGCGACTGTTGCTATCTTGCGGGACTGACCTCTGCCGCTGGCAGTAGTGACTCAGATGTCTGGTTGGTGAAGCTCGATGCGGATGGTGACATCCTGTGGAACATGACCTTTGGCGGACCAAGCGGTGATGCTGGCAGGGCAGTTGCCGCTTTTGAGGGCGGCTGCGTGGTTGCCGGCTACACCGATGTAACTGGAAATGGCGATTACGATTTCCTCGTGCTCAGAGTCAACGGTTCAAGCGGGCTAGTGTGGTCGAAGCGTTTCGGCGGGTTACAAAGTGACAAGGCATACACAGTTGCCACTTGCGCCGATGGATTCGTGGTTTCGGGTGACACCCGTTCCGTTGGTTCAGGCGACGCTGACGCATGGCTCATCAAAGTTGGTCTTGATGGAGATCTGCTTTGGGAGCGTGCGGCAGGCGGGAGCGGATTTGATGCGCCAACCTGCCTCAGCGCAATGAGCGGCGGCGGGTTCGTGGTGGGTGGTACGACCTTCTCGTTCGGAAACGGCCAGAGGGATTTCTGGCTGTTCGCAGTGGCTGACGACGGAGAAGTGCTTTGGAGCGGGACGGTTGGCAGAGGCGGGTTTGAGGAAGCCTACGCCATCTTGGATTGCGGTGAAGGCGAGTTCGCGATGGCTGGCTGGACGAGCTCCATCGGCGTCGGAAAGTACGATTTCTACGTCGTGAAGCTTAGCCGCTGAAGCGAGTGTTTTGAAAACTGGTCAAGCGAAGACTTGAAAAATCAAGTAACTGTTCTTAGACTATGTACTGGGCTTGAGCCTGTTCAATTTGCAGCGTGTCAGGGTTTGCGCTTTGGGCGTTTTCCAGAAGCCAGTCGGAGAGTTTCTCGCAGTAGTTGGGGTTGCACTTGAACGTCTTGGCTTTCTGGTTCCAGGAGGCACAGGCGGAGCATGGAATTTCGGCTTCGTTCTTCATGGCTCATCCTGACTAGGTCTGCGCTGAGGTCATTTATTGGTTGTGAACGGCAAATCTTGATTGGGCGAATGCAATTGTTGAGGCGTGAATTCTTCTGTTCAGTGCCGTTACCTCTTCTCTTGGGCAAAAACCGAGCGTTTGGCGGCAAAGCTCAGACTGCATGGAAGACTGTTCGGTTTCCTTCGATTTCCATTCTTGCACCGTATTTTGCTGCGAGCGAGCGCAGGCATTCTTGTTCTTCGGGTTCGGGAAGCCATGTGATGCTGAGGGCGAAGCCTTCGTGTTGCTTGTCTTCTTGTATGGAGACTGCTTGTGCCTTGGTGAATGTCTCGCATTGCATCATGATTTCTTTCAGGAGTTCAACGGTAGCTTTCCTGTCCACGGCAACGCCTCATTCTGCTTCTATGTTCCGTACAGGACGGAATATAAGCTTTTCCACAAAAGAGGGCAGATATTCCAGATACATATTGACGATGCACACAAGTTAAATTCTCTCAACTCGAAATGTCTACCGTGAAAAAAATGGCCAACCAAGCACGAATCCTGGTAATCGACGACGACGAAAACATACTCAAAGTCATATCTGCCATCCTCAAAGACAACGGCTACGACGTCGACACTGCGTCAACAGGCGCCGAAGCAGTCGAGAAAAGTCAGACACAACACTTCGACCTCATGCTCATCGACATCAGACTGCCCGACATGGACGGCACAGAAATCCTCACCAGAGTCAAAGACACCACACCCAAAATCCGAAAAGTCATGGTTACCGGCTATCCAACCCTTCAGAATGCGGTCGCAGCCGTGAACAAAGGCGCTGACGCCTACGTCATGAAACCCTTCGACGTGGAGAAAATGCTCGCAACCGTTGCCAAACAGCTGGAGAAGCAACGGCAGGAGCGCACGTTCAGCGAGGAACGAGTCGCAGAATTCATCGAGACAAGGATCAAACAGATGGGCGACAAATAGCTCGTCCGCGTAGCAGCTGACTGCACTGTTTCATGAGTTCTCCAAGGTGGGGACTTCGCTACTTCTCTTTCTGGGTTTCAGACTGGGTTCTCGACTAAGGGTTTTTCAAGTTCACTTTTTGCCCTGTATAAAGGCATGAGAAAAAACGAGTCACTGCTTCCTGTAAAGGTAAATCGTGTGCGACGGATAACCCAGGGAAGGGTTCTCCACAAAATTCTCCACCGCCGCCGGCTTCCAGCCGACGATTTCGTAGTCGTGCGAAACAACGCGCACTCCTCTCCTCAACTCAGCCTCCATCTTCGGCTTGATTTTCTCGTTGGCACTCGTCGTCAGGTAGAGGAAGACCACGTCCGCCGCGGTCAGGTCAACCTTGAACATGTCGCCGTTTACGATTGTTATTCTGTCGCTGAGGCTGTTGTCATGGATAACGCTCATGGCTCTCTTCGCCAAGTCCTCGCGCATCTCGACGCCAACCGCGCGGGCGCCGAAAGTCTTTGCCGCCATGATGACTGTTCTGCCGTCCCCTGCGCCCAGGTCAAAAAAGACTTCGCCTGGCTTGAGCTCAGCCAGCTTGAGCATGTACTGGATGACTGGAAGCGGGCTTGGAACGAACGGCGCGATGAACAGTCTTCTTTCCTCCATGCTCGAAACGTTTTGTATTTCTAACTATTCCATACGGTTTAAAGTTTTTGCACAAGCCGCCTAAGCCACATACGTTTCTCTCTTCGGCGTGGGTCTCTTGGCTTCCCCACACTTAACACAGCTCTGAGCGCAAAGCTCCAAGTACTTCTCTTCGTCCTTCGAGCCAACGGCGCTCGCGGCTTTCATGCAGAGGCCGCTCGGTTCGGAGCAGCCTTCTTCCTTGCAGAGGTTAGATATGTACTTGCAGATGTCCTGCACGTCTTTCGGCTCCAAGACGGCACGGTTCGTCCTAACGAGAAGGCACAGTTCCCGCGCCATGACGCAGGTTTTTACGTACTTGACTCGTTCAAGAACCTCTTCTCTGAGTTTCTTTCGGCTGATTTCCACCCTGACGTTTCTCCTGATGTATGCGCTCAAGGTGAGTATGCGGGTTCTGGGCTTAAATAGTTGTTGCCATTCCAGCTCAGCACCCATCAGTCAACGTTCGGGGGTATAATGAGTTATCCGAACCGCTTGCTCAGCGCCTTCCGCTCCGCTTCAAGAACCAACTCGTAGAACTTGTCTGAGAGCTTCGGCTCCTTCTCAAGCACACCCGCCACGTCCGAGGGGTAGACCTTTCTCGCGCTCAACGCCACAGCCGCAGCCTTGCCGTACTTCTCGATAAGCCGCGCGGTCTGCTCCGCCAGCGCACGCAGTCTTTCCTCGTCCTTAGTCAGCTTCTGACCTTTCTTCTCGATGATGGGGTCGGCGCGTTCTTCCTCCACCTTCAGGAGTCCAAGCGCCTGTGAACCGCAGCGTGGGCACTTGGGTTTGTCGGGCAGGTCTTTGACGCGAATCATCTCCAGGTAGCTCCAGCAGTTGGTGCAGATGAAGTTGCCCGTCTCGTTGAGCAGCCTCGCCTTCGCAGACTCCACGAGCACCGCACGCATGCGCTCGGGCGGAATCAGGTCGGTCTTCATGCTCACACGTTCGATGCCCGTGCGCGCAACCGGTGTCGGGTTGCCTCCTGTCTCGACAGCCATGAGCTGAATTTTGCCTTCCTGCATCTGCTTTAGCACGCGGATCAAACCGTCGGCGTCGAGGTCTTTCGTGAAAACCTCCTTCAAGCCTTCCTCGTAGATGGGCGTGCCCTCGAAACTTGTGATGAGCTTCTGAAGGCTGACGTTGCTGAAGTCTGCCCACTTCTTCAACGCACCGAACCGCCGCGCCACATGAATGACACGCCGCTTGAACAAGCCTGTCTTAACGGTTGACCGAGTGAGCGTGTCCTTAATCGTCTTCTCGTTCATGGCTCGGAGCTCGTTGAACACTTCCAGCAGGCGATCAGCGTGCGCCGTGCCCATGGTCTGCACGAAAATGCGGTACGGGTCGTGCTGCACAACTATGCCGAAGCCCAACTTGTCCGAAAGAACCTGCCCCAGAATCTGCGCCAAGGCACGGTTCGTGAGCGAGCCGAAATTGCTGTGAATGATGACGAATTCGCCCCAGTCCTCAAACACAATGCGGCTGGGCGTGGGCACGGGGATGCCCGCGTTCACCTGCTCCACCGTCTCCGCCAAGGCACGCTGGACGGTCTCAGGGTCCGCGGGATACTGCTTGCTCAGCAGCACACCAGCCTCCTCGGCTGAGGCTCCTGCTTGGAGTTTCTCCTCGACGAACCCGCGAATCTGGGCGACTTCTTGCGCGACCTCGTAGGGCACTGGAATTTCCTCGCCTATCCAGCTGGGGATGGAACCCGTCGGGTCGTCCACGGCGCGCACGTACACCTTGTCCTCAGTCGTGTGGACAATCTGCCAAGGGCTGCCGCGGATGATGAACTTCGTGCCCGTCTTGCCGTACTCCGCCATAAATGCCTCGTCCAAAACGCCAATCGACGTATCGGCGGACTGGTCGATGACGAGGAACTGCTTCTCCTCCGGAATCATGCTCAAATTGTCAAAATAGTATTCAAACAGGGCCTTCGTCCGCGACGGCTTCAGGACGACCTTGTCCTCGAAGCTGACCCACGCCAGCCGCGGAAAGCGACCGTGCATGTACTTCAGAACCTTCTCGACGTCCTCCATGTTCAAGTCCAGGTAAGGGTAAGCGTTTCTGGCGAGGTCGAGGATGTTCTGGAACTCGAGGCGCCTGCTCTTGAGCAGCAAACCTGCCACCTGATGTGCGAGGACGTCGTAGGGTTTAGGCGGGACATCTACGGGTTCCAGTTCCTCCTTCAACGCGCGGCGGGCAATGACCATGGCTTCCAGTGTGTCATCGCTGTCCATGCCGATGATGACGCCTTCAGCCACATGCCCATATGTGTGTCCAGCTCTGCCGACGCGCTGGATGAGCCGTGTGACTTGGCGTGGGCTCATGTACTGGATGACGAGGTCGATTCTGCCCACGTCGATGCCCAACTCGAGACTGCTCGTGGCGATTAAACCCTTTAGCTCACCGCGCTTGAGACCGGTCTCTGCGGCGATGCGGCTGGGCTTCGCGAGTGAACCATGGTGTATGCTGACGGGAAAATCCATATCCCAAACTTTCATCCTGCTCGCCAGCACTTCGCTGATGGACCGCGTGTTCGTGAACAGGAGCACTGACTTGTGGCTGGTCATGTAGTCGCGGATAAGCCTCAACCGAGCCGCTACCTCTGGATGAGTGTACAGCTTGCCAGCCAACCGCACGTCCTCCTCGCTGGGCTTCGGAAACAATATGTGCAGCTTCACCATCTTGGCGACGGGCACACGGACGATTTCCACTGGTCGCTGGTCGCCCACGAGGAACTGCGCGACTTTGTCGGGGCTGCCGATGGTGGCGGATAAACCGATCATCTGGAAATCTCTGCCAACCAGGTTTCTGGCGCGCTCCAGAGCCAGTGCGAGCTGGCTGCCGCGTTTGCTGTCTGCCAGTTCATGGACTTCGTCGACGATGACCCACCGAAGGCTCTGCAGGTGCTGACGCAGAAGCCAACCGCTGAGAATCGCCTGAAGCGTCTCGGGCGTGGTTATCAGGATGTCCGGCGGACTGCGCGATTGGCGTGTGCGTTCTTTCAGCTCGGTGTCGCCATGCCTAACCGCCAGCTTGATGTCGAGGTTGTTGCACCACCACTCCAGCCTTTCAAGCATGTCGCGGTTTAACGCTCGCAGGGGCGTGATGTACAGAACCTTTATGCCCGGTGTGGGCGGCGCTTGGAGCAGCAGGCTGAGCACGGGGAGAAACGCCGCTTCCGTCTTGCCCGTTGCCGTCGGCGAAATCAACAGCACGTTCTTGCCATCTAGGACCTTGGGTATGGCTTTTTCCTGGGGTTCGGTGGGTTTGGGGAATCCTCTCTGTTCCACGAGCCTTCGAACCGGCTTCACGAGCAATTCAAAAACGTTTTCAGAAGCTTCCTGCACGGACGCAGCCTCTTGGTGCTGACAACATTATGCACTGGGTCAAGGGTAAAAGCATTTTGGAGCAGAAGGAGAATGTTTCAGGTGGCATTCCAAACACCGACCGCAAAGGCACCCAACCCAAGCTTTCAGTACGTGTGTACTAATTCCATCTTTGCATATGAACCAAATGCTCCAAGTCCGAAGTTCTGCCAAGGTATCAATTCTCTTCACCAAGACGCTTCCAACAGCAATCTGGTACGGCAGTCCGCAGGAGAGCAAATGAAACGCAAAGCAACGCGAATTCGAACCGCCCCAAACTTTTTAAGACGAACATGATACAGTAGAGAGGCAAAAATAATCCAGGCGATTTTCTTGGAGTATAAATTGGACCTAGCAAACGGAGTGATAATCGACAAAGTGACAGGAGACCGATGCATAATCATAACAAAGGATCGCATGAGCCAAATCCTCTCACGCTTCACCGACATCTTCCAGTCAAGCGCACAAGTCCTTATCGCAGAAACATCCAAGTCAGCCGGCGAACGCTTCATAGCTGGGGTCCCCGAGGAGAAAAGGGCTGACCTCGGCAAGTTCCTCGTCGCTGGGGTGAAGCGGTTCACGAACGCAGGGCTGGGCAGAGTCGAAGTCGTGAAGTTCAAGCTTGAGAAGCGTGAGTTCAAATTTCGGGTGCGTAACAACTTCTTCGCGGAGATACGTCCTTCGGGAGAATCGACCTGCTGCTACATCGTGGGCGCCTTCGTTGCCGGCGTCTACAGAGGACTCTTCAACGATGACCCGGTGGTGATGGAGAACCAGTGCATTGCGAAAGGCGCGTCTTACTGCGAGTGGCACGTAGCCCCTGAATCCGAACCTGACAAGAAACGCGGAAACGTGCCCTAAACTCGATAGACCTTCTGTTTTCTAAGAGATGGCGGATCTGGCTACTTGACAATCAGCACGGCACATCGGGCCAGATGCGCCACGCGTTCACTCGTTCCGCCTAGGAAGAACTCCCTCAACCTGCCTTCGCCGCCGTGACCGAGAACGATAAGGTCGAATTTGCCTTCGCTGGCTGCCGCGACAATCTGTGCGGGAGGGCTGCCGTCGCGCAGTTCGGTCGTGACTTTCACTGCGGGTTTGAGGGCAGCGGCTGTTTTTGCTGCTTTGGCGAGGGCTTCTTCGTGGACTTTGCGCAGGTCCTTGGCGTACGCGGCTGTGCTGGCTGAAGCTGCCAAGGGATCGTCTGGGCTGCCGTAGACGGGCATCTGGAAGACGTTTAGTATGTGCACTGATGCGCCGCATTTCTCAGATAGGTCTAGGCCGAAATTCAGGGCTCTATTTGCGCATTCGGAGCCGTCGTAGGCTACGAGCACTTTTGTAATCATGTGGGGCATCCCTGCATGTATTCTGATTGAGGCTGTTGATAGCTTTTTCGCACGCTGCTTCACAAGTGAAGAAGACTTGCATCCTCAGCGTGACGCGTCTGCGGAAGGTGTATGTTGTGCGGCGGTTTACCCACGGTGGGTTCTTCGGGGGTTCGTTTGTCTCGTGCTTTTGATTGCGCGGAGGATTTCCGAGGCTTCCTGGGCCGACTGGGCGGTTGCTACTCGTTTTGCCCGTGGCAGTTCAATTCTTGTGCCACAGTAAGGGCAGGTTCTGGTTTTCTGCTCTGCTGGAGCAAGGAGCAGTCCTGCGCAGTGGTTGCATTCGATGACGGCTATGATGGGCATCGCATGTGCCTCTAGCGAAAGACTTTTCCACACGCGGTTAGATAACGTTATGGGCAGAGTGTGCGGTTATGGCTGAGGAGAAGCCGAAGACGGTGCGGCGGCTGAAGGATATTGCTGTCAGCTACTTCAAGAAAGAGGGCTACACGTTGAAGGATGAGGCGGTTTCGCGGGAGGGTGACAGCGGTGTCTTGCGGCAGTTTGATATGATTGTGCAGAAGGGTCGTGCGGAGCAAGCGGTTTGGATTCGCGACTGGAACCGCACGATTGGCGTGAACGTGATTATCAGTCTGGATACAGCTTCGGCGGATGTGCGTTTGGAGAACCCGATCATGATTGGCGAGAAGTTCAGTGACCATGCGAAATCGTACAGTAACAGACGGAAGATTACGCTGTTGACGAAGCAGAAGATGACTTCCAGCTTAAGGTGAGCGGCTAGGGTTTTAAGAATTCATCGGTTTTGCCTTCCTTTTCCAGAATGCTCAGCCAGTCTACGCATCCGATGCCGCATCTTTGTTTGCCTTCGAGGACTTTGCGGATTTCACTGAGCGTCTCGTCGGGGGTTTTGTTTGTTGCGTCAATTTCACAGACTTTTTTGGCGGATTGGCTGCGGAGGGCTTCGACGAGGCACACGTCGAGGATTTCGGCTGTCAGATTCTCGTTTTGTTTCTGGGTGTTGAAGCCGCATTCCTGCATGAATTCTCTGAGCTGGAGGGGATTGCGTCGGAGAACGAAGACTTGGGTCACTGCGCGTTTGGGGGTGACTGCAGCTGCGTAGTGCCCATCAACTATGATGTCTTTGTCCGTGGTTTCTTTGATGATTTCGGCGAGTTTCTTGCGCATCTTGTCCTCGTCTATGATAGTTGTTTGGCGTTCTTCATCTGTGCCCAGAGTTAGATGCTCGGTCTTCGCGAGGTCGGTCAGGTTGACGTATCGGGCTTCTAGTTCTTGGGCGAGTTTTTTGGCGAGGGTGGTCTTTCCCGTGCACGGTGTGCCTGTGATGAGGATGACGCGTTTCTTCATGGTTGCGTAATTGTTGAGAGAGGTAGTTATCGGTTGTGCTCGCGTTGTGGTGATAGTTGAAAACCGGAAGTGGCGGTTTCTGATTCTCTTCTTAGTCTGCTTCGCAGTTATGGTCTATAGGTCTTAGTGCAGTCAACTTTTGAATAAACCTTGGGTTCGTGAGAGAAGTTTGCTGGAGCTCTGGCGCACGCGAACCATCAGAGAGATAGGAGATGTCGACCACACTTCCACTTTTTACTTTTAACCGCCAGAGCCCTCTCAGCCCGTGTTCACAACTCTCGTAATGTTGATTCCCAGATTCTGGGACTGTTTGGACTAAAAAAGGAGAAAGGGGTGTTTGGCTGTTTTCGCTCTATTTTTGTTTCCTGCGGAATATCATTACCGCTGACATGGCAACGACAACCACGATTACCGCTGCTGCAATCACAATGTATGTTTCAGTACTTATGCCGCTTCCTGGTCCCTTTTCCGTTGAAGGCAAAGGCGTTGGTTCAGGTGACTGCGTCGTAGGCTGAGCTGGCGTCTGTGTCGGCTCTGGACTGGCTGCTGGACCGTAGTATATGGTTCCGCTCGAAGATTCGCCAACGCAGTAGACGTTCCAGTTAAGGCATCCGAAGTACACCTTGCCATCATAGACAGCTGGAGATGATCTCACTTGCGAACCGGCTTCAAAGTATCCGACTTTCAATCCAGAGGTAGCATCGAGCACGTATATTCCGAAGGTGTCGGCTGGCACGTAGATTTTACCGTCGGCGTAAGAGGGCAGTCCAAAGTGTTCTCTTGTCAGGTAGGTTGTCCAAAATGGCTTTCCGTCGGTGGCGTTTACGCCTGTCATGTGGTAGAAGTCTCCGAAGACGAACATTGGTCCGAGGGTTGCGTGGTTAATGTACAACGGCGTCCATATGGGCTGCAGGTTAGGCGTTGTTGTGTTGTATTTCTGCTGCGAGTATGTCCAAAGTCTTTCTCCTGTGGCAGCGTTGAAGCAGTATATCTGTCCGAGACCAGCGGGTGAATTCTTGGCAGCTCCCGATCCAATGACAACTTTACCGTTTCCGACGCATGGGCTTCCTTCCATGGCGATTTCAAGTCCTATCGGCGTTGAAGCGTTCCATATGACGCTGCCGGTGGTGGGGTTTACTTTGTACACAAATCCATCAGTTGAAGCAAAGTACAGTCCGTCGCCAGCGACGTATGCGGGAGTTGAGATTATGGCTCTTGTTGTCTGTATAGTCCAGTCAACGCCTCCAGTGTTGGCGTCAATACGGTAGAGCTTGCCATCCAATGAGCCCACATAGACCTTCCCGTCGGCTACAGTGGGCGAACTTCGCCACTCCGGATAGGTGCCCGTCATTATCGGAAGGATCTGCCCAGGAGCAGGCGTCTTCCATAGTTGGCTGCCCGTGTTGGCGTCCAAGCAGTAGACGAAACCGTCGTCAGCTCCTGAGTACATCTTGCCTCCGACAACTGCGGGGGAGGATCTGATGTAGTAGCCTGTTGTGAAGCTCCAGATTTTGGTGCCCGTACTCGCGTCAAGGCAGTACCAGTTCTTGTCGTATGAGCCTATGTAGACCTTGCCTGCAACAACAGCCGGCGAGGATATGACTCCTCCGTCCGTGTGGAAAACCCATTTTTGGCCGGGGTTCGTTGGGCCTGCGTCGCCTGTTGCTGTGTGCGCTGGGTCTCCGCCAAACATCGTCCAGTCTTTCGCGGGCTTTGTTGATGTGCTGAAGCAGTAGATTGCTCCAGTCGCTTTGTCTCTGCCGTATAGGTTGCCATACGCTATTACGCAGTATGTTGAGGCAGACTGTTCGAACTGATGCGACGTGGACCATATGACTTCTCCTGTGTAGGCATCAAGGCATCCGTACTCTTCGTGCGAGGTTTCGGGAGTTAGGGGCGATGGAGGCAGTTCGCTTAGCGTTGTGTAGACCTTACCGTCTGCAACTTGGATGTAGCCTGGATAGTACATGCCGCCTGCCCAGTGTTGCCAGACGGTCCTTCCTGTTTTGGCATCTAGGGCGTATACGTTGCCGTCCACGTTGTCCATGTAAATCATGCCGTAGGCTGCTGCTGCTCCGCTGCACCAGAAGCCGAACGCGCTGGGCTTGTTTGTCCATAGGATTTTGCCTGTGTTCCCTTCCATGGCAACGAATACGTTATCCAAGCATCCTTTGTAGATGACGCCGTTGTAGTAGACTCCTGTATAGGCAGGCGCGCCCGTCAGTTGAGTAACCCATAGCACTTGTCCGGTTTTTGCGTCAATGCAAGTCTGGTGAGGTCCCGCATCGCACATGAATAGTTTGCCGTCACCGTAGGTTATGTAGCCCACTTCTTGAGGGCACCACTCTCCTACGTAGGTCCACTTTAGTGTAGGCTGCTTTGTTGGATCAGAGAAGTCCCACGCCTGTGTAGATCCCGCGTTCTGTGTACCACCTCGTCCGTCCGTGTAACCAGCTCCGCAATAGTACATTTTCTCTTCTTTGACGTACAGACCTTTGTAGGCTGGCATAGGTCCGATTTTCTGGTCAGATCTCCATAGAAGAGATCCGTCGGATAGGCTGATGCAAACGAATTCCCATATTGCTGGCAGAGCGTGGGTTGCGTTGACTTTTGAGGCGACAGAAGCTACGTAGACCATGCGAGTGTTGTCGAGCGCAAACATGTATGCGGCAGTGATGCTACCTCTCCCTGACGCAACATTGGGAGCAGAGACATTCCAGACAGTGTCGCCGGTAAATCCGTCCATGGCAACCACTCGGCTGCCTTGCGTGATTATTATCATTCCGTTGTGGGCAATTGGGTTGTTTCCCATGGCGGGCGTCAGTTCCTTCTTCCAGAGTACATTTGCCGAGTTTGGGGCAGGTCCTTCTGTGAAATGAGTGTTTGTGTTGCCCAGTTGCCCGGGGTTTTCATACTGCAACAATGTGGCACGGTCAACTGTGGCGGCAGCGGTGGCTTCGAAATTTGTCGTCAGCAAAAGCATTGAAGAAATCAGAAGCAAAGACATGATTGTCGTTCTCACTATTCTTCTTAAAGGTTCTTTCCTTCCCATGTTCTTTTCACCGAATCTCCAGCTATACGTCGAAAATCCTTTTAAGATGTAGCGTAGGTATGATACCACCCCAAATTCCCAAAAACTTAAATCTTGAGCCGAGAAACCTCTCTCGGTAAGAGAGAGGATGCCCCTAAGGAAAGAAGCTGTGGAAACCCTAGTTGCAGCAGGGTTGACAATCCTGCAGGCAAAAGTCTATTTCGCACTTGTTAGAGTGGGCAAAGCTGATGTGAAGACGATTTCGCAGTCCGCGAGCTTGGACCGGTCGAACACTTACAAAACCATGGATAGCCTCAAGAAATTTGGCCTTGTAGAGGAGATTGTGGGTACACCTCACTCTTACGTAGCTATCCCGATGGAGTTCGGGCTTTCGATGCTGCTGAAAAAGAGAACCCAAGAGCTTGCGAGGTCAAAGAAAAAGGCCGACGAGTTTCTGAAGAAATTTTCGATTGTATATCAACAACAGCCCGAAGAGGAATACTTCACGATACTGCCCGGTAGGGAAGCGTTCATCAAGAAATGGGAGAGTACTCTCAAGACAGTTACACACAGCGTGAATGTCATTGCGACGGAAAAAAGGGAGCCTGAAGACGCTCCCGTGTGGGAGATTTACAGAGATAGCCTTCTCCCCAAAGGGGTTAGGGTGAGGTGGATACTGGACAGGTCCAGAAAGGACAACAGAGAGTTTCTCTTGAGAGTTAAGGAGTTTGAAGACTTGTTCGAATACTCAAATTTAAGTGTGAGAACGAGTGCTGACTCCGCAAAGCCCTACGGGATTACTTGCGACGACAAATTTGCGGTCTTCTTCCTGGACCCAACATCATGCGTGAAGCACTCTCGCACCCTGTGGACTAACAATCCCACGATGATAATGGCTTTTCAGGACCATTTTGAGGCCAAGTGGCGTACCTCAGAAGAATACAAGCCATCAATTGGCAAGTTGCTGCTTGAAAAAGAAGCAAGCGTTACAGCCTGATTGAGAGTGTTCTGCGAAAGTAGATTTCGAGCTTGGACTAAAAGCTACCCCGAGACACGGTCTTATTCTAGCGTGCCCGTGTCCTCGGAATCGCCTAGGCGTGTGTTGCAGGATCTTTCGCGTTTGTGCGGGTATGTTTATTGGTCACGGAGTGCTTCCGCATGGTGGGCTGGCGAGTTGGTGTGTGGCTGTCGGACCCTCAAACGAAGGGTCTGAGGAAACTCCGCCCACAAGTAGAACTGCAGTCCCCCACGGGACAAGCCGAGAGGCTTGGCAACAGAGCAGAAACGACACGTCCACCCGGACTTGGCTGTGATGCGTTGGCGACGCGGAGTGCGCCGGGCGGGAACGGTGAAACGGCTGTCCTGCAGGTGGAAAGGGCAAACAGGCGCTGATGACGGTCTACGGGAGAGCGCGGGTAGCCCGATTAGCCGAATGCCACAAACAACAGAAGGCGGGTTACAACCAACACACCAGCCCACATCAAAACCCGCTATCTCAGAACGGAAACCTGACGCAATTTCTAGTACATTGCTGGAGGTTCAAGCTAAGCTCGGTCACAGTTTGACGAAGAAAGCCAAACTACTATCGCGCCGTAGTCCGAGACGAAAAGGAAACAGGCGAACTAATAGACAACGTTTGGGCATACATTCTTGCAACGCTACAAAAATGTAATGACGTTCCGAAAACGCAAACGAAACATGGAAAACCCGTTTTCCTGTGCCCATTGCGTCTAAATGAATAGATATCGCAAAGCCTTTATCCCTGTAGACCTTCCCATTGAGGACCGTCTGGACTGTGATGATTAGTGGAAATACCGACAATAGTTTTGATTGCAGTCGGTCTGGCATGGATGCCCTTGCGGTCTCAATAGCAAAGGGAATTCGGCTGAGAACCAGAAACGGAAGAACGCCTCTATTATAGCAGCATTCTTCGCCGTGTTTCAGATGTTCAAGCCCATGATTGGATGGGTTGCAGGTCTAGGATTGGAAGAACTATCATGTGGATTGACCACTGGATAGTCTTCGGTCTTTAGACTCTAATTGGTGCAAGAATGATTTATGAGTCAACAAAGAAGGAAGAACTACAAGATGAGTAATGTTGGTGCTTGCGGCTTGTGCTACTATCCCATCGCCATTGACGCGCCGTTGGGCTCAATCATCCAGTTGCCCATCATGCCTATGTCCTCATGCTCGACTATGTGGCAGTGGAACATCGTCATGCCGGTGAAGTCACGAACACGCACCAGCAGCCTGACCGTTCCGCCTCTGGGCACAAGGACTGAATCCTTATAGGCAGGTATCTGCGTGAAGAGAGAGTACCCAGGATATCCGCCGGTTATCCCGAGGACTTGGAAGTCGTTTATGTGGATGTGGAAGACGTGGTCCATCATGCACTGAGAGGATACATCCCAGACCTCGTAGGTGTTTACCTTTGAAGTTATCGTCATCGGGTTGACGTCGAAGTCCATGCCGTTGATGTAGCCTCGTCCCATGCCCATGCTCAGGACGAATCTCCGGTAGACGACGTTAGACAGGTCCACGTTTAAGCGTACCTCGTCGGGCTCCACGACGGAAGGCAACTGGTCATTCACTGCTTCGCCAGCGTAGTTTACGGTCATGAGCGTAACCGTCTGAGGAACCGAGCCGCCGCACCCAGAGTTGTAGGGTAACGCGAGCAGTTTGTAGCTTCCTGGTGTCTGGTCAGCTTTGACAAGTACGTCTGCTCTTTCACTGGGCGTCAACAGAATTTCTGGCATGGAGTAGGGTTTGTCGAGCATGTCGCTGTCCGAGCCTATCAGGTTTATGCTGTGCCCTTGGAGACTGAGCAGGAGGAATCTTGCGTTGCAGGCGTTGACTATCCTCCACCTCTGCACTTCTCCCGGCTGAATGTTCAGCACGGGATTGACTTGCCCGTTGACCATGACTATGTTGCCTTCTTTGCCCACGACGTACTCCGCGATGCTGAGGTACGGTGCGCGTTGCCCGTCAACTATGGCTATGTCTTTGATGAAGAGTATGTGCGTCTCATATCCCTCAACGGAGGGTGCTTCGTCTCCCTCGCTTATCATGCATCCGCCTATGTCATACATCTCTGCAGTTCTGCCGTGCACGTGGCTGTGGTAGAAATTCAGCGAGTCCTCGCTAGCCATCGACGTGTTGTACTCGTACTCGTAGGACTTCCCCGGCTCTATGGCGATGTCGGGATGGTCCGAGGGTTCGTTGGGTGAAACGTGAAGCCCGTGCGTGTGAATGTTGACCACGTCGGTTTGGAAGCCGAGCATGTTGACTTCTTCGCCCGTTGTGACGAGGTTGTTCTTGAAATGGATTTTCAGCAAGTCGCCTCGCTTGAATCTGATAGTTGGAGCGGGATACGCGCCGTTGTACGTGTGGAGATACGCCATGACACCGTTGATGTTTACCTCAGCCATCTTTGCCTCCACGTTGCACTCGACGACGTTGGGGTCAGGGTTGATGTCCTGCATTTCCAAAGGGTCTTGGAATGGCATACCAGGTGGAGGGTCGATTACTACGGAGCTGCCTGCGACCCAGGGACCGTAGCAGCAGCTTAAGCCGTTCACGATGCCCATCGGTCCGAGCGGAACGTTTGCCGCTTTGGTGGTTTGGGTGGCAGGAGCAGGGGGAGAAAACGTCGAGGATGCGAGAAAGAAAGCCACCAGAGCAATGATTATTAGGATTAGTGCAGAGGAGGCCATCCATAGTTTCCGCTTATCAAAACTTGCACTCTTCATGAGCACGAGCCCTCTCCTTAAAAAGGCGGTTTGAACTTTCTTAAAGGCTTGTGATTGTCACTGCACAGTCACAATCCATTAAATATCATTTTCACGAAATTGAGTTTGATTTTCAGGGTACGTCATATGAGAAGAAATGTTATAGTTGCATCAACACTGGCTCTAATAGGAATCGTTTTCTTGGTTGGGGGCGTGAGCGCATCGGTCCAAAGGTCATCCTCCACCGCCGTCTGCGAGGCGTGCGGAATGGAAGTGAACAAGGCGGACATTTCCACGTTCCGAATTGTGGCGGCTGACGGCTCCGAACACTGGGCTTGCTGTCCAATCTGTGCAGAAGAAATTGGATTATACTACGCTAACTCTGAGATTTACGCGAAGTGTTTCTCCACTGGCAAAGCCATCAAACTCACCATCGTAGACGGAAACCTTGCATCCGCATCAGTGACTCCCGCCGACCCGTCGGATGATGTAAGAGTGCTCTTAGGAGGCAGTTGCGCCACAAACAAGATTGTTTCAAACGCTCTGCTGTGTGAACAAGTTCGCCAAGCGTATGCTTGGGCTTCGAACGCTCCGCTGAAGACTCTGCCTGAATCGTTTGCAGTCGCTAAAAACAAGCTGGTGCAGATGACGGTCAGTTACAAGCCAGTCAGCGTGCCAACGTTGAACTACGTCATGATGGGCGTGGGCGCCGCGTTTCTAGTTGCTTCGCCTATCGCGTGGAAACTCGGCAAGAAAGGGGCGGAGGCGTGATGGAAATGTTGTTGTGTTTGCACAGTCACAACCGCTTAAATAGATTGCCAAGGGAAAATAGGACGAGGGATTGCTTATGAAAAGACTGTCTTGGTTAGTCTTCGCAATAGTTGCCTCCTTAGCGGTTGGCGTTTTCGTCGGAATGTACGTTGCGAACAGCGGAACAGGCTTGGCTCAAGCAGACTTGGCGACAGCGGAAAGTCCGACCCCGCAGGTTACGATGCCTGGTCCCATGGGCGGCTACGGCTACTACGGTTATCCGTACAACTACAGTTACTACCCGTACGGCGGTTACGGTATGGGTATGGGGATGGGCATGATGGGCGGAATGTACGGCTATGGTTACCCCTACAACTACACGTACTACGGCGGCTACCCCTACGGCATGGGCATGGGAATGGGCATGATGGGTCCGATGTATGGTTATGGCTATGGCTACGGAATGTACAACGGCACTTACCCCTACGGCTACGGTAACTACGGTTTCTGCCCCGGCTGCGGCTACGGAATGTACGGCTACCCAGGCTACTACCCCGGCTACTACAACAGCACCGCAAGCAGCAGCATGGGCACCAGCGCGGGCATGGCCTCAACGGGTTCCGACGCCAAAGTCGTTTTTTTGTCTGATACCTCCGGCGTAGATGCCTCGGTGCAAGCCGTCCAGAAAGCCTCGGTTTCATCGCCTTCTTACACGGTTGCGGGGCTCGGCGTCGGATTCCTTGCCTTTGCTCCCATCAGCTGGAAAATTCTGCACCGCAGGCCAAAACAGTAAACGCAGGTTTTGAAGGATAAAGGTAACGAGGGCGGATGATATTTCCCGAACAAAAGCGTTGATGCTAGTCACGTTGGGCATGTTTGCACTCATCACAGTCCATGTTCTGTACAATGAAGTAGTCTGGGCAGCGCACAAGGAGCCCGCCGCCAACCTGATACAAGCCATCGGCTACAGCGGCTTGTCTCTATCTTCGGAGTGCACTTCCTCGCGGAACCCGATTCTGGAGTACACCTGCCTGACCGACGTTCCAGGTGGCTACTGCTACCATGAATCCTGCGGCATGGTGGCGCCGACCACTCTGGGAACGACTTACCATCTTGAGGTGACCCACCGCTGAACAGTCTGAGCCGAAAGAGCCAGAAACATCTGAACTTTTTCCGTTACGCTCTGCAGGGAATATTCACTTACAAGACCCGAACCGTGGCCATCACCTGTTCACTCCTCGTAGCCATCATGATCCTCGGATCAATGACGTTTCTCTCCGACGGGCTTTCCCGCGACGCTGCGACGAGCGCGGCGTTTGCGCCCGACATAACCGTGCAGATGATGATGTCGGGACGCGCTTCGCCTGTGCATCTGGTGGACGGGCAGGCAATTAGCCTGATGCCCGACGTGGCGAAAGTGGTGCCTCGAGCCTGGGGCTACGTAGTCTACAACGGCAAGATATACACGGTCATGGGCATCGACTCCGTGAACATGCCCATCCCGCGCGAGATTAACTTGGTGATGTCGGCTGGTCAGTTCCTGTCTCCTGGGCAGCCGTTTTCCGCTGTCGTGGGCAAGTACCTTGCCGAGGCTTTCAACCTAAGAGTCAACGATGTTTTAACGCTTGAGACTGAGAGCGGCCTGGGCAACTACTCTTTCGTGGTCACGGGTGTTTTTGAGACGAACGTGAACCTGTACACTTCCGACCTGATTCTCGTGAACATAAACGAGGCGCACCAGTTTTTCAGCGACTGCCCAGGCTGCATCACCGACCTGTGCGTCTACGTCAAAGATCCGGCGAAAATCAACCAGGTGGCGGCCCAGATTAAGGCTTACAATCCCATGCTGAGGGTTCTGACCCGCGAAGCCATCCAGGACGCCACGTTGTCTACTTATGGCGGGCGTTCGGGCTACGTGTCAATCGCGTGGTACGTGCTTCTGATAGCCGTCATCCTCGTGGCATGGAACCAAGCCACCGCCGCGGGCGCCGAAATGCGCAGAGAAGTGGGCATCTTGAAGGCGCTGGGGTTCAGCACGTCGAATATCCTGGAGATTCGCTTCATCGAAACCCTACTGCTTGGCTTCATCGCTGCCACGGTGGGGATTTTTCTCGCCATAGTCTACGACGGCTACTTGGGCGCGCCTGTCCTGCGGGATTTCCTCCTCGGCTGGTCCGCCGTTTACCCAGGTTTTCCTCTTCCCATTAACATCAGCCTCAGCACGGTGCTGATTCTGTATGCGGCTGCGATTTTTCCGCTGTTCATAGGCAGCCTCATTCCAGCCTGGAGGTCAGCGATAACTGAGCCAGACGTTGCCATGCGGGGGAGCTAAATGAAGATACAAGCTGTCAACCTAACCAAAGTCTACTTCAAGGGGTCATCCCACGAAGTCGTCGCACTCAAAGATGCGAACGTGGAAATCAGGGAGCGCGAGTTCTGCCTGCTGACGGGTCCGTCAGGAAGCGGCAAGACCACCTTCCTAAGCCTACTCGGTCTCCTCACAAAGCCTTCATACGGGAAGATTCTGTACAACGGCGAGGACATCTCCTCGTACTCGGATGCGTGGCAGACTAAGATTCGCAAGGAGAAAATCGGGTTCATCTTCCAGCAGTACAACCTGCTTCCCCAGTTCTCAGCCTGGGAAAACGTGGCTCTGCCCAACGTCTGCCGCGACACCACGACAGACGAGCGTAGGCAGCAGGCGGTCGAAGTCATGTCCCGGATGGGGCTCAAGAACAGGGTCGACTTCAAGGTGGCGCATCTGTCGGGCGGAGAACAGCAGCGGGTCGCCATCGCCCGAGCGTTGGTGACGAATCCTGATGTGATTTTTGCGGATGAGCCCACGGCAGCGGTTGATGAAGACACAGCCTCAGCCATCATAGACGCGTTCAAGGAACTGAAGAGGGAAGGCAAAACCATCGTCGTCTCAACGCATGACAAATCATTAATCCGAGAAGGCACAATGCACATACTAACTCAGAACGGCACGATGCAGGTTACTTCGAGGGATTAGCTTCAGTGTTTATGACTTTCGGTTCCGCCATGGATTTACTCCTGTCCATAGGAGCGCTTGGACTCACCATAGGCATCCTGTTCCCAGCCACCCGCATCTACCTGCGGTGGAGGAAGGGCGACGACGAAGAGAAGCATGAGCTGGAGAAAGCCTTCTACCTGACGTACTCGGCGGTCGTCATCATTCTGGGCATCCGCCTGTTCCTGATTCCACTGTACTTCTGGACGATGCAGGGCTTCGTTCCCATGATTCCAGGCGCCATGTGCCTGTGGGGCGTTTTCAACGCACTACCCGAACTGACGTGGGGCAGCCTGTTCCTGAAACTCGTCGTGCCCGTGGCGTACATCGGGTGGCTCCTGCTGTCGCAGATAAACGGCAAGTGCAAGACGCATCCGTTGATGCAGAATATGATGGCTTTCTTCATAGTAATCGCGCCCCTAGTTCTCTTGGACTCGGCTGCGGATATCTTCACCTTCAGCAGGATGACCCCCGTGCAGGTCAACTGCTGCTCCGACGCCATAGACGTGGGCGTCCGCCCCATCCCCATTCTGATAGGCGGCGTCTCGGGACAGGTAATTCTGTTGGCAGTCTTCTTCCTGCTGGCAGCGCTGCTTGCGTTGTCGCTGTTTCTGGCGTCGAAGCACCGCGCAGCGCACTGGGCAGCTCTAGCGCTATCCCTCCCAGTGGGTGGCATACTCGTCCTGACGATCACGGAAGCTCTCACGCCGTGGCTGCTTCGCCTGCCGTTTCACCACTGCCCGTTCTGCTTGTTCTTTCTGCATCCGCTCGCCATACTCTTTACGGGGCTAATCTGGTTCGCGTTGGCGACGCCTTGGCTGACTTGGATAACGTCCAGGCTGGGGCGGGAAAACGAGGAATCAAAAGAAAACGAAACGCAGCTGAGGAAGACGCTGCACACGTATTCTGGCATCGCGTTAATTATCGCGCTGACGCTGATGGCTGTGGACCTTTTCATAACGTTCGCTTAAGCAGTCTGCAAACCACAATCTGCAGAGTCTTCCTGATTTCTCTGCATCTTTTTGCAAAAGACTTCTACGCTCGATAGAATTCTGCAAAATGTTATATATCCATGATGACAGACAGGGTTGCCACAGAAATATTGGAGAGAACAAAATGCAAATCCCCAAAAACAAAACAGTAGTGTCTATAATACTCGTTCTAGCATTGACTTTGAGCGCATTGACGGCAAGCATATCAACCGTTTCTGCGGCAACTCAGGAAACAAGAGCCTTCCTCGCCGTAAACCCCAACCCAGTCGGAGTTGGACAAACCGTTGACGTAACCGCTATACTGCAGCCCATCCCGCCGCTCGCAACCGACAAATTCACCGGCATGGTAGTCACCATCACCAAGCCTGACGGAACAGTTGAAACCAAGGGTCCGATGACTTCTTCGCCCATCGGCTCGCAGTACTTCGTCTACATACCCACGATGGTTGGCACGTACAAGTTCCAGTTCAAGTACGGCGGCGACACCTTCAAGAACGGAACCTACCTGCCGAGCGAAAGCCCAATCACCGAACTCATCGTGCAGCAGAACCCGATAGAACCCTATCCAGACAACTCAGTCACAACGGACTACTGGACCAGACCGATAAACGCCCAGAACCGCTTGTGGTCTTCGATATCCGGCAACTGGCTGACGCGCGCCTACAGCGCCCACTACGGCAGCTTCGGTGAAAGCAGCGGATACAACCCGTACAGCGCCGCAGCCAGAGCACCGCACGTGATGTGGACGAAGGAACTCACGTTGGGCGGCCTCATCGGCGGAGAATACGGCGCCTACAGCTACTACGCAGGACACTCGTACGAACCCAAACTCGTTCCGCCAATCATCATGAACGGCAGACTCTACTACAAAATCTACCCCTCAGGCACCAGCGGCGGTCCAGGCAGCATCGGCACAGGCTTCGTCTGCGTCGACGTGCGCACAGGAGAGGAACTCTGGAGAAACACTCAGAGCGTCGTAACGCACGGTCAAGTGTTCAACTACATGTCAGGCAACCAGATGGGAGGCATCGCCTACCTATGGAACGTTGCTGCTCCGGCCTACCAGATGTTCGACGCCTTCACAGGAGACCTGCTCGTAACCTTTGCGAACGCGACAGCGGGCGATGTCGTCTACGGCAGCGATGGAACGATGTTCGTGTACATTCTTAACCCACAGAAGGGCTGGGTTGCCATGTGGAACTCAACCAAAGCCTGCGTGGCAGCCGGGTTCGACGCGCTGACACCCGCCGGCTTGGGCCAATGGCGACCAAAAGCTGGAACTTACGATTGGCTGAAGGGCATACAGTTCAACACGACCGTTCCCGTTCGCAGCATAACGACGGCAGCAGGCGGAGTCTCATACCCAAGCATCCGCGCACGCCAGTACACCTCTGACATAATGTACGCAGTCGGCGGCGGCACAGCAGAAGCCAGACTCCACGTGGCCTACAGCATGAAGACTGGAGAAGAGCTTTGGGCAATCGAGCGGCAAGACACGAACCGCGCTTACCCGATGTTCTTCGTCACAGGAGACGACATCTACCTACAGTTCGACCCCATGAACATGGTCTATGTAGCCTACGATCTCGCCACGGGCGCACAGAGATGGGTAAGCGACCCCTTAGACTACCCGTGGGGACAGTACATCGCAAATAGCATCGGCGGAGTCATCGTCAACGGCAAACTCTACGTGTGCGGCATGGACGGAGTCATACACTGCTTTGACGCAACCAACGGCAAACAACTGTGGAAGTTCTCCAGCGGCAACTCAGGTCTCGAAACACCCTACGGCTCGTGGCCCATGGGAAGCGGACCAATCTTCGCGGACGGCGTCGTCTACACGGGTATCGGTGAGCATTCACCCACGAACCCGCTCATCAGAGGCGGCAAACTGTTCGCCTTGGATGCTCAGACGGGAACGAAGCTGTGGGAGATGAACGGCTGGATATCCGTCCAAGCAATCGCTGACGGCTACCTGATTGGCTACAACCTGTACGACAACCGCATCTACTGCATCGGCAAGGGTCCAAGCGCAACCACAGTCGAAGCCTCACCTGACGTTGTGCAGCAGGGCGCAAGCCTACTCATAAAGGGTACTGTAACCGACCAAAGCACAGGGCTAAAGGACACGCCGGCCATTTCAGACCAAAGCATGGGCGAATGGATGGCTTTCAAGTATGAGCAACAGCCATGCCCCCCTGACGTTAAAGGTGTCCCAGTACTGCTGGACGCAACAGCACCCGACGGCAGCAACATCAACATCGGCGAAGTCATGAGCGACAGCTACGGCGTCTTCAAGAAACTGTGGACCCCACCGACAACAGGCGAGTACACCATAAGAGCGACCTTCCCAGGCTCCGACTCCTACGGAAGCTCTACCGCAGAAACAGCCGCAGGCGTATCCACCGCAGCAGCGACTCAGAAAACAGAGGTAACTACGCCAGCAGTGCCAGTTGACCTGTACATAATCGCCGCAACAATCGTGATACTCGTAGCCATCGCAATCGTCGCTGTGCTTGTCCTAAGGAAGAAACCATAGAGTTCCAGAAAGAACTCTTCCCCCTTCTTTTCTGCAAAAACAGCCCTTCTTCAAGCATGGGTACTCCTTTAACGGAGAACGAATGAGAGCACATAGTAGGCGGACTTCCTATCTCGCAGTTTCGAATATCAAATATCAGTCCTTGTCCGCAAGAATGCGCCCGTGGAGTGTGTCCTCAGATTATGCTGGCAGTGTTAAATACCCATTTCAGGCAAATGGGAATTTCGGAGTAACTTTGGGAGGAAAGAATTGTTACTTCTGAAGAAGAAGACACTTGCGACTATCGCTTGATTCTGATGCTGACTTTAGTAGTGCATTTGGCAATCATGCAAGCTGCACACGCCCACACTCCACCTGAAGCATCAAAACCTTCGCTTACCTAGCTAGCGTGCCAAAGGTTGATGACGCGGGTCAGGAAGTAATAATCTACAGGTGGGTTGAAGGTTATCGCGTCCAACGACTGAGGGCATGACAACCGGTTGTACGTTGGCGCGGCAGCGGTCATGGTTGTGTAGTTATCGCAGGCGCAGCAGTTATCCCGAAAAGAGGCAAGTAAGCCCGATCGCAGTTTACTCTTGTCCCCTCTTGCCGCCAAATAACCAACCGTGAGGCCTGAGAAGAGAGCGTACAGGACAGGTTTAGGTTCAAGGATTATGTATCTAGGTGGTTGTGGTTATTACTGTAAACTGGCATTTTGCCCTTTCTTTAGTAACGCATGACGCGAGACACAAGACTTAATACGCACACCAGCACACCAGGCAACAATAGCGCTGCAAAAACACGTCGAAGAGACTGCACAATCTGCCCACAGTTTTGATCACATCGCCATGCTGCCCACGCCCACTCAATTGGCCAGAACAAAAATCAGCGGAGCGCACCTAGCTCCTCTACAGTTCATTTCTCAAGTTGTTTCAGCATACTGCCCGATTGATATCCTTCAAGGTCCAGAGTCACGTACTTGAACCCTAGCTTTCGCAGGGCACTGGCAATTTTATCAATAGCCTCAACCGAGAAAAAGACTTGGCGTTCTTCCTTTCCGACCTCTATCCTAGCAAGCCCATTGTGATATCTTACTCGAAGCTGCTTCACGCCTGTCAAGTCTCTTATGAATTTCTCAGCTTTGGAAACGCGGGTTAGTTTTTCCGCCGTTATTCTCTCATGATAAGGTATTCTCGTGGCCAAGCAGGGCTGAGGAAGTCTGTCATGAGCAGAAAGCCCAAGTTTTTTCGCCAAGTCGCGTATTTCGGTTTTCGTGAATCCAGTTTCTGCCCATGGACTGAAGACGTTCTCCATTTCTTTTACTGCCGTGTACCCCGGCCGATGGTCTGTCAAGTCACTGAAGTTGGTTCCTTCAAAAACTGCACCAAAACCAAGCGTTTTAGCGGTTTTCTTCAGCTGTTCCAAGAGTTCATGCTTGCAGTAGTAGCACCGATTCTCTGGGTTTTGGCAGTAATTTTCGTTGAACAGTTCGTTGGTTTCAACAACGAGATGCCTAATGCCTATCTCTTTGGCTGTAGCGTTCGCTGTCTCCAACTCCTCAGGGGTATAGGTAGCTGATTTTGCCGTGACCGCGATGGCCTTGTCCCCTAGGACCTTGTAGCAAACTGCTGCCAAGGTTGAGCTGTCGACGCCTCCCGAAAAGGCAATCACTACCCCATTCTCTCCTTTGGCACGAATAAACTGTTCAAGTTCCGAATACTTAATGCCCAAATCTTTCAAATCAGTCACCCTCTATATGGTTCCTGGCTGTCGATGGTGCAGTATGGGTGTGGTTGCTCGGCACGAGCTAAATGCTGAGGAAGCAAGAGTGATATAAGTTTTATGCAGATTCACAAAGTTAGGGAGTCATCAAATTCATGCTCTGCTCAGGGACTTTCTGGCTTTTCCCGCAATCAGTTCGATGACTTGTTTCACCGGCTTACCCGTTTTGTTTGCCAATCGTTCAGCGCTGTCGAACTCAGGCTTTACTTGAATGATGTTGCCTTGGCTATCTCTGGCGATTTTTACTTTAGCTTGTTCTTTTATTCCTTCAAGCTCCACTTCTACTGTCGCTGATTCTCTAGCTAAGATGTACCTGTTGCAGGGAAAAACCCTCACGCCCAGTGTACCTGTCTCGTTGATGAGCAACTGAGCTAGGCGTTCAGCGCTTCCCGTGTCTGCCATTACGCTGATTATTTGTCCTGGCCTGTTTTTCTTGGTTGTAATCGGGATAACACTGACATCTTTAGCTCCCTCTTTCATAAGCTTGTTTATCGTGTAACCGATTATTTCTCCAGTTACGTCATCGAGATTTGTTTCTAGAACACAGATCTTATCAGTTGAAAGAGCTTGGTCGGGAGTTTCGCCGATGACAACTCGCAGCACGTTGCCTATCTCTTTGAAGTCCTTGGCGCCTGCGCCGTAGCCCACGTACATAGGCTTGATTTCCGGATAGAAGGAGACAACCTCATGGATCATGTTGACCAGTAAAGCAACGCCTGTTGGAGTCGCCAGTTCCGACTTAGTTTGTCCGCCGACGAGCGGAAATTGCTTTGACCGAAGGATCTCAACTGTGGCTGGAGCTGGACTCTGCACAGTTCCGTGCGAAAATTTGAACAGACCTCCACCAACTGCCACGGGAGTTGAATAGATTCTTGTATTCTCAAAGAGGTTGAGATCATCCAGTGCGGTCACTGCACCCACAATGTCCGCAACGGTGTCTGCAGCGCCTTCTTCTTCCAGGTCGATTTGTTCGATGCTTTCGCCGTGAATCTTGGCTTCGGCGGCAGAAAGCGTGTCAACTGCAGCTAGCGCCAAGGTTCTTGCGTTATTTGACAGGCCAAGCTCAGTGACGCAACTTTGAACAGCATCTTTAATTTCTGTGGCTAGTCTGTTGCTGACGTCTTCCACTCTAACAGTGACTTTTTTGCCACGGAACTCCGCTCGTGCAACATCATCGACGGCTACTTCAAGAGACTGGCAACCCTTGAGGTACTTTTTGGCAGTTTTCATGGCATCTATTACTGTTTTGACATTGGCTCCAGCATCGAGCAGTGCTCCGATGATCATGTCTCCTGATATTCCAGCAACTTGGCAGTCCACAATCATGATTTTCATTCGGTTAACCTTATGAACTACTTGTTTCCAGATATCTTATATGTCCTTCGATGCGAGGTTGAATGGCTTGCAGGAGATACTGAGAAGAGTCCAGAAGGGTGAACTCTCACCCGAAGAAGCGGAGAAGATCCTCAAAGTACTTACTATCCAGGAAGTAGAAAATTTAGCCAAACTCGATCCGCATCGCGACCTCAGAAAAGGAATCCCAGAAGTGATTTTTGCCGAGGGAAAAACTCCAGAGGACGCGGTTAAGATCTCCCATGCAATGTTGAAGAACAAAGGCAGAGTTATCATCAGCCGAGTTCCAGAGGAACACGCAAAGCTACTGAAAGAATCATTTCGGGACTGCGCGGAAGTTTACGAGAACACGAGAGCGCGTATGCTTGTTCTCAAGCAGAAAGGATTCGTTAGCCAGAAAACTGGGGGAAGGGTGGGGATAGTAACCGCAGGAACCGCTGACACGCCCATAGCAGAACAGGCGAAAGTCATAGCTGAAGAAATGGGCTGCGAAGTCTTCACATTCTACGACGTAGGCGTTGCAGCCATCCACCGAGTGTTTCCATCTATCCAGAAACTACTTGAAAAAGACATAAGCGCAATAATAGTTGTTGCTGGAATGGAAGGAGCTTTGCCGTCAGTCATTTGTGGGCTGGTTGATATCCCAGTGATCGGTGTGCCTACATCGGTAGGGTACGGCATTGGAGGCCAAGGCATCACAGCCCTACTCTCAATGCTTCAATCATGCACTCCAGGACTAACCGTTGTCAACATCGACAATGGTATAGGTGCAGGTGCGACAGCAGCCTTAATAGCTAATCGTTACGCTAAGAGCCACTAAGACAAAGAGAAACAGTTCGCCGACCTCGGCAAAACGATTTGCTCCAATAGGTGGAAAAATCGGAGCGAGTACCCATTTCTAGTCTGAGTATTCAGGGCCTTTGCCTTTTAGTTCTTGGATGACTTCGAGTGCGCCTTCTTTGGTTGGTTTGACCTCGTAGTATGCGCCTTCGGTTTCTTCTGCCATGCGCTTCAAAACGTTGCTTCCTCCTCCACCTGTGAAAACCGTGATTAGCCGCCACCCTTTTAGCTTGATTCTTTCAATCTCTGCTGCAGGATAATCATCCTCACCGTCGCTGAGGAAAACTATGTTGAGGTTCTCCGTGTTTTTGTACGTTTCCAGAATGTATTTGAAGACCGTGTCGAAGGATGTGCCTCCGGTGTTGTAGATTCCCTGTTCTGCGATCATTATCTTTCCGTATTCTTTACATGCATCTTTAACCACCGACGTAGGGTTGTTGTTAAACACTAGGTAGGACACCTTGAGGTTCTTCTCCTTGGCCATGTTAACTACTCCCACGACGGCGTGGTTCATGAAATCGGATTTGGCTCCCTCGAGTATGCTGGCGGAGCAATCCCTGACAACCAGTATGTCTCCCCCTGCTTCTTCCATTCTTCGTCCATATACGTATGGCAAGTAAAGTCCGTAGGTTGTTTTCCAAAGGAAAACATCCAGCGGTGAAATCGAATCGAGTATCTCTTCAGCTGTTATCATTCGTTTAGTTGCAAAAGGCTCTCCTGATATCATCCAGTACCGTTTTGCAGAAGATGCACCTTCAAGTGTTCCCTTGATGGATTTATGCACGTTCATAGCCCTCGCTATCTGGGCAACTTTGTTGATAGGCATGGACGCGAATTGTGGAGCCGTATTTCCTTTTCCTGCAGGCTGCGCCATCACCCTGAGTGCGTTTATGAAGTCCTTTTTTTCCTCGTTCGACAGGGCATCTAGTACGACGCTGTCCTCTGAAATTGCGGCGTCTCCTTGGAAGCCTCTCAGGGATAGCATTGCGGACTCTTGGTTTAGTTGAGGCTGCTTTCTTTCGGGTCTTCTCATCACTCTATCTGGTGCTGCTCTTGACATTTTTATGGAATTCGTGCTTGAAAGCGGGTTTGAAATCCCGCATGTACAGCCTTCACCAGAGCCCATACATTCATTTTCTCTCAGAATCTCAACTACCTTTTCAATTCTTTCCATTGTGGAGGCTGGACTTCTGGCAATCTCTGAAATTCTCTTCTCGTCGTCGGTCATTTGAAGAATAGAATCGGGGATATATGAAGCCGCCTTAAGCAGCATTGCATCTGCCTCGCTGAGTTCTGGCATTGAATGATTGAAAAGAAACTCATCAAGCGATATGAGAAAGTCCTCATAGTCTTTGCCTCTGATCTTTACAAGTCTGGCGTTGACGTCGAAGTTGAAAATCCAGTCCAACAACCATTGAGCTTGAGATTCTGGTAAATCAAATCTCTCCTTGGCAATTGTAACAAAGGTTTCAGAGGTTTCTTGGGTAATGGGAGATTCTTTCAGATGCCACCTTTCATGCTCGGCAGCAAACGCCTTTTCCTGCTCGTCAGCGTTAATCCACCATTCGTGGCTTGTGTCTATGTAAAGCACTTTGTCCAAGAGACTTATGGTCATGGGAACTCCTTCAGGGAGTCCCTCTTGATATTCCACCTTCTTGACGTCATTCCAGTAGTCGAAAGGAACAAGTTGGTCCCAACTTAAAGCCTCTGGATCTCTTAGTCGATTTTCAGGAGCTGCCTTTGTCGGCCGGCGGAAGGTTCTCCACGTTGTGTCTTCATCCTTCGCTTCTTTACGTTGCCAGTCACGGTACCCCCAGCCATCTCGCTTGAAGCCGCAGAAATCGCACTTTGTTATTGGTGCGTTCATAAATACGTCGCGAACCAGGCGAGAATTGCATTTAGGGCAAAACTCTACCATGAAGGACACCTGCACATTTGTGTAGTGAAACAGGTATTATAGGTCTTTTGTTGTTTTGGGACTCCCAGGAATTATTCTGAAACCTACGCCGTTTGCCTGTGCTCTCATTATCCACTCTTGAATTTTCGCGTATGCCTCCATGGTCTTTGGAGTGATGATTACTCTCGTCTCGTAGTAGTTCAGTTTCTCGGCTCTAATCGTTTCGGTCTCTCCAAGCTTTTCTTCCACCGGGCCATCTTTTTCTCGAACTGCTTTCACGATTTCAAGAATCTTGCCAGGCGGCAAATTCGAATTTCTTCCGACAACGATTTCTATGGGTTTTATGTCCTTTTCGGTTAATATGCTGGGCAATTTGCTCTCCAAATAGTGTTCGATTTTGGGGTCTAGTGTCTTTATTGCATTTCTTGCGTCAAGCAATTTTTCTTCAGTTCTTGTCATTTTGTAGCTTGTAACCGCTTGAACAGCTTCCAGAATCTTTTCGGTTTGGTTTTTCGGGACGTTGGTCCTGTGGTCTTCTCGGACCATGTGTTTTAGCCAATACAAATCCGTCACGTCGGCAACGGTTCTTCCGTGATAAATGGCCGAGGCTCGCATGATCCTGTCTATCTGAACTATTAGTCTGTCACTGAGAGATATGTTCGAGAGTTTTTGCACGGCTATAGAGAACCACAAAGCCCCCAAGTATACCTCTTCAGGAATTTTCACTTTGCTCGAAAGCTTTATTCCTTTCAGCAGCGACATCGGGTCTACCTTCTGAACATAGTCGGACTGTTTCTTCTTGCCAGCTTTTATTATCTCAAGGCAAGCCTCTTCGTCCTCTCTTTCGAGGTTTCCCTGTATACGGTAACTCAGAGCTAGCCGGTCAGACGTGGCCCTCGTCAATTCTTTTCCGATTTCCTTGTTAACGGTGTAGAAGAATGAAAGTAAAGGAATCGGAACGCCTTGGAAGGCTTTTTCGTTTGTAGCTTCTCTCAGAACTTCTAGCACTCCTGAACCGCCCTGATTGACTTCGTCGATAAAGGCCACATGCGCCCTACACAAACCCGTTCGCGCGTAGTCTATTTGACCATCTTCAAAGAATTTCTTCGGGTTTATCGGCCCGACAAGCTCCTCCGCTCTACTATCCCTATGCAGTTGCCGATAAAAATAATTCAGTCCCGACCCCACGCAAGCCAACCTGACCACGGTGGATTTACCGACGCCAGGGTTTCCCTCCAAGAGCAGACCTTCACCGCTCAAGAGGGCGATCATAACGAGGTCAACGAGTTCATCCTGGTTGACTATTTTATCAGTAAGATAGCGTCTTAAGACCTGAATGTCCTCAAACACTTTTGGAATGTCTTTCTCTTCACCCATTGGGAGGTCTTCTATGTATAGAAGCTTTTCTTTTGGAGACTTGACAACACCCTCGCTCACGTCGCTGCCATCCTTCAAGTTTTTACTTTTCATTTTGATCTTCGGTAGACTTTATCCAGTACTGCATAAAAGCATTGTCACTAGGCAGATTGCGCTACTGTTATTCTCTTTCAGATTTCGATTTTTCGGAGCGAACCATGCTATTCTGGAATTCAGAATCTTGAGAAACTGCCTTACGGCGAAAGCATAGCCCTGTCCTGTTATTGATGTAAGAGTGAATATGCCAGAATTGTTGGCTCGATAATGTTTACTATCTGGCTTCAAACATCTTTTCAAGCGCTCGCCGGGCTCTTCTAGCAGTTTCCTCTGGAATCCTTACAACGTATTTTTCGTCTCTTAGCGCAACATAGATTCTTTCTATTGTGTTTAGTTTCATGTTAGGGCAAATCGCGCTTTCGTAAGCCGCGAAAAACTGTTTGCTTGGGTTCTCTTTTCTCAAACGGTGCAGCAAACCTTCCTCAGTGCCAACGATAAACGCTTTTGAGGAGCTCTGCTTTGCATACGCGCATAGCTTGCTGGTGCTCCCGATGAAGTCCGCCACTTCTCGCATCTCCCTGCTACATTCGGGATGAACGATGACTTCAGCGTCGGGATGTGCCTTTTTCAGGATAGTAACGTCTTCGGGCTGAAAAAGCAGGTGGGTTGGGCAAAAACCCCACTCGGGCAGCGGAATAAGAGTCTTCCCCGTCTTCTGCGCGACATAATCCGACAAGTTTCTGTCTGGTCCGAAGAGAACTGTGTCCCCATTCAACGAGTTTACGACCTCAGCCGCATTAGCACTGGTGCAGCACACATCACACTCCGCCTTGGCTTCAGCCAGCGTGTTCACGTACAGCACAACTGGCACTTTTGGGTGCAGCGCTTTCTGGCGTCTGATTTCTTCAACCGTGAGCATCTGTGCCATGGGGCACCTTGCGCCCAAAGAGGGCAACAGAACCTTTTTTTGAGGATTAAGGATAGCCGCGGATTCTGCCATAAAGTCAACGGCTGCAAAGACGATGATGTCGGCATCCTTTTCCCGCATAGCTTCACGGCTAAGCTCGATGCTGTCACCAACGTAGTCGGCGATATCTTGAACTTCAGGTCGCTGATAGTTGTGAGCTAAGATCACCGCTTTCTTCTCCTTCTTGAGTCTGGCGATTTCGTCCACGAAGTTCATCGTTTCAACCCTGTTTTGAAGGTGAATTCTGAAGTCGAATGTAGAACCCTCTTTGCATTAATATTTATCCCCTCGTAACAGTCGAACTTTTCTGAGATGTTCGAAACTACCAAGAGGCGGAAGGTAGTTTTGAAACAGAAAAATCCCGCTTCATTGAAGTAGCCAAGTTTGAACAGGCAAACAATCGAAACGAACGCATCGTCAAGGCTTGGGGTCAGTTAAACGCAGCAGACTATACAGGTGTCTCGTTCCTGCGGATTGTGCATTTCGTCTCTCAGTCTGTTCAGGAATTGCCTTAGCTCGTCCCTACGACATCGACTCTCATGTCTAGCAGCGGAGCATCTATGATTTCTCTGCCAATTTCCAGGATGTCTATGTCTTCCTCAAGGAACGATGGTATCTCACTGAGTTTGACTCCTCCTGCGAACCCCAGTTTAACCTTCCGCCTCGAGTTCAGTCTATTCAATTCATTGACAGCTGGCGTTATATCTCGCGGATTTCCGGTGTCTATCATCAGTATGTCTGCCCCGCCCATCACCGCCTCCTTGGTTTCTTCCGCTATTGTTTTGCGTTCGCCTTTCAACTGCACAACCTTTAGCCTATCTTTGATTTTCTCTGCTCGCCGAAGAGCTGCTGTTATCCCGCCGAATATCCGTATGTAATTTTTGTCCAGATAGACAAATGGTTCCTCGGTTACCCGAACTCCGACCTTGCCTATTGCCTGAGCTTCGCGTACGATGTCTTTTATTTCCACCGGCATTTTCTTCCATCCTCCAGAGACTATCCGGAATTTTCCATGGGAAAGGGCTACCGCTTTGGCGGCAGCAGTGGCTATACCTGAAGGTTTAGACAACAATGCAATGAAGGTATCTTCTGCTAGAGCAACTTGCTTAGGGCTTCCAGCAAATCTGACCACCACTTCTCCCATCTCTACGTGGTCGCCGTCATTTGCTATCTCTTTAATCTCAACCCCAATTTCTTCCGCTTTTTTCTTCAGCCGTTCTGCGCCTGCAATTATGCCTTCACTCGTAACCGTTAAGACAGCTGTCACTCTCCTGTTGAGTGCGCCGTCGAAGAGAATATCCCTAATGTCTCTCGAACTCATATTCAATCATTCCCAGACTGTCACGCTATTTCCAGATCTACATGACGAACCGTTCATATTTTCAGACAGTTTGCTTTTATAGATTATTAAACTCAGTGGTCCATGTGACTATTGCGTTTTGACCGGGCTGCATGGCGTAGTTAGCCGAGAAGAGAATGTTCAGCTTGCCCAGCAGCGACAGTGCTGGCAGCGTTGTTACTCATTCTATGCAATAAATATTAGGTGAGTGATCAAAATAGTAATCAGGGTTGAGACAAGTGAGACCACAGATACTAGTCATAGGATTCAGCGGAAACCATTGTACGGCCAAAGCTTTTGAACTCGCATACGAAGTGGGCAAGGAAATCGCAAAACAAAAAGCAGTCCTCATCACTGGCGGGTTGGGCGGCGTTATGGAAGGGGCCAGCAAAGGCGCCCATGAGGAAGAGGGACTTGTTGTCAGCATAATACCTCACGACGAAAAACCTAAGGCAAACAAATACAGCGACATAATCATATCGACAGGGATGGGTCAGGCAAGGAATTTCGTGACCGCGTACTCTGCTGACGCAGTCATAATAGTAGGAGGAGGCGTTGGAACAATAATCGAAGCCTGCGTCGCATACTTCAAGTCAAAAACAATAGTCGCCATCAGAGGGAGCGGAGAAGTTGCTGACAGATTGGCTGACACCTACCTTGACGACAGAAAGCTGGTTAAGATATTGGGCGTCGACAACCCAAAAGAGGCTGTAATGGCGGCACTAAGAGCTTCTTCTTCAGATGACCAAAAAAGCAACACCTAGTGTACTCCCATTGTTTATCCGTAAAAATCCACCAGATGGCTAGAATATGAATGTTGGTCTTCATTTTCTCTGTCTGGGGAAAACGTGAAGATTTGGCGTTCGAGTTCAACCATGTCAACGGCGGCTTTCGCTGCGTGAGACGTCAAGTCTTTGCGGCGTGTTTCTTGAGAGGCATCGCGATTATTTCTCGGATTTCAAGCTTCTTCTTGAGGTCTTTGCTGAATATTGTAGCAGGGTAGGTTGCTCGGATTACAGCGGCGGAGTCTGCCCCACGGCCGGTTCCTCCGACGCCGATTACGTCTTGATATGGGTCGAGGTTTCCCGTCTCCACTGCCATGAGAACCACTTCCACAGCTACCTTTAACCCTTGACCAAACGCATACAGCGTTTCTCTAATTATTTGCTCAGCATCGAAGCATGACCACATGCCTGATTCCATGACTGAATTATGAAAAGCATAAGGCGCTTTATCCACAACAACTACGCCGAGATCTTCCAGTTTTTTCCGAGCTTCATCCTGGAGTGTGGGCCACTTCATGCTCCATTCCCTTCTATAGGGGGCTCCAGTCACGCAAATCACTACAGCCTGTTCGCCTAGGGCTTGAGCCAACTTCAGTGCAGTGGAACCAGAATTACTGGCAACAACGACGTACCTAATACCCGTTGAACATACCCTTTTCTTAACTGCTTCCACTACGTCGTTGGTGTTTTGTTCTCCCGGCTCCTGAAAATAATAGTCCTCTCTTGTAATTCTTACCAACTCCAAGCGCACTCCCAACTGAAGCTCAGGTTTCTTGGCAAATTTAAGTTTTCTGGGGGCAGTCGGACCCGCATTGCGAAGAGGGATTGAATCTACCTGCAACCTCCCCTGAATGGAGATGAGTGCTACGATTTTCGCTCTTTGAGGAATTGTCCCTTTGCCTTTCTCCGTACGAAGCATGTCGCTTCGCTTTCTAGACTATTCCATTACTTGGCAATCTCCTCAAGTCCTGCTCTAGGACGAGGCTTTGGCAGGAAAAGAAGAAGAACGGCACAGAGGACCGCAGAGCTCGTCACGAACAATTGGTATGTCATTCCCCAACCAACGATTTGCGAGCTGAACACCATCAGAGGAAGCGTGACAGCTGACACAATCGACGAGATCACTGAAGAGAACGCGGCGAACATTGTTCTAATCCTAGTGGGGGCAATCTCCGAAGAATACGACGGAAATGCACCCCAGATTATCCCTTGCCCTATCATCATAACCGCGGCCATGAGCACAACTTGAGTGAAGCCATACGCGAACTGAGCCAGAACAAAGTTACCCACGGCGGCGATGACACACCCGATGCACATTATTTGGTTTCTGCCCACAACTTGACCTAGGAAGGCTCCGCCTAGGAAGCCTGGCTCTGAGAGAATCCAGAGGTACCCAAACATCGCCACACTCTCCATGTAACTCATGCCTTTTTCCGCTGAAAACAGAAGAGCCCAATAGGTCGATCCGTTATACCAGATTACTGTGGCAAAGCCGAGCCAAACAGCGAACAGTATTGACGTCCTTCGAATGTCTTTTCCAAACAACTGACGGAAGCTCGATTGCTGCGCCTTTTCGATTTCCAGAGGATACTTCAGATTCTGCGGGGGTTTTTCACCTCGCTTGAGGGCACGGATAACATTTCGCATTTCCAGGTATCTTTCCGGCTCTTTGATGAAGAAACTTTGAACTAGGTTAATCGCTGCAGGAATCACAAGAACAATCCAAGGAAATCTCCAACCTAAACCAGACGACAAGGCCCACAATCCCAACAACGGACCAAGTGTAGCGCCAAAGGCAAAAGCATTCGTGATTCCGGTTAGCCAGCCTCTGTGCTTTGCTGGGGAATGTTCAGCCACAAGAATTAGAGTCAAAGATATGACAGACTGATAGGTGAAGCCCACGAGCACCACAAGAAGAATGAACGACACGACGTTCCAGATTCTCGATACGAGCACTAGAGTAATGATTAGGAGAATGTTTGAAACGCGAAGCCAATGCACGCGCCCAAACTTGTTTCCCCAAACTCCACTAATTAGTGAGGCAAACAAGCGGACAAATGAACTGGCTCCCAAAGCCAAGCCCACCAGAGATATGGGCACGCCCAGTTCCTGCGTCATCGAGGGGTAAGTGGAGGAGAGTAAAGTCAACCCCATTGTGCCTAGCATTGACGCGGTCCAGGCGTAAGACCAAACCCATAAAGCATTTTTTAGAGAGCTGTCCATCGAACCACTTTGCGAGGTCACATTATTTTCATGAGAAACGTACTCTCTTGCTGGCTCCTAATAAGCTTCAGAGTTTCCTCACTGCAGATTATTAGTTTAGCCCTCCGAAAGCTTGGCCGATTTGCAGCAGTGAGACACATACAGTTTTTGTTTATGATGGAGCTCTGAACGAAACATGAAGTGACGCGGAGACATAGGATTCCATTCATAACTCAATTTTCGAAAACCTTGGGAGTAGGTCTCACAAGTCGATGGATCTCAACTGTGAAACCAAGCCTCATCCAATATCAAGTAACAAACCCCACACTGCGCAGTGCGATGGTAAGATTATTATATCACGTTGAGGGAGAGCGGATTCCAATGGAGGTGAAACGCATTGAGGTTTGTTACCTTCGCAGTAAACGATGTTGAACGAATCGGAGTTGAAGTGGAAAATGAGTATCTTGATTTGAATTCGGCGTATGCATCGCTTCTAAAAAGCCAAGGCGATCCAAAAGCAATAGAAGCAGCAGCGCTTCGAGTGCCGCCTTGCATGGTAGGTTTCCTAAAAGGTGGAGACCCCTCCATGGAAGCTGCAAAACAAGCGGTGAGTTTCGCGAAGAAAAACAAGGATCTGAAAGGACTCTTAGGCGAAAAAGTGTTCTACAAGAAGAAGGAAGTCAAACTTAAAGCACCGCTTCCGCGACCTAACAAGATACTCAATTTTGGCATCAACCACAAAGGAACACTGGCAACGCTACCTAATCTTCCTAAGAAACCAATGATCTTCGACAAAGCGGCGACGTCCGTTATAGGTGACGGAGAAAACATTGTTCTGTTGCCACCTGACGTGTCTCAGCTAACCACAACTGAGGTTGAACTCGGAGTCATCATTGGAAAGAAAGCACGTATGGTTCCCGCACAGAAAGCCTACGATGTGATTTTCGGGTACACAGTCTTCAACGACATCACGGCGCAAGAAAGATATGACTTATTCAAATTCGGAAAGTCTTTGGGTGAAATGCTGGTAGGCAAGAAACTGCCAACAGAACCGCCCGAAAGCATCCTTACATCCGGAATGATGGAGATGAAGAGCTGGGATACGTTTGGTCCAATGGGGCCTTGCATAGTCACAAAGGACGAAATACCCGACCCTCACGCTCTTCATTATGAATGTAAGATCAACGGAGAAATTGGACAGCAAGGAACGAGCGCTGACTTGTACTGGAAGATACCGCAGATCGTTGAGACGTATTCAAGAATTCTCACTCTTGAACCAGGAGACCTCATCAGCACGGGAACATGCGGGATAAACGCAAAGGCAATTCTTAAGCCAGGATCCACTGTGGAGACAACCATAAAAGAAATTGGCACGATTAACAACAAGACCGTTGCATGGTCGGACGTGTGGAAGTAGTTCCACCTCCTTTTCTTTCTTTTTCAATTCGATGAGTTCGATTTTTGCTCTAAAGAGAGTTTCTCTCGACTGGCAATCCCAATTCGCTGTAAGAAACGTAGTCATAGCTAAGGTTGCGGGGAGAATAAAAAAGGAAAGGATAGGGAAACTATAGTGTTTTGGCTGGGAAGAGTCCTGTCATCTGCCAGTATAGAACGCCGACGAGCAGCGAAATCAGAGCCATTACGAGAACTACAGCGCCGAGTTTCAGTTGGTGACTCATCTTGAAGCCCTTTCCACCTGTAAATCCTTCCACCATTGCCACAGGGTAGAAGGACCATTTGAAGAACGTCATTGGCCATGCTGCGAGTGCAATTGCATAGATTATGTATGGTGTGTATCCAAGCCCCATCATTTGAGGCAGAAGCGACGCCAAGAACACAATAACCAGAGGAAGCATTGCTGCTACAGCATTGAACAGGAACACCAAGATGAAGAACAGCGGTGCAAAGATCAAGATGTTTGCAGCAATTGGCAATAGCGCTGGTCCGATTATGTTACCTAGGAACGTTCCCACACCTGCAGTTGGGTACGAAATCACCGTTCCAAGCGAAACGGCGCCAATTATGAATATGGCAAGATCCCAGGGAATGCCAGAGAAGTCTGGCGGACTCAGCACTCTAGTCGCGAACAACGCGGCCAAACCAAGCATCGCAGTGTATTGTGCGCCGAACCAGCTCATTCCAGGTAGCGATTGAGCAATCCAGCCTACAATCGAGAGGACGAAGATAGCCAGCAGATATTTCTCGCTCCTAGTCATCGGTCCCAACTTCGCCATTTCGTCTTTAACCATCGATGGAGAAATTGACAAAGGCTGCTTTGGCTTGAAAACAAGAATCAATCCAAAGTAGGTCAGGATGGAAAAGAGCACAAATGGAACGCCGAAGGTGGTGAACCAGCCGAGCCACGTTACCTTTGCAGCTTCTGCAGCTGGCAGATAGCCAATCAGCATTGGGCCGTACAATGTGCCAGTTAGGAAGGCTAGACCGGGCACTACAACGAGTATCATGGAACCTAAGGTTAGCAAAGCGCAACCATCACTGCATTCTTCAACCTTCATCGCCTTTACAATAGCCCATGCAATTGGCGCAATCAAAGCGACTCTTGCTGTGAATGATGGTATGACCAGCGAAAAGGCAAAGCCTAAGGCTAGGAAGGTCAGCATTATCGACGGGTACGTTGGTTTTGAGATCCTAATCAAGCTCCACGCTATTCTCTTACCCAGTCCCGTTTTTGCCATGGCGAAGCCATAAAGCAATCCAGGAATCAGTACCCAAGCTGTGGCAGAGGTGAAGGCGGAGAACGCGGTTGTCGCTGGAACACCTACCAGAGCATACAGAGCCAGCATCAACACCGTAGCTGAACCGAGCGAGATTGGACCTGTAGCCCAGAAGATAGCCGTCATCAGAGTTATGCCAAGTACTGCTTGTCCGAGTTGATTGAAACCAGCGGGCGTTGGCATCAGCGAAACAATCAAGGCAACAGATATGCCGAGCACTGCACCTATTATTTTTATCAAATTCCCTCTATTCATCGTCGTCTGTTTCTCCTTTTATTGAGTGCTCAGCGGTTACGCGCCAAGTTGTATATAAGACTAACGATTCTGTCAAAGAATTGACTGTTTTTTGGGATATTGCCTCCGCCAAAGATGCGCGGCTGACAACTGAAATGTGATGTGAGCTAGAAAAAGGCAAAAGGAGTCTGCTGTTAAACCCTTGACTTAGACGTGTTTCGTTCAAAACTTGAAATGAATGCAGTCAAGACAAGACACAAAGTGCTCATGACGGGACAAAGAAAAAAAGAGGCGGTGAGTTGTTGGATTGTCTATTCACCGTTTATTCAAAGCCTCTCTGTTTCATCCATTTGGGCAGCAGTTGCTCGTCAACTTCCTTGCTTGCCAACGGCGCTTTCTCAAAGAGCACATCAGCCAGAGACTTGGTGACGTTCAGTCCTCCGAATGTTCCGTCGAAGACTAGAACATTGTCTGTTCCAGCTATCTTGTGCGCGAATTCCATGGCGGTCTCCAAGTTTTCTGTTTCCACGGCGTGGTTCATGAAGAACAGGTTCTGCGTGTCTGCTTTCAAGAAATCAGCCTGCTCCCTTGATACTACAATTGTTGGGTAGGTTTCTGCCAGTTCGGAACTGGGTAGGCCGCCCCACATGTAGTTGATGACCCATGCTTTGATTGCTGGATTGTAGCCCGTCCAAATGCCTTGCCTCTTTGCGATCGGAGCATAGTATCCTAAGTGGGTGCCAGCTGGAATGTCTAGGTCGAAGAGGTCTACGTGTGCGTTGAAGAAGTTGCAGAAGATGATTCCGGAAGCGAAGCTGTAGCTTGACGGGGTTGCCTGGTCAAACACTGCAATTGCTTTGTCGATTTTTCCGAGCAGTCTGAACATTTTTCCGTACGTTTTCATGTTGTGTATGTCGAGTCTCTTGCTGAGTTCCAGCATGTTGTTGTCGGCGTCAACACCTACAACTCCGCTGGGACTGACCACGAGGAACGTCGAGAAGGCGAAGCGCTTCTGCACCAGAGGCGAATCGTAGATGTTTCTGGCGATGTAGTTGCCGGAACGTAGTGCCCAGGTACCGTGGTAGGCTGATCTTGTTTCGATTCTTGCGTATGCCATTGCGAAGGGCTTCATGGCTCGGTCCACGCCTCTGTGAAGATAGAGTTCTCTGATGTCGTTGTTGTGAACGTGGATGATCCAGTCCGCGTCGTATGCTTTCTTGATGCCGTAGAATGTGCCTATCTCAGTTTCAATGGGGATACCCTCGTCGACTGGCGCTATGCCAAGTGCTTTTCCCCGGCCGAAAGCTTCGTCGAGTTTGTGGAATCTGATGTACTCTTCAGCTTCTCGCCATCGCAATCCTACTCCAACACGGAGTCTGATGTTTTGGCAGCCAGTTCTTCTCTCTACCACGTCTCTGACTGTCCTCAGAACTTCCGCGTAGGGTTGGCCCCCCATTAAGGTGAAGCCGTGGTGTGCGCCGAGAATGTTCACTGAATGCTCTGGTTTGATCATGCTCAT
>JBHGBG010000050.1:0-17120 GCA_041946875.1 Bathyarchaeia archaeon
GATTCAGGTTAGGGAAGATGGAGGCTACACGGCTGGGCGTAATCCGGAGTTTTTGGCCAAGTTGAGTAATTCATATTTTCCGCTTCCATTTCTTCACTTCGACAACAGCCAAACAACAATCACATTCAGAAGAAACGGGGAAGTGAACACTGTTAAGCTTTCAGAGATTCCGGTCAGGGAAATGTCTGCGGAAAGTGCCTCCACCTTTGCAACTATATGTGTTACTCGGGGAAACGAACTTCTCAATGTCACTCAGGAAACTACGGTCTACCAAGGTGTACGGTTCGTCAACATGACAGAAACCGTGTCGAGCGGCGACCCGCTGGTTAGCTTTGTTAGCATGAGTTATGTTGTGCCAACAAGAGGCAGCGTTGTTACTGGAAATGGCACATACATCGCGTTGGTGGACCGTTGCATGAACGCGGCTGGTCAGCTGATTTTCACCAGAGTCCAACCCACGGTCACACAGTCTTCTGAAGGTTCTCTCGAAATACTCTGCAACCTAAGAGCTCAATCTGAAGCTGAAATCAACTTTTACGTTTCTGTTTTCGAGTGTCCTAGCCTCGGCTCAAGTTCCGCAGATGAGGCAAGTCTTGATGAACTCTTTATCAACAACACGAAGAGTTATAGAGACAAAGTTGCGGAATTTCCTTTGGACATTTTTGACTACCGCCAAGCAATCACAAACCTAAACGCCTCCTACATCGTCATACGCAGTGCTGTGCAGTTTCCAAGGTTTGAGAAAGACCCGATGTTCAGCCTGTTGTTTGCCAACAAAGAAGTAGTGATGTTCCAGATTCACAAGCTCGATTCGCCTCGGAGACTTGGACGATAAGACTTTTACTCCCGCAACTTCCGGTGGTCTAAATCGCACGAGCCGTTCAGCCCCTTTTTCCGTGTTTCAGGAGCAATTGGGAAAAAGTAAATAAGCATCCGGCCTCTCTGGCTTGCGAACTGAGAAGAATGAAACCCAAACCGCCGAGTGAAGGCTGAAGGGGCTGACAGGGCTCAGCGCACTTATGCGGCAGAAGCCAGTGTAAGTGGTTTCAATTCTCTCCAAACCTCTCAAGTAGAGCCCCAGCAAACCCTTCGCCTCATACCGCGGTTTCGCCTCAGGTTGCCGTCGCCCCATGGCAGCAACTGGCTGAATGTTGAAAAATGCTGCGATTTGCTGAAAGATTAAAAAGGCTCTCAATCCGATACTCTGTAACACCCCAAGTTGGCTTCAGGAAAGCGTGCAAGTTGGCGGAAGAAAGCAAACGCGTCTGGATTGCAAGGGATTTTTCCAGATGCAGCGGATGCCGAAAGTGCGAAATCGCCTGTTCACTCAGCCATGAAAACAGGATCTGGCCCGAAGCATCCCGCGTGCGAGTTTTCATGCTCGTTCCAGGCGCAGAGTTTCCGCACCTGTGTAACCAGTGCAGCAACCACCCATGCATCAATGCATGCCCTGTCAAAGCTCTCAAGACCAATCGGATGACAGGAGCAATCGCCGTTGACGCGGAGAAGTGCACTGGCTGCGGCATGTGCATCGACGCCTGTCCAGGCAGAATCCCCCACATCCACCCCCAGAGCGGGAAAATTCTAATCTGCGATCTGTGCAACGGCGACCCCGCATGCGCCAAGGTCTGCCAAGAAGGCGGATGGAACTGCCTGCGAACGGTCAAGCGTGGAAGTCACGCGTACGAGTTGTTTTCGCGGACGCCTGAGGAGACGACGAAGAGTCTCGCCAGTAAGCTATACGGCGAGAAGGCGGAGGAGTTCCTCTGATGTTAGGCTACGCGGGCAAATATCTGGAAGTCGACCTTTCGGCGGGCGCGTGGAAAGATGTTCGTTTCAACGATGAGGTTCTGCGGGACTACGTCGGCGGCAGGGCGCTTGCTGCCAAGGTACTGAGTGACAGACTCGTCCGCAGATGGGAGCAGGTAGACCCTCTCGGAACCGAGAATATCCTGCTTCTGCTGACTGGTCCGTTGACTGGCTTTTTTCCAGGGGGGCGAACGTGTGTTTCAGGGAAGTCTCCGCAGAGCAACGGCGTCATCGGCTCCACGGTCGGCGGCGAGTTCGCGGTGGAACTGCGCTGTGCGGGCTACGACGGCGTCGTGGTCACGGGCAAAGCTGAAAAACCTGTTTACCTGTTCATCAAAGACTCCGACGTGGAGCTGAAAAGTGCCGAACACCTCTGGGGCAAGGATTTGAAAGAAACGAACACGCTGTTGAACCGTGAGTGCCGAAAGCAGCTCAGTGAGCGTTACCCGCGGGTGGGCGTTTGGAAGGAACCCGCCAAGCTTCTCATCGGTCCAGCGGGCGAGAATAAGGTGCGCACGGCTGTGGTGGCTGCCAAGTGGACCCACGCGGCTGGCTACGGCGGATACGGCGCGGTCATGGGTTCGAAAAACCTGAAAGCTGTCGCTGTGAAGGGGACAGGTCCGCTCCCCGAAGTGGCTGATTTGGAAAAGGTCAAGCAGCTAATCAGCAGGGTCTGCCAGGACAACTATGAGAATGTGCTTTGGCGGCGATGGGGCACGGGTGGAGGCGGTTACTCTTTCGGCGCGGAAACGAGCTCCGAGCCCGTTCGCAACTGGCAGGAGGAATGGCATGACGAGAGAAGTTACGGCGTAGACCAGTTTGAGACTCGGCTGTGGGTGAAGCCAGCCTGGGCCGATTTCGGGTGTCCGACGAACTGCCTGAAAATCAGCTGCGTACGTTCGGGAAAATACAAGGGAGCCATAACGGACAACCCCGATTACGAGTTGCAGGCTTTTCTGGGTCCGAACTTGGGTTTGTTCAAGCCTGAAGAGAACGTGTACCTCTCCGCGCTCATCGACGACTTGGGCCTGTGCGGCATCCAGACCGGCAGCGTGATGGGGTTCGCCGCTGAACTCTACCAGCGCGGCATAATGACGAAGGCAGACTTGGACGGCGTCGACCTGAAATGGGGCGACGCAGACGCGTTCGCCGCTCTAGCTAGAAAGATTGCGCTGAGGGACGGCGTGGGCGACCTGCTGGCTGAAGGCACATACCGCGCCGCCCTGAAACTGGGCAAGAAGAAGGGCAAAGACTTGTTGCCGTACGCCGTAACGAGCAAGGGCGTTAGTGTCGGAGCACACGGCATCCGAAGCGGCAGGGACTTCTCGAGTGAAATCGGCTACGCCTGTGGAGTGCAGGGTGGCGACCACACGTCGTTGACGGATTTGCCCGTCGACGGCTGGGGCAGCGAGATTTGGAGCATATTCAACGATTCAGCTGTCCTGTGCACCTTCACCGCCTTTGGCATCTCAATGGACTTCAAGTTTAGCTTCTACAGCGCCGTCACCGGACAGAATCTCAGTCGCAGGAAGTGGCTGAACGGCGGCGGAATGAGAACACTGCAGATTCAGCGGGCGCTTCTGCTTCTCGGGGGACCCGACTTGAAATGGAACCCAAGGATTGACGACGACAACCCAAGCAGGTTCTACACGGCTTTGCCGTCGGGTCCTTGGGTGGGAAAGTCAGCGGACAAGAACAGCGTAAGAGGGAAGGTAAAGCGATACTACGAGGAAGCAGGCTGGGACCAGAACGGGGTGCCCACTTCGGAAACGCTCAAGAGGCTGAACCTTGACAGTGTTGATGAAGCCTTGAGGAAACTGCGCACGTGACCTTGTGGTTGTGCCCGCGCAGTCACATAATTTAATAAAGCGTTTGGGAGAACTTGAAAGTCCAACCCTCGAGGCTGACGGGTTTTTCCGTTGAAAGTGAGGGACTGGACCGACAGGTTAACGAATCGTTATTTGGGGTTTGCGCGTGGAACTGGAAATTGCGTTGCTAATCGTCGCTGTGCTTTTCTTGGTTTTCGACTTGTTCCAACTGTCCCGGTCGAAGAGGAAGAAAAACCTCACGTACGGGTTGTACGGTGCTGCCTTGGGCTTTGGTCTCGTCCTGATTGCGTACATCCTTCTCCTGCAGGGTTTCGTTACGGACAACTTTTCGTTCACAGAGGTCTACACCTACAGCTCCTCCAGCCTGTCGTTGGTTTCCAAGGTCTGCGCAAGCTGGGCTGGGGCTGGCGGTTCAATCCTGTTCTTGTCAGTACTTATTGGAGCCATCTACTTCGCCTATAGGCTCAGGGTCGGCAGCCATCCGAGTCCAATGGGCATAGGGGCTAGCCAGGTTTTGAACGTTTTCGCCCTCTTCTTTGTAGTCATGGACATTGGGAAGAACCCTTTCACCCGACTCGCCGCGGTTCCGCCTGACGGCGCGGGTTTGAATCCCGCGCTGCAGTCGCCGTGGATGATGGTTCACCCACCCATAGTTTTCGGCTCCTACGCCTTCGTCCTGCTGTCCTTTGCGTTGGTTCTCGGCGCCATGAAAGCCCGAGAGGCTTCGGAGGACAGGCTTCTGAAAGTTTCCACCGGCGTCGCCTGGCTCCTGTTGACCATAGGCATCGCCATGGGCGGACTGTGGGCGTACGAAGTGCTGGGCTGGGGTGGATACTGGTCGTGGGACCCCGTGGAAACTGGTTCGCTGCTCGTTTGGCTGGCTCTGACGGCATACTTCTTTGTTAGACCCATATCCCGAAACGGCAAGGGTTTGGCTCGTGAGTTCATGATTCTCGTGGCTTTTGCCGCGCTCATTTTCCTCAGCGCGCTCACGCGTGGCGGATTGCTGCGGTCGGTCCACGCTTACGCGATGTCTCCTGCTGGTCCGATTCTGCTGGGACTGGCGTTGGGCATGGGTTTATACTTCTTCTACTTGAAGCGAAAGCTTGGAAAGCCCCTGCTCAGTTTTTCGATTGACAAATCTACAGTTCGGTCGCTGTCGTTTGCTCTTGCTTTTGCTAGTCTGATTGCCCTGTTCATGGTGTCGTTCTTCGGCGTCGCCTTCCCAATCCTCGAACAACTAGTCGTCGCTGACGCGTGGGCTCCCACGAACAGTTTCTACAACTTTGCGAGCTTTCCATTTGCAGCCCTGTTTGTCCTAGCACTCGTTGGCATTGCTCTGGGCAACAGACTCAACGTCAAAAAGTTCGGCATCTTGTTTGCTGGCGCCATTTTCGCCGGCGCAGTCCTGTCCGTTCTGCATTGGCCAACTTCGGACATTCTGGCGAACGTAGGCTTCCCAGTGCTAGTCGTAGCCTTGGTCTCCGTTTTCTTTGACCTCGTTGCGTCAGCGTTTCATGGAAAACGAACATTAGGTTTGCTTGGAAGACAACTGCTGTTTCTAGGTGTGGTCATCGGATTGTTGGGCATTCTGTTCAGTTCCGCCTCCAAAGAGACCGTTTCCTTCTCTAGTCTTCAGTTCCAGCCTGATGGCTCGATCTCCGTGGACACGCGAGACGCCACCATCGTGTTCAGCAACTTCACTTCCTACGCAGGTTCGGGCCAAGTGTACTCTACACAATTGGATTCTGTGGCGCCAGAGTCTTCTGCGCTCAGACTGGACGTCAACATTCAGACAGGCGGAGCTGCCTATCATGACTATGCTTGGGCGATGCTGTACACCAATTATGGTCCGGTGACGAAACCGCTGATTCTCCATTCCTTGCAAGAAGACATCTACGTGCATCTTGATGTAACATACGACTTGTACAGTTCATTGATGCAAGCACTGGCTGGGATGGGCGTGGCGAGTTTCCCCCAGGCTTTGTCAGTCACCGTCGAGTCGGTGCCTATGGTCTCCTTGCTCTGGGCGGGAGTGGCGATTATCTGCGTTGGTATGGTTCTTCAAGTGGGCACCGACCTGCGGCGGCAATCCATGGAAACCGGAGAAGACCTATAGTTTCTTGGCGTCCTTCTCGCAGTTGTTCTGCGCACATCGTATTTGACTTTTGTGACTGCATGTTGCAATCACATTCACTTAAGAGCAGAATTCACCATGGCAACTATGGTTATCAAAGTTCCACTTCAGGTGATAGAATGACTTCTAAGAAGCTAGTACCAGCAGCAATCGTGATTGCACTCGCCGCCGTAGCCATAGCCGCCATCGCTTACTCGCAAACGCAGAGGTCCAGCACCACGCAGCCGAGTCCAGCCGCAACGCTGACCCCGACTCCTGCAGGAACATCGGGAATGCCTGGGTCGCCAACGGAAACATCAACGCCCTCAGCGGTGACGCCGACGCCGGGACAGACTCAGATTCAAGCCTCGCCAACCGCGCCACCATCTGGCTCAAGTTCACCCTCGTCCCCTTCCTCTTCCCAGCCTAGTCCGACCTCTTCCACTACGCCGTCTCAGTCCACTCCGACGTTGACGCCGCAAACGACGACCCCCACTCCATCCTCAGGAGTGCCCACAACGCAAACTCCCGCGGCAACTCCAGGCGCATCGGCAACGCCGGCGCCGCTGCCGTCGGGGACACTGACGCCTGGCACGAGCACGTACATTGTCCTCGCATGGAATGACCTTGGGATGCACTGCTACAACCCAGACTTCAAGGACATCTGCGTCCTGCCGCCCTACAACAATCTCGTTGCCCAGGTTTTGAGAAAAAGCGGTGAAAACGCACAACTCGTGACTTCGGGCGTGACCGTCAGATACTTCTTCCCCGACAACACGTACTCTGCAGGAAAGACAAACTTCTGGGACTACGCAAACCAGACTTTCAACGTCGCCCTAGCCCCTAACGTCGGCCTCACAGGCAAGAGCTTGTCAGGAACGATGGACAAGTCTGGGACATTCTACGAAGCCAAAGGAATACCGCTAACAGAGTACACGGACCAAAACCCAACCACCCGCCAGCCGTTCCAGCAGGCAATCGTGGTCGTCACAGACTCTACTACAGGCGCGGAGCTCTGCCGAACACAGGTGGTTGCTCCAGTCTCAACCGAAATGAGATGCGACACATGCCACAGCGATACGGGCATGGCTACAACAAGATACCCGATAACGCCCACGGGCAAGACGGACACAAACATACTCACGCTACACGACTACCTACATCCAACGACGCCGAGTCGGATGAACAGCAGACCCGTGCTTTGCGGCAGCTGCCACAGCGATAATGCTTTGGGCACGGCAGGGAAAGCAGGAATACCCAGTCTGTCAAATGCCATGCACTCAAACCACAACTCTCCATCGATTCCAATCGCAAACACTACCAGCGGCTGCTACAGCTGCCATCCCGGACCCCAAACCCAATGCCTCAGAGATGTCATGTCTCAGATACAGGGCTATCAATGCGAGAACTGCCACGGAGGACTGGCTCAAGTGGCAGCCAACCCGAATCCTTGGCTGAATGAGCCTCGATGCGACAATCCAGCGTGCCACGGAAGCAACGCAACCCTAGGGCTGGTCATGAATAATGCGCTGTACCGAAGCTCAACCGGGATGGGAGGCGTCTACTGTGAGGGCTGCCACGACAGCACCCACGCTATAGCTCCTTCGAGAGTTGCGGCTGACGACGTAAAATTCGTTGCCTTGCAGGGAAGCCCAAGCCAGCTTTCAACCTGCACAGTCTGCCACGCCCGGCGACCCGACGACCCATTCTTCCACTCTAGCAGGGGTGAAGGAGGCGACCTTGCTTTGCCGCCGGATGTGACACCGGCGGTCTACGCTGCGATATTGACCGTCATTCTAGTGGTGGCTGGAGTAGTGGTTGCACTTCGGAAAATGCACGCTACTCGCCCCCGTTTTTCTTCCACAGAATAAGAACTATTCGCCCTCTGATTCTTTGTCTGGCACGAAGTCCATTGAAATCGAGTTCACGCAGTGCCTCGTGTCCTTCTCCGTGAAACCTTCGCCCACAAAAACATGTCCCAAATGTGCCCCGCATCGAGCACAGCTTATTTCGGTCCGCACGCCATCAGGGTCGGGAGACCGCTTGACCGCGCCCACAATTTCTTCGTCGAAGCTTGGCCAGCCGCAGTTGGCTTCAAACTTGTTCTCCGAGCGGTACAGCGGGGCGCCGCATCGCCTGCAGACGTAGGTGCCTTTCTCCCAGAACGCATAGAATATGCCCGTGAACGGGGCTTCCGTGCCCTTGTGGACGATGACGGCTTCCTCCTCCTTCGTTAGCTTTCGACGGTCTTGCTGTTGAGACATCACAGAATTCTCCAAAAAATAGACGTGTCTGGTTGTAGAAAAGTGTTCTGTTGACGAATACATGGAGGGGAACAGTACTTTGGTTAAATCATTTCGCACAGGCTGGCAAGCCTTCAGGGGCAGTTTCCCCAATCGGGTATTTCGGTATGGGATTTCACTGGTCTTTGAGATAGGTAGTCGTCCTCGAGAACTTCATGAGCGTTGGAAGTCGGCAAAGAGATGTAGGGGCTGGAGTGCTAACTGCGGATGTTCCGCCAATGTCTTTCGAAGTAGGTTCTGCACAAATCGACAATACCAAGGTTGTTTGACCAATAGATTGGCGCGTGCGAAAACGCAATCCTAGGTGAGGTGCCTATCAAGACTTCTGTATTGTCCAGTATTATAAGACAAGTGCGCAGTTCTTTCGTGATGAACTTAACCTTGAGGTTGTCGCTTTTTGGGAGCCCCGACAGAATTCCTTTACGACTCATCTCTTCTTGCCATTCAATGGCAAACCGAATTTCAACTCTTTTAGCCAAGAGCTTCTTGATCTCAGCAAGGTAAGTGTTCATCCAGCCAGGTAACTTCTGGCTGGTTCCGATGACATCGAGGCTTTTTTGCACAGAGCCCATCTTCTTTCCAACAAATTGGACGAGTCGTTCCTTTCCGGAAACGAGAACTATTCGGAACTCTTGAATGCTCCTCCTTTTTCGCCTGCGTCCAATCTGCCGCAATAGTTCTGTTGCTTTTGCGTGCACGTCACTGTTCTCTTTGTCTTTTCGCCCCAGCAGAATGTCTATGCCTGTGTCAATTGGGGTTGGTTCAAACTCGGTTGGAAACGCCACAGCTTTCGTGATTAAGCCAATTTTTTGAAGATTGGGTATTGTTCGGTAAACCACTTCCGGAGCGATTCCCGCAGATTTGGATATCTCGCCCGCCGTCAAGGAATCGTGTTCGATGCAGGTCAAATAGATTTTTGCCTGGTTGTTTGTGAGTCCGAGTCTAGTTAAGGTTTCAATCTGATCTTGCAGGTTCACTGCCTTTTCTCCCCTGCAGCCGTGTATGTCTATTCTATCTTAGACGTTATAAGCTTGTAGAGGAAGTGATGACGGAGAGCATCAGTCCTTAGTTTTTTTATTCAAATTCCTCCGTAAGAAGAGGGCAACGAAAAAACCTTGGAGGAAAGAAAATGAAGCCTTCAAAAAACAGTATACTTGCTGCATTCACTGTTGTCTTCACTCTAATCATCGCTGCTTCCTCAGTAATGTTCGTGCCAATCGCTTCTGCCGCAAAAACCCCAGTTGCCGCCAACGTTGCTGTGAATCCCAAAGTCTCAGGACTCGGTCATCCAATCACAGTCAGCGCATTCATCACACCCATGCCAGAAACCTTCAGGAATCACTACACAGAAGTGTACATTATCTTTACGAAGCCAGACGGAACAACGGTTACGGAAGGGCCACTAACGACGTATCCCGAGGGAACACTGTATCTCACGTACACACCTGACAAACTTGGCAGTTGGAGCGTCAAACTTACGTGGGCTGGAGACGATACTCACGAAGGCGCAGAGAGCGAGTCCTTTGCCTTTACCGTGCAACAGGAACCATTGCCCACGACGCCAGTCGTGCCGCTTCCATCAGGGTACTGGGCACGCCCAATTAACGCCGAGAACAGGGAGTGGTACCAGATTTCGGGCGACTGGTACTATAGTGGCAAAGTCATGAACTACAATGCCTCCGGTGGGTCTTTCAATCCATACAGCAAAGCGCCGGAAACCGCTCACGTACTCTGGAAACACCAGCCGTACATAGGCGGTCTTGTTGGAGGAGACTACGGAGACAAGTTCTACAGTGTTCTCTACTTGCCCAGCGAGCTTACCGTGATACTAGCAGGACGCGTCTACTACCCACTCCACGACGGAATCCACTGTTTAGACCTGCGCACAGGACAAGAACTTTGGGATACCCCTACCCCAATCGAAGGTACATCAGCTGGCGGAACTTCGATGAGCTATGCTGCAAATCTGTGGGGTTGTATAGAAGAAACCGCATACACAAACAGAGACCGTACCTATGGAAACAACACATACGTACAACCAATGAAGAACCCCATACTGTGGACGACAGGACGTCTGGCGACTACCTCGGTGATAACAAAATACGACGCTTCTACAGGAGTGAAACTGCTTTCCTTAACTGCACCTGCAAACTACACTTTCGTGACCACATACTTCGATTCAGGCGCAGAATGCGCCTACACTCAAGCATCGGTGAAATACGCCAACGGCACAACGGGAAATAGGATGATAAAATGGGACACCATGGGAACCGTCCGAACTTTCTCCCAAAGAATAATCTGGGATGAACCCACACCAACTGACTGGTTCACGTTCAGAGGTATCTGGGGAAATGCGCTTGTCAGCCTCAACGACTTAGGAAACACACCGGCTAAAGCATCAGCCATCGATGCAGAAACAGGAAAACTACTATGGACCAATACGGCAATGGGCAACACAGTTTTTAACATGTTTGGATCTATTGCATATGGAAAAATATTCTGGCCTGATTCTCTGAACAGGAACATCCACGCCTTCGATCTTAAGACAGGGACTGAAGTATGGGCTAGTGAGCCCAGAGAGTATCCATTCGGTGGTTTCACGGCTTACAACATGGGCGCAGCTTACGGCAAGGTGTATGTTGAGAGCTACGACGGATACCTGTACGCTTATGACGCTGAGACGGGAAAAACAGTGTGGAAATTCTACAGTGGAGACTCGGCTGAGACTCCGTATAACACGTGGCCCTTCTGGAGCGGTATCGCAATCGCTGACGGCAAAGTTTATGCGGGCACCAGTGAGCATAGCCCTACTGCACCTTTCATGAGAGGATGCAGACAATACTGCCTAGATGCTAACACAGGAAAAGAAATATGGAGCATGTCTTTCGCAAACGGAGGAGGAAAAGCCATCGCAGACGGCTCACTCGTAGCAAGCAACGAGTATGACTCGACAATGTACTGCTTCGACAAGGGTCAAACCGCCACCACAGTGACGGCATCGCCAAAGGTGACGGCGAAAGGCTCCACTGTACTGCTGGAAGGCACCATCACTGATAAGTCTCCTGCACAGCCAGGCACTCCGGCGATTGCTGATGAATACATGAGCTCCTGGATGGAATACCTGCACATGCAGAAGGCGAAACCCGCGAACGCAGCTGGTGTTCAAATAAAACTGACAGCTACCGACCCGAACGGCAACACGCAGAACATCGGCACAGTGACAAGCACGGAGAAAGGCAACTTTGCGTTTGCATGGACTCCGCCAGTCCCAGGCGTGTACACAGTTACTGCCACATTCGACGGCACAAAATCTTACTATGGCTCCGACGCAGAAACAGCATTTGTCGTTTCAGAGGCTACTTCTCCGTCAGCTTCACCTTCAGAAGCTCCACCACCACAGAAGGGTCCAAACGTTGAGATGACCATTCTTCTACCTGCAGCAGTCGCCATAATCATCGTGGTAGCCATAGCAGCGGTCATACTCAGGAGAAGGAAGTAATACACAACAAACAACCACCTGCCTCCTTTTTTTAGTATTTCAAGAGAAAGAACCGCGGCTGAGAGGGCTGACGCGCAGGCTAAGGCATCAACGCCGAAACCTTTCTTCCCATACAGAGACTAAAAACTGCCAGAATCCGCTACAGTTCAATAATCGTGGCTTCCCGTTTCACAGTATCCAACAAGCCGATTGTGGACTTGCCGTAAAGGTAACCGCAGACTTCCCCTGGACTCACGAGCAAAGTCCTTCCTCGACTCTTGTTCACCGTCACGTGCGCATGCCCATAAACCACAGCGTCGAACCCCCCACAGTTCACAAGAGCATCCAAAAGCTCTGTTTCATCCCCATGCACCAAAGCAACCCTGAACCCTTCCGCGTCCACTTCAGCAAAGCGCCCACGAATCTCGCAGTTGCTCGTCTCGCCGAACCGCTTGCGGAGAAGCTCGTGGTCACCGTCGTTGTTGCCAAACACTCCGATGAGTCTGCAGTTGAGCTGTTTGAACCTAGCGATGACAAAAGGCGAAACATAGTCACCCGCATGCAGCACCAAACCCACTTTCTCCTGGTTAAGTCGCTTAACCGCCTTTTCCACCATAGGCAGATTGTCATGCGTGTCAGAAATCAACCCGATGAGCATGATTGGTCACGTTGTTTTTGCGTTTTGAAGCATTTAGCTTTTTGCCCAGCCGTAGAGGATTGTTCTAGAATATTACGATATCTGATATAGTTAGCCTTGCGAAACACGGCTTAATATGCACAACGCCTTGTCCAACTATAGAACTGATGTCTATAGGAAGGAAACAGAAATGAACTCTTGGCTCGTGGACACATCCTCCAAACGAAGAGACAAACTCTACATAATCGCCGAAATCATGGAGATCGCCAAGGACGGAACACTCAAAACCCAAATCATGTACAAAGCAAACCTAAGCTTCACACAGCTGAATCAATACCTGAAACTCCTCACCAAAATCCACCTGCTGGAGAAATCCGAGAAATGCGGAAAAGAAGTCTACACAGCAACCGAAAAAGGTCTAGATTTTCTCGCCAGACACCGAGAAATAATGGACCTCTTGTCCGAGAACTCAAGCGTCATCAACGGCGTTAGAGTTCCACCCGAGCACCTGCTCAAGAAAGACTAGTTTTGCCCGACTGCTTTTTTCATTCTTCATTTAAAAAGCAGGAAAAACTTCAAGTTCTATCTTTCCGATCAGAACACAGTTAGAAAGAAAACGGTTTTCCATCAAGTGTTGGCTTGCAAGAAATAGATTAAGATAGGCTGAGTTTCCGGAACTACTATCTACGTCTGGTGGTCTTCTCAGTTCTTTACGTAGTTCGAAACCCTGCTTCGTAACTCCGGAAACTCGTCCAACATGGCTTTCACGAGTTGCCAGCGCATTTCTTCACTGCTGAGCGATTTCATACCACACTTCCCCTTTTTCTTGGACTATCTTATGACAGCCTACTTAATATAAACGGTATTTCCAAAACCGAAATATGTCGCACCAAAGCGACCCTTCGGTGCAAAACCGTTTTAAACCTCATCACGTTCTGGACTGCAGGGAAACCAGATGCCCATCAAAGCAGTCCTCTTCGACATGTTCGACACCCTCATGCTCATCGAGAAAGAACACGCCTTCTACAGCCCAGCGCTCAAGCAGATGCACGCCACCATCGTCAAAAGCGGCATACCCGTTTCATTCCCAGCTTTCCGCGATGCCTACATCAAAGCCAGAGACGCACTCTACGCCGAAGCAGACAAAAACATGGACGAACCGCACTTCAGCGTCCGAGTGACAAACGCCCTGAAAATCCTCGGCTACGACTGCCCCGTGGAAAGTGACGCCGTGCAACGCGCAACGAACGCTTTCTGCTCTGCATTCGTGGAATACGTCCGAATAGACGACGAAGCAGCGGAAACCCTGCGCAAGCTCCACCGAAACTACAGCTTGGGCATTGTGTCGAACTTCGCCATCCCCGAATGCGTCCTGCGACTACTGGAGCAGCATGGACTCAGAAAGCTCTTCGACATCGTCATCGTTTCCGGCGCTGTGAACAAACGCAAACCCCACCCAGAAATCTTCCAGAAAGCCCTACACCAGCTCAGCATCGAGGCATCAGAAGCTGTTTTCGTCGGCGACACCGTGGATGCAGACATCAAAGGCGCGAAAGACGCAGGAATGAGAACCATCTACCTCGAGCGAAGACCGCAGAAAGAACTAGAAAACACCTGCCCAAACCAAACCATAAAGCGTTTGAGCGAGCTGCTTGCAGCTCTGGACAGGTGCTGAGCGCGTTTGGCTTGATGCTTAGTCTTCATCCCGTTTCGCGGGCTTCTCTTCCGTTGTTGGTGCCGCAAACTTTGCCAATTTATCAGCCATTTCCCTGAACCGCTTGTCCACTAACGCGTTCACGGTGTCTTCTTCGAACTTGCCGTCTTTTCCCCTTACGCCAGCTTTTTTGCCTGTTAGGACTTCGATGCCTTCGTCGATGGTCTCGACCGAGTAAATGTGGAACTTCCCAGCCTGCACTGCCTCGACAATTTCTTCTTTGAGCATGAGGTTCTGCGTGTTGCTTTCGGGAATCATCACGCCCTGCTTGCCGGTTAAGCCCTTCGCCTTGCAGACCTCGTAGAAACCCTCTATTTTCTCGTTCACACCACCGATTGCCTGCACTTCCCCTTTCTGGTTCACCGAGCCAGTCACGGCTATGTTCTGCTTGATTGGCAAACCCGAGAGGTTGGACAGAATCGCGTAGAGTTCGGTGCTGCTTGCGCTGTCGCCTTCCACGCCTTCGTAGTTCTGCTCGAACACGAGTCTCGCGCTGAGGCTGAGGGGTTTGTCCTTAGCGTAGCGCTCGTTCAGGTATCCGCTCAGAATAAGCACGCCCTTCGTGTGGATGGGTCCACCCATCTTGGCTTCGCGTTCGATATCCACGACACCTTCTCTGCCCAAGCCGACGCTTACGGTTACGCGTGAGGGCATGCCAAAGGCAAAGTCACCGAGAGCTGCCACGGAAAGCCCGTTGACTTGTCCGACCTTCTCGGTTTCGGTGTCGATGAGGAGGAAGTTGCGGTTTATCATCTCTTGGATTTTTTCTTGGATCATTTTTGAGCGGTAGATTTTTTCGTCTATGGCTTTTTTTACGTGGGTTCCTGTGACGTATTCGGAGTTGTCTTGCGTGGCGTAGAAGTTAGCTTCTCTGGCGATGTCGGCAACTTCGCTGAACCGCGTGGACAGTTTGTGCTGGTCTTCTGCCATGCGTGAGCTGTGCTCGATGAGCTTCGCCAAGCCTGAACCATCCAGGTGTTTCAGATTTTCTTTGTGGCAGAGTGTGCAGACGAAGGCGGCATACTGCTCGAGGCAGGGTTCGTCTCGAGGCATAGTGGTGTCGAAGTCTGCTTTGACTTTGAACAGTTCATTGAATTCCTTGTCGAGCATGAACAGCTGCTGATGCAGGAAGGGGTCACCGATGACTATTACCTTGATGTTGAGCGGTATGGGTTCTGGCTTCAGGGTTTTGGCTACGGCGAATCCGTAGCGCTCTTCGAGCTCTTCGATGTTTATGTGTTTGCTTTTGAGCGCGCGTTTCAAGCCTTCATAGGAGAATGAGTTGATGAGGAGTTCTTCGACGGGGACAATCAGGTATCCGCCGTTGGCTTGGTGCAGGTATCCGCTGCGGATCATGGTGAAGTCGGTGATGAGTGCTCCGAATTGGGCTTCGCGTTCGATGCGTCCGAAGAGTTGATGGTAGGTTGGGTTGGATGCCATGATGACTGGTGCGCCTTTGACTTCTGAGTTGTCGACGATGACGTTCACTTCGTACTTCCTGAAGGAGGACTCTGCGCGTAGCCATGGCAGGGGAATTTGTGGTTGCTGGGTTTCTTCTGAGCTCTTGATGAATTGGGCCAGGTTGTCGAGGATGTCGTTTTCGACGTTCTTAAGGTATGCAGCCACATCTGCGAACCCGCTGTATTGTTCGATGAGGTCGTTGATGAGGTGTCCTATGGCGAAGAGTGCGACGTCTCGGTTGAGTTTTTCAAGTTCTTCGTGGGCTCTCCTGTCGAGGTCCATGAATTGTCTCATGGCGGTTCGGAGCTTTGATTCCAGCATTGCGCGTTTTTCCTGGATTTCGCTTCGGGCTTTCGGCGACATCGCCAGAAGTTCTTCGTCGCTGACTGGTTTGCCCCTTATTATGGGTATGAGGAGCAAGCCAATGGGCGTGGTTTGGATGACGAAGCCTTCTTTCTGGGCTTCGGTGCTCAGTTGTTCGATGAGCTGCTTGCGCTGAGCTTCAATCTGCCTCATTGTATTTTCTCTTCTTGCTGCGTAGTCTTCGCTCTCGAACGCTTTGCGGAGTGCGCGTTTGGAGTCTTCGACGAATTTCTTCATGTCTTTCTGAAAGTCTTTTCCTTTTCCTGGCGGCAGCTTGATGGCTTTGGGCGTGTATTCGTCGGAGAAGTTGTTCACGTAGCACCAGTCTGGCGGAACAGGCTGGGCTTTGGCAGTCTCTTCGAGGAAGTTCTTAACGGCTGTGGTTCTGCCTGTTCCAGGGTAGCCTGAAACGTAGATGTTGAATCCTTGTTCTCGGATGCCCAAGCCGAACTTCAGTGCTCGTACGGCTCTTTCTTGGCCGATTATTTCTTCGAGCGGTGTGAGGTCTTTCGTCGTTTTGCATTCCATGAAGTTTGGGTCGCATATTCTTCGTAGCTTTTCTGGGGACAGTTCGTTGACCATTGTACAATTCACCTTACAAGTAGAATGACGTTAGAACGTGTTCACTAGAGCTATGTAGCCAAGGAATAAAAGGTTAACTATCACTCGGATATGCACTCTGATGCTTGGAATAGACTATAGCCCCCCTCATAGACTGAATCTTGGAGTGGACGGGGAGTTGACGGGGTTTACCACGTAAACACCCCAGATTTACGTAGTATTGGATGCTTTACAACCTGTAAGGGATGCCATTTACGTGGTAAACTGATCAGCTCTGCAGCGGAGACTCAACCATGCTGGAAAAGCCGAAGGATCCGGTCTAGGAATTCCTTTGCGGAGTTCGCCATTGTTGTTCTCTGGATGCTTCGCGGCTCTATTCGGGGTAGAGACGGCGATGCCGTCGTAGCCCTGGCGAGCTATGGAGTTACTACGTGCATGACTAGTGGCCGTCAGGCTTGGGGACAGGTTACGTTCGCCCACACCACTATCCCACGCGTGTTGATGCAGTGCACTGAGACCCGCAGCGGGTTGTCCTGACTCTGCGCATCAAACGATACTAGGTAGGTTCCGTTTCCGCGGTCTCTGATGCTTACATCCGAGGCTTGCGTCCACCCCGCGCCCCCAGTATCCTTGTAATAGAGTGCGAATTCTTTTGCCAAGGCAAGTTTGGCTTCGTTTGAGACTTCACAGGTTAAGCTGACTTGCCGGTGGGTTGCGTTCAGCGGAGCCCATTCGCCGCTGACATTCAGCGCGGAAGTCACGTTTACGGCGTATTCTGCGTGGTAGTCTGCGAAATTGCCGGAGGCGTTCAGGGCGAAGTCTACGTACGCGCTGGAGATGCCTGTGCCG
>JBHGBG010000051.1:0-16459 GCA_041946875.1 Bathyarchaeia archaeon
ATCCACTTGCCGACCGACACATGCGAGACATCCACGCCCTGCAGCTTCAGGAACTTCTGAACATTCCGAAGGCTCTCGCCAGTGAAGTAGAGTTGCATAGCTGACGTTATGACCTGTGGGGTGGCTCGCATTCCAGTAAACCCTAAGTTCAGGGTGAAGTGTTTGCCACAGCTCTTGCAGTGGTAAACTTGTAGGTCTCCGTGTTTGTTGTGGCGTACGCCATCGCGTTCGATTTCTGTGGATTGGCAGATTTGGCATGCTTGAAGGTTTAGTTCTGGGATAACTTTGGTTACTGCAACTTCAGCACGGACACGCTGAGAAAAGAGGACACTGTGGATATGTTTGCATGCAACATGGCGATACTTGTTGTCGGGGCACTCGCACATCCACTCACCATTAACCTTAGTAACCGCATACTCGCCATTCCCACTCTGAGATTTTACTGTGTAAAAGTCCTTTTCCACACGCTGAATCTGATTTCCGAGTTGCGCGATAAACTCACCGCGTTCCTCTCTTGTGGTTATTAGGGCTTGAGTCATTTTAGGCACCTAAAACACATTAGGTACCTAACTATTTAACCGTTTCGGTACCTAAAGTTATATAAAGTGGAAGTAGTTACATATTTTAATAGGTGCCTAAAGTGAAGCTACAAAAACAATTATCAAGAAAAGTGGCGGGCAAGGAATACCCAAAATATGTGGTCACTATTCCTCCTGATTGTGTTGATAAGCTAGGCTGGAAACAGGGTGTGGAACTTGATATGAAAATAAAAGAGGATAAATTAGTTATTCAGCCTAAGAATATAGAAAGCAACACTACAGAAGCATAAAGCATTCAATATAGGTAATATTCAGCAGCTTTCGCTATCTCTTTCTGAACGTATTTTGGTTTGCTTATAGAACCTAGTCTTGAGTCTACAATTGAAGCTGCACGGAAACCTGAGACTGAAGAAAGATGTTCGGGTGCTATTGCCTTATACCTTGCAGTATTTCTTTTAGGGGTCGAACGCTGAACTTCAACGATATTAGTCTCACGACGCTTCAATGGGAATTTCTCCTGCAGATTCATATTGTCATCTACCCTTTTTATGTTTTATGTTTCACTACTCCAATTCCCAATATTCATGGACAGTTGTCAAATGTCCTTCATACACGCCTTCTTTAGTCTTAACACCTATCACTTGATTTTCGGTCACTTGTACATTTGCGTGATTCTTGCTTTCGATAAATGCACCTTTCATTTTTGGCAATGGCATTGTTTTTGGTTTGTCTGGTTGAATAGCTGGATTAGCTATTATAAAATCTTGAATCCAATTGAAGCTTACATTTAGCAGCATTTCTTTTTCGTATTCCATATAAAGTTTCCACATTAATTCTTCTACTTTTACTGGTGGATGTATTACGTTAAGACCTAAGTCTTCTTTTGCCTCTTTTCGATTTATTGGGTGCCCATGATAATATGACCTAGAAGTTAGTTTTTCAACAATTTCATCGATTTTATGGCAATCATTTTTTGGGTCCATATGCAGCGCAAGTAATTTTGTTGCAAGCTGTTTCGATTGTGACCTAGACCTTTTAACATTGCCTAATGCCAAAGGGTGTATTTGCGATGCAAGATGATTAAAAGCGAGTACCAATTCATCTTTCATGTCTTATTCCGACATCATCCTTTAAGAGCTCAATGTATGCAGATACGTCCTCGACATTTATGCCCAAAGGTCTTTTAGATTCTGGGTCTTTTGGATTAAATTGATTTCCCACCATTGGGTCAGTTGGACCTAAAACACCCATTGGATGCATAATTATTGAATCTGCGCCTAATGCTGTTAAAGTTGCTGCGGAAAAAGCATTATGAGGTACCAGCACATTGAATACTGAACAATATTCTCTTATCAGATTTACCAACCGCCATGGTACGGTTCCATCGCCACCGTTACTGTGAATAAACAAATCCACTGTTGCATTTTTTCGGTTGGGGATTTTTGCCAAATGGTCATGGAAGAATCTAATAGAATCGGTTGCCATTGGAACCTCGGCATGTCTGCGTGTGCTTGTTATGTATGTAATAATGTAAGTGTTTCCTCTTTCCTTTTCAAGTTCCTGTATTATTGAAACACGTTCAGGTCTAGTCAATTGTTCAACCTCAGCTGACATTGGCATTTGTTTCTAGATAGATATTAAATTTGCTCCAATTAACGCATTAGCAACTTTTCTTTTATAAGAACAGGATTTAAAGAAGTGCAGAACTGTGTTTACATTACCCCACGATTGTTTCCATGGACCCCAAATCCCACGCCAAGTTAACAGAACCCATTTTGCCGACATAGCAAGCAGCAAACAGTGGCAAGTCTGAATGCTTTACCAACGCGATTGCATGTGCCCCGAGGCTCAGGCAAAAGGAGTCTCCACTCGACGCTGAAGAATCAGAAAAAGGAAAAAGGGAAGAGGTTGCCTAGTCTCTTACTGTCGTCTCTTGAGGATGACTGCTGCGACCGCAGCCACCACGACGATGATCACGACGACCGCGGCTATGACGTACATCTCAGTTTGCGGAGCCTGCTCCGGAGGCGGCGGCAACGAAGGCGACACTGACTGAGTTGGAGGAGTCGTCACTGGAGGCGGAGTGGACGCAGGAGGCGTGGCTGTAGTCACTGGCGGCGTCGGAGTCACAACTGCTGGCGCGGGTGCTGCTGGGCCGACAACCATGTAGGTCGTGGCGTAGGAGTCGCCGTAGGATTGGGTGCCTTCGAATGTTGCTCTTATGTAGTAGGAGCCTTCAAGCGGTGGAGTGAACGCTATGCCGAAACTGCCGCCGTCGTCGCTGGTCACTGTGCCGATAGCCTGGAAGTTGCCGTTCGGATCGTAGCATGTCACCTTTACCGGAACTCCCGTGGCGTTTGTGGGTCTGGGTCTCTGCATGTACAGGTACTCCATCCATGGGGTCATGCTTTCGTCAGATATTGCTGGCGTTCCCTTGGAGCTTGGCGACTGGTCGGTGACCGTGCCCGTAATCATCACGGGTTCTCCCTTTCGCACTCCTGCCTGTGGCGCGGAAACTGTGGTTGCGCTTGGTCCTTTGCCGAACGTGTAAATCTGCCCGTCCAACGATTGAAGGGACGTGTAGTATCCGTTTGAAACTGCACCCATACGCAGTTTGCCAGCTATGCTCCAAAGCAGCTTACCAGTGTACACGTCGAAGCACATAAACTTCCCACCTCTCCACGGAACTGCATCGGGCGAGTGTTCATCGTTGGTCATGTAGAGTTTGCCGTCCGCGATTGTGAAGCCCGAATAGACTGGGTATGTGCCGTATGGTGTCTCGTAACCTGCGCTTCCGAAGAAGTAATCCCACTTCAGCTTTCCATCCGCCGTGTCGTAAGCACGTAGGTGACCGTCGTAGCCTGAGACAAAGAGCAGGCCATAGGCGATCTGCCATTGCCACTCGAAACTTGCCCATCCACTCGTGAGGGGTTCCGTTTGCCACACTTCGGCGCCTGTTGTAATACTGTAGCCGTGCATCACCAGTCTGCTTTCGTCGTACATCGTGTAGATGCCGCTGCCGATGGGTCCTTGAATGAAGAACGTCTCCAGGATGTTGCTTCGGTTTGCCGTCCAAAGCGGGTTGAGCATGGCTGGATACTTTCCGGTCACGTCCTTCTTCATTGTGCTCACGTCGTAGACCATCTGCATGTACGTGGGCGGAACAGTCATCGAGGAGTCCGTGTACTGCGCTAGGGCGTAACCGTCCTGTACAACTTCAAGCGCCGTGCCCATGGGTACTGCGGGTATTGTCACGTTCCATTCGATTCCTCTATTGCCATCGTAGACTGCCCCGATCGTCGGACCCCACGTGTCTATGAATGCTGGGTTGTAGAGAACTTTCGTCGAGTTCCACAGAACCATTTTGCTCTGGGCTGGGTTGAGGGTGTAGCACAGGATTTCTCCGTTCGGTCCAGGTATTCCGGTGGACACGCCGAATCCTCCTGCGCCGTCCCAAGTCACGTTCGCCACGGTGCACATGTACAGCCCTGTGAAGGCGTCGTACATCTTCCACGTTGTGCTGGCGGCTGCGAACAAGCCTCCTGGACCGGTGTCCCATAGGTATGCAAGGGCTCCGTGTTCGTTGGGTGTGTCAACTTCCACAACCTGAGCGAAGTTTATGGTGACGTTTGGCAGGATCCAGATGTCTTCTCCAGTGTACAGGTTGACGCAGCGAGTTTGGAAGACGGTGGATTGGTCCAGATAGTGTTCTGTGAAGATTATTTTTCCGTCGAGAATGAGTGGGTTGTAGTGTTCCTCGTACGATAGCCCTTGGTAGTAGGTTTTGTCGCCGAAGGGTCCTCCTACCAAACCTCCGAGCATGATTTGCTTGGTCCAGATAACGTGGGCTGTGTTAGGTGCTGCAGTGTAGGGTGAAAAAGCGTTGTTGCCGCTGCCGAAGGAGCGCGTCATGAAGTTGTAGCCTTGCATTAGCCAGTTATCGGCGATTTCGTTCCATCCCTTGTTCTCGCCGAATATCGGAGTGTGCCAGTAACCCGTTGGAAGTGGGTTGTTCGGCAGGGGCAGCACGGGGTCCTTTTGCACGGTAACTGTGATTTCTGGACTCTGGCTTGGCAGATAGGTGTTGTCGTACACTGTCACACCGAACAAGCTGAAAGACGAGCCGTTGATGCGTTGCCCCGGGAAGAAGGTCTGTAGCTTGTACGTTCCCACCATAGTCGGCGTGTAAAGGAACCATCCGTTGCTGGTAGGGTCAGTGGACAGTCCTGTCTTGTTGTAGACTGTTCCGTCAGGCAGAGTGATTTTCACTGTGAAGCCCGTGAACATGGTACCTGCTCCGAAGGCTGCAGCGTTGGGCGAGACCTTGTCAATTCTGTACGTGACAAGCAAGTCTTGACCTACGCCAACTGGGTCTGGAGCAACGGCTATGTAGGTGAAAGTTTCGACCATCTTTGTCTGAGCGAAAGCCGGCTGAATTGTCATCGCAGTAGCAGCCAAAATCATCACAACTAACAGGGTCAATAGTGTTTTATTTTTCCTAATTTGCATTTTTTTCTCTCCTTTTTTCGCGTGTCCATAGTTGTTTTCCACAATGCTTTAAGCGTTTGTAATCAGTGGTCCTTGCGACAGCCCAAAGCTTAAAACCGAAGTCAGCCAAATAGTAGCAGGAGAGAAGAACGCCCGTCGGAAGTGCTTCGATGCTTCAGGATGAGTGCGTTCAGAATCTGGTGAGCTTAGGGCTTACGCTCGTACAGGCGAAGACCTATGTGGCTTTGTGCAAGCTGGAAAGCGCAACAGTGAAGGCAATCGCAAAAGTCTCCAACCTCGCTCGGCAAGATGTGTACAGGACGATTCCCGCGCTTCAGCATCAAGGACTCGTTGAAATGATTGTTGCCTCGCCAAGCAGGTACCGAGCGGTCCCGATGAAGAGTGGCGTCTCCAGTCTGCTTCACCGCCGCTCCCGCGAACACACGGAACTTCGCAGGAAAACGGCGGAATTTCTGCTCAGCCTCACCTTACCGCAGACGGATAGCGGCAAATCCCTCGTGCAGGAAGATGGACCGCAATTCGTGGTCACATCCGAAATCTCCCTTCTCTTCAGAAAACTGATGGAGAGAACTGAAGCATGCCAAACAAGCATTGACTCCGTTGGCACATGGGAGAACTTTGAAAGCACGGTTTCCACCCTTTCTCAGGGCTTCCAGAACGCTGTTGAGAGAGGCGTCAGGATTCGGTCGGTTACCGAGAAACCTGAAAACGGAAAACTTGTGCCGAAATGTGTCAGTGCTCTAAGGAAGAGCCCGTTCTACGAACTCAGATTTGTCCGCGCCCCTGCTCCCGTCACCATGTCGATTTTGGACAGGAAGGAGTTGAATATTGCCATCTCGGCGTCCAATAGCCGTGGAGTGCCGAGTCTGTGGTCAAACAATCCCGCTATTCTCTCGCTGGCTACAACCTACTTCGAAGAAGTCTGGAGCAAAGCATCAGCGCTCAGAGGTAGATGTTAAACACAAAAAGAAGGGAAAAGGTTCTATGTTGGCTACTTTCGCCTTTTCAGGATGACTGCTGCAACCGCCGCTGCTGCAACGATGACCACAGCGACTGCGGCTATGACATACATTTCCGTGGGCGGGGCTGCTCTGGAGCCAATTGTCAGGGAGAAGATAGAAAAAGGGCAGAAGGGCGAAGTTGTCGCCCTCGCGTTTGGGTTCTACTTTCGCCGTCTCATCACTATCGCTACGACTACAACCACGATTACAACAACTATGACCGCGACGAGTATGTAGTACAGCTCCGCTGATGGCATCATGCCACTGGGCGGAACCGAAGGCGAAGTCACTGAGGGAGCGCCTCCGCTGTTCACCACGACTGCTGCTTCGTCATAGGAGCTGCCGAAGGAGTCAGAGCCGACGAAGGTTGCGCCGACCTTGAACAGCCCCGTGCTCGGTGGAGTCCATGCCATGAAGTAGTTGCCGCTTGCGTCACTCGTGGTTTCGCCGATGTTGATGGTGCTGCCGTCCGGACCGACTGCCGTCAGAATCACTGGGACGCCTGCGATGTTCACTATTTCAGGCAGGACCTGCTGTTCCTTCGTGTAGGCGATCCATTGGCCCATGTCTCTGTCTGAGATGGCTGGCGTGCCTGGTTGACCCGAGCTTTCGTCGGTGACTTTGCCTTGGATGACTACAGCGTTGCCTCTTGCGGTGCTGGCGGGTGAGACCGACACGGTGGTCTTGCTTGGACCTTTGCCGAAGACGTAGATTTGGTTGTCGTACTGGTTCTGTGCGACGAGGTAGCCGTCAGCGATTGCCTGCACTGAGAAGTAGCCGTTCACGTTCCAGAGCTCCTTGCCTGTCTTGGCGTCTATAGCGAAGAGTTTACCGCCTCGGTAAAGCGGGTGCGTCGGAGAGTGCTCGCCGACACCGCAGTAAACTACGCCAGCTGCGACTATGGGCCCTGAACCCATCGGGTACGTTCCGTAGGCTGTTTCAGTCGTGTCGCCTGCATAGAACTTCCAGACTTCCTTGCCGTTGCTCATGTCGAACGCGTGCAGGTATCCGTCCATGCCTGCGCTGTAGAGCATGCCTTGGTAGATGGTGCCTCCGTTGCTGTTAGGCAGGAATGCTCCCCATGGATAGACGTTTGAGTCGCTGACCCATTTCTTCGCTCCTGTCTGAGCGTCGTAGCATATCCACCGCATGTTGAGGGTGTCCCACTGGCAGTAGGAGCCTTCACCGAAGGCTGCGAAGACAATGAAGTCGCTGGCTTCGTTCGACCTGTCAAAAGCCCAGAGCTCTCTGCCAGTTGTCAAGTCGTATCCAACGTGCAGTCTGGCATCGGTGACTGTTCCTGCTGAGGCGACCATTACGTTGCCTGTGATGCCGCTCATGAAGCCCTGCGATGGATAGTAGGTTAAGCCGTCTTCGGGAAGAACCACGCTTCTTACGGGTATGGTCACGTTCCACTGTATTCCGCTGCTCCACTGGTAGACTCCTGGCTGGGGTTCAAGCATCGTAATGCCGGGTTCGGTTCCGATGATCATGAAGTTCGCTTCGAGAGCCTTCGTTGAGTTCCAGAGTGCGTGCCAGCCAGCTTGTCCGTTGAGAACGTCTACGAACATCGTGCCATCTCTGCCGAAGTAGGTCGTGCCGGGCATACCGTTGGCGAATGTGAGAATGTAGTTGCCTGTGAACGCGTCAAACATGTGGTAGGTGGCGATTGGCGGACCGAAGATTCCTGGGCTGTCAACCTTCCAGAGGAAGGCTTCACCTCCTGCCTCGTTGCCCGAGTAGAAGGTGTAGACTTGGCCTAGGGTTACGGTCCAGTTGTTGTTGCGCCAGATTTCCTCTCCTGTGCGCAGGTCCACGCATACGAAGCCTTGTCCTTTTGCTCCGAAGAGGCTGGTTGGGAAGATGTTGTAGAACAGTCTGCCGTTGATGATGATTGGCGGAGTAATCTTGGGCTCGTAGGATTGCCCTGTGTAGTAGCTTTCAGCTCCGAAGTCCCCTCCGATGAGACCACCCATCGTAAGCGGCTTAGTCCACATCACGTGAGGTGCCCTGGGTGCCTGGCTGAACGGGTTAGCGGCGACGACTTCTCCGAAGGAGCGGTAGGTGGCATTGTAGTTGCGCATCAGCCAGTTTCCAGATATGCTGAACCATCCCCTGTTCTGCGCGTTTATCGGGCGCGTCCAGAAGTCGTTCGGAACTGGAGCCTCTTGGAACTGGGGCAGAGGCTCGGTCTGCACCGTGACTTGGGTCACCGGACTCTCAGCTGCTGCATAGACAACGCCGCCTGCGAAGGTTTCGCCTGGATAGTTGAACTTCACCTGATAGCTACCCGTCATCGTTGGGACGTAGACGAAGTACTGCGAACCTAGGGGCGAAGACTCGAAGGGACCTCTGGTTTCGCTTGTTCCGTCGGGACGAATGACTGTCACTTGGAAGCCGTGAAGTCTGTCGGCGGCGGTTGGCGGGATTGGCTCAATCCAGAAGCTGACGACGAGGTCTTTTCCCACTTGAACAGGATTCGGGTTTGCAGATAAGAAGGCGCGAGTTGATATCGTGACAGCGCTAGCAAAGTTCGCGCTTGCTAGAAACGCAGAAGTCAAGACTAGTACGAAGACGATTGTTGCTAAGGGTTTTTTATTGTTTAGTTTCACTGTTTTTTCCTCCAATCTCTCTGGCTCCCTGTTGTCTCCATGTGCTATATAGAATTTACCATGCAGATTGAAATACTGAACCGCGGCCATGTTGACGGATGAAAAAAATTGCACTCCGACAAGAAGAAAGAGCGTATTTGACGCCAGACTGGACAACAAAACTAGAAATTGTGTTAACGCGCGTTTCCACCAAAAAAAGATGAGAGGGATGAGCGCCCTCAGGCTTTGCTGTACTCTTTGATCGGCGTCGTCGGCATCGTCAAGGTCTCGATGACACCGTCGATTGGGCGGATGCTGTCTCCCACGAAGTGGAGAGCGTTATCGTTGCTGTCAGCCTCGAACCAGACGGCGATGTCCCATTCTCCGAAGACGTTGTAGGATGCATCGAGCCTCACGCCGTCCATAGGTTTGTCGGATAGGCTCATGAGCTCGTTGAAGAACGCCTCTTGCTTCGACGGGTTCAGCTTTATGAGGACGAGGTATCTCTGCATTTGTTTCATTGACTTTTCCATAACAGGACACCGCACAACTCTACCTTAAACTCAGTCTTAAACCTGTGTGGCTTCAGATGGGCAACAACAATTAGCGAAAAAGACGCTTTCCAAGGAACAATCGAATCTGGATTGGGTCAAGCTTCATCCATTTGGAGGTGAAGGAGTGCGCCTCTAATGTGGGTTTGGCACTCCCTGCATTTCTTCATGAACTGCTCAAGCGCAAGCGGACCGGCGAAGTCGCAGACTATCCGGTTGGCGGCGTCGTACCTGAAACAGCAGACTGGGTAGTGTTCAGATTCTTTGAAGGCGGCCTTGATAACTTTGAGTTCGGCGGCTACGTTGCCTGAGGCTTTCTCGTCTGGCTCGACGGTCATGGTGGAGAGTTCGTTTAGGACTTTGTCTAATCTTTTTCTTACGCTGGTCAGGGCTGTCCCCTCAGTTCCCATCTTGCTATTGGATGCGGTCCGATATAAGTCATGACGCATGTAATATACAGATTTCACGTACACACAAACCGAAACCGGAAGCACCGCGCCGCAAGTCAGTGAGTTTTCGCAAATAACTCCATCAGGAATGGTTCACCATGCCCAGGAAACACGGTTTCGATGGGTAAGCCTTTCAGTCTTTCAACGCTGGCACGTGTTGCGTCGGAATCGTCTATGATGGAGCCGACGTCTGGTTTTCCCAGGTTCGTGAGCAGGTCGCCGCAGAACAGGGCTCGGTCGCTCGTCAGAATGGCAATGGACCCCAGCGAATGCCCCGGGATTTCCAGAACTCTGGCGTCGAACCCATACTTAGAAAAATCGTAGTCCTCTTCGACGAGGCTGTCGGGCGTGAACCTGTCGGAATTTCCGAGCCTGAAAAACACTTTGAAAGCAATCCTGGTTAGGACGTTTCTCCTTCTTCGGTTCCAGAGCATGTTTCCATGCTCAACCATTCCAGAATCTGCCCTGTGCATTGCTATCTGCGACTCGAATTCCCTTCGGAGGTAGGCTGCGTTGCCGCTGTGGTCAAAATCGCCGTGAGGTGAGCACAATCAGCTTGAGGTTTCCTCGGCGGCAACCCATGCTCTCGAGCTCTCTCTTTATCTCTTTTCGCCTGTTTGCCGGTCCCGTGTCGACCAGGACGAACCCGCTCTCAGTTCCAACGAGGTAGCAGTTAACAGAAATTCTGAAGAAACGGGTTCTAACGGTCTTAATCTCCATGCCGGTCACTCTTCAGCCTCGCCCAAGAACCGCTTTATCGTTGTCAGGATTTCCAGCAGACCCGTCTTGCTTAGCGGCGGCTCGTACGGAATCCTGAGCACCTCCCAGCCCTGAGCCAGCAGCAAATCGACGATTTCCTCGTCGCGCTGCTGCGTCTTGTTGCCCTGGTGCGCTTGAACACCGTCCAGATAGACGATTTTCCGCTTGTTGAGCCAACAGAAGTCAGGAACCGTGGATTTCAGGACTATGGTTTTTTGAGTTACCATGCCGCCCGTGAGCCCAGCAGCGCTCAAGGCTTTGAAGACCTCAATCTCGGCGTTGCTGACTTTCGGATGCATCCGCTTCTTGTGGCTCAACCGGCTCGTTCCTCGCTTGGTTCTGTAGGTGTACCTTCTCGCCTTTAATAGCTTTCAACCTGCGCGACTTTTTCTCGCAAGCCTTGGGCAGACAAGAGGGGCTGCTTGGGCAGTGGCTACATCTGTTTCGGCGAAACCACCCTAAAGACTTAAGAAAGGCGGTGCGCCGCCAACAAACGGAGGAACAACCTTGACGGAAACTTCAGCCGAATACGCCTGGAACGCACTGGACTACGCCAAAAACTCGTCAAACCAGTTTGAATGGGCAAGAGAGCTCATCCCAAAGCTCAAGCTCGCAGGAGACGAAACGTTACTCGACATAGGCTGCGGAGACGGCAAAGTCACCGCCCTGCTGGCCGAACGCGTGCCCCACGGACGGGTCGTGGGCGTCGACAACTCTGAAGAAATGCTATCCTCAGCTCGAAGAAACTACCCTCAGGGTCGTTACCCTAACCTGACTTTTCTGAAGATGGACGCTCGGGAACTGACGTTCCGCAAGCAGTTTGACATTGCTTTCAGCAACGCTGCGCTCCACTGGATAATCGACCACCAGACTGTGCTGGCATGCGTGAGGGAAGCGCTGAACAGTCAAGGAAGACTGCTGTTCCAGATGGCTGGCAAGAACAACGCGCAGAGCATCATCGCCGTCCTCGAAGAGATGATAAGCGAAGACACCTGTAAGCCGTATTTCAAGAAGTTCACGTTCCCCTACGGATTCTACAGCCCAGCCGAATACCGAGTCTGGCTCCGCGACGCAGGATTCAAACCACACAGAGTAGAACTCATAAAAAAAGACATGCAACTCCAAGGACGCGAAGGCTTAGCAGGCTGGATCAGAACCACGTGGCTGCCGTTCACCGAGAGGGTTCCCGAAAACCTCAGAGGCGCGTTCATCAGCGAAATCGCCGACCGATACATCGCAGCCTACCCCATGGACGACAACGGCATGGTGCACGTGAACATGGTGCGCCTAGAGGTTGAAGCCACCAAAGCCGACACACGTCGAACCTCCCGAAAGCCCTAAACCAAGAGCAACGCCTGAACCGTTTCACAACTGTTTCACTCGGATGAAACGTTCCAGAATCTCAGGGTTCCGCACCTCGGGGTGGAAGAGCACGCCATAAACAGGCTTCTCCTTATGCTTCATCGCCTGCAAGCAATTTGCGGATTCAGCCAGCGAATCGAATTCCTGTGAAGACTCCACGCTGAAGTTGTGGAGCGAGTAAGCCCTGAACTGGGAGGAAAACAGCGGGTTTTCCTTCAGCGTTGTCACTTGCGTCATGCCGATTCGCAGACACCTGCGTAGGCGAAGCCCGAACGTGACGCCTATGGTTTGCATGCCCGCGCAGATACCCAGCACAGGCGTCTCCAGCGTCGTGAGCCACTTGAACTTCTCTGGCTGGGCTAGCGTTGCGTGGTCTTTCAGCGCTGTGCCCGACAGGATGATCCTGCGGTACTTGCCGAGGTCCGAGGCTTCGACTTCGGTGAAGTGCTTCACGACGCAGGTTTCCAGTGCTTCGGCGGCGCGGACTATGGGCGCGACGAACTCGGGGTAAGCCAGTGAATCCTTCTTCCAGTTCATGTCGATGACCAGAATCACTTTGCCACCAGCCTAGCCTGCTTTATCCTGAACACGCCCGCGTTTCCCTTAGCCGTCACGTGGCTGTCGAGGATTTCTATCCGCTTGTTGAAGAGGGGTGCGTCGAGGACTGTGGTTTCTATCTCTCCGCCCTCGCCCGAAGGGCTCAAGCCGTACTCCTGCTGCAGCGCCACTAACCTTGCAATTAGCGTGGGGTCGATTTCTCTGCCGAGCCAGGTCTCGTCCAGCGGGTAGGCGAACACGCCCGAGATGACGACCTTGAAGCGGTTCTGAACCAGCTCGTCTAGGAGTTTTTTCTGGTCACGCTTCCACAGCGGGTTGAAGCACCACAGGTTGAGGCGGTTGCAGACGCGCTGTACGCGTTCGGCTTGGTAGACAGATTCGACGGCGCCCGTGACGACGCCTTCGATGCCGAACCGTTCCGCCGCTTCAGCCATTGCCGCCTGCAGGTCTGCGAGTTCGTCTTCCTTTCTGCCCTCGGTCTCCCGCGTCACAAGCGGCAGGCTAAGCGCTTCGGCTTGCAGCGCCGTGAGGTCGATGTTCGGCGTGTGGAACATGTAGCTCTCAGGGTTGCTGGACTGGAGCGTGATGAGGCAGGCGACCTGCTCTTTCTCGGCTGTCTTGTGCAATGCGAGCGTGGAGTCTTTGCCGCCTGAAAACAGAACCCCGAGTTTCATGGTTTACCTCTTAGCCGAGATGCGGCTTATATAGAATCTGCACGGACACGCTACCTTGTCTGGACATTGGAGTTTACTACGTAAATCTGGGGCTGGTGTTTACGTAGTATTGACCGCTTTACCACGTAAAGCCGTCCCCTGGGATTTACGTAGTAAACCCAGCAGCCCCACCCAGTGCAGAGGCGACGACGCCTTCGCCCTTTGCAGACGCGAATTCCATGGACTTTCGAACTGTTTCATGACCGTTTCATGAATGTTTCAGCCAACCCCTATACCACCCGCAAGCCATAGACTATGTTCAGAGGTGAACTGAATGAAAACCTGGAAAATCCTCACCACAGTAACGCTCGCAGTCATCGCAGTCGCACTGACGCTGACTTCCGCGTACGCCTACATGGGTGGACGCGTGGCAACGCAGTACGGAACCGGCGTCCCAACAGCCTACGGCTACGGCGGAATGATGGGAGGCGGCATGATGGGCGGATACGGATACTACGCTCCACCAGTCACCGGATACCCAACAACCACCGTGCCAACTCAGCCCGGCACCACAACAGCGTACCCAAGCTACTACGGAGGAATGGGATGCGGCGGCATGAGAGGCAGATACGGCTACACCACACCACCATACGCCGTTCCCACCACCGCAACTCCGATAAACATCACAACCGCAGTGACAACCGCACGGAACTTCGTCGCTTCGCTCAACAACGCCAACCTAGCCGTAACCCACGTTGAAGAGTACACTTTGAACTTCTACGTGCAAGTCAAGGAAGTGAGCACGGGCACAGGAGCCTTCGAACTGCTCATCGACAAGTACACGGGCGCCATCGGCCCAGAAATGGGTCCGAACATGATGTGGAACACCAAATACGGAGCCATGGGCGCATACATCGGAACCCCAACGACGACCATGACTGTTACGGTTGACCAAGCCAAAGCCAACGCGCAGCAGTACCTGAACAGCTATCTCCCAGGCGCTACGGTTGGCGACGTCACAGCGTTTCCGGGCTACTACACAATCGAGGTCCTCAGTGCAGGCAAAACGTACGGCATGCTAAGCGTGAACGGCTTCACGGGGCAGGTCTGGTTCCACAACTGGCACGGAACCTTCATCCAAGAAACAAGTCTCTAAACGAAAGAAAGCAACCAAGTTTCATTTTTCCCTTTTGTTTTCAACCTGCAAAGCGGCTATTTCCACTCCCACACCTTCAGCGTCCAGTCCCCATTCTCGTTAGTTTCAAACTCGGACACGCCGACGACGCTGTTGAGACGCCCGAGCCTCGGCGACTCCGTACTGTAGTAGGAGGTCCCACGGAAGGACGCCTGCCTGCCCTTTCCCGCGGCCACGCTTATCCGCTTGTACTTGTCGACTGCGACGTCGTGCTCCAGCGTCGAAAGCAACCCTGTACCTTCCTCTGAAAGGATGCCTGCGGGCAGCCGCGTGAAGACTCCTGTTGACGCGTACGTGGCGTCCATTCCGAAGACCTTTCCGAAGCCGTGGAGGGACATCTCTGTTTTTCCCTCGGGAAGAATTCTCACGCCAGTGATTTTGCCCGTGAATTCGCCTATCAACTCGCCAAGCATGAAAACACACTCATAGAACAAGAGAGGAGGTTTGCCTTTTCAAGGATATGTGACTGCACTCGAGTGACAACTATGTCTTTACGTCGCAGACATTTGGCACTTTCTTGAGGACTTCGATGATCTTCGGCGAAACCCTCTTGTGGATAACGTAGACGGACACGGCATAGCCGCCCTTGCCAATCTGCCGGCTGTAGTTGGCGCGGATGTTTATGTCGTTGTCCGCCAGAACCTTGTCGATGTTGGCAAATACCCCTGGCACGTCGCGATGGTGAATGAAGAGCGTGTACACGGGTCGCTCCTCGAGTTCAATGCTTTCACCCGCGTTGACGGCGCCCTGGAAGTCTCCGCCCAGCAGGTAGCCAGAGACGACGCGCGCAATCTCGATGGATGTCTCTCTTTGAGCTTCGACGGTGGATGCTCCTAAGTGAGCGCTGAGGATGACGTTGTCCAGTTCCCTGAGCTTGTTGCGGAACTCGGCGCCTTCGGCCTTCGGTTCTTCGGCGTAGACGTCGAGGGCTGCTCCGGCGATTCTTTTCTCTTTGAGCGCGTTGTAGAGTGCTTCCTCGTCCACGTTCGCGCCGCGGGAAGTGTTGATGAGAAACGCGGTGGGCTTCATGAGGCTGAGTTCCCGCTCGCCCACGATGATTTCTCTGCCGCCCGTGTGGATGCTGACATAATCAGCTTTGGCGAGAACGTCATCCTTGGACATGAATTTCACGCCCGACTCAACGCACGGCTTCACGTCGTACCCTATGACCTCCATGTCGAACTCTCGGTGCGCCAGCTGGGCGACTTTCTGCCCGATTCTACCGCAGCCCAGCAGCCCGAGAGTCTTGTAGGATACCTCGGTGCCCTTGAGTCTGTCTTTGGACCAGACGCCGCTCTTCAGGCTGTGATGCGCCTGGGGCACGTTTCTGGAGGCGGCGAGGATGAGGCACAGGGTAAGCTCTGCGACGGCATTCGTGCTCCCATAAGGGGCGGACTTGACGACGACGCCGTTCTCGCTGGCGGCTTCCACGTCTATGTTGTCGAAGCCGACGCCTGCGCGACCGACGATTTTCAGCTTGCCGCGGGCGCCTGCTTCGAGGACTTCGCGGGTGACCTTGGTGGCGCTGCGCACGATGAGGGCGTCGAACGCGCCGATGTCCGCCAGCAGTGCTTTGGGGTCGCGTTTCTTCGTGTCGGTTTCTATGAAAGCTTGTTGGAACAGGCGGAGGCCTTCTTTTTCCATGCCGTCGTTAAGCAGTACTTTCATTCACTCTCAACCTCCTTGGCGTGGTTAAGCTTTCTTGAGGTGTGCCACGGCTTCTTCCAAGCTCTGGAAGCCGTACTTGACTTGGTTAAACTCCTTCTTCAGTGCGATGACTTCTTTCTTGACCTCGGATGGCGCACGTTTGCCCTTTATGACGGCGAGCATGAGGTCGCAGAGGTGTTTGATATCGCCTTCGCGGAAGCCTCGGCGCGTCACATCTTGGAAGCCTATCCTGAGTCCTGAGGGGTTGTCGCGGTTGCTCTGGTCATCGTAAGGCAAAAGGTTCTTGTTGAGGATTATGTTCGCGTCCTCGAGGTCTTGGGCGATTTTCTTGCCGCCGCCGAAGTCGCAGATGTCCACGGCAATCTGGTGCGACTGCGTGAAGCCTTTCTTTGAGCAGAGGACTTTGACGCCGTTCTCGCACAGGTATTGCCCCGCAGTCTGCGCGTTCTTCACCGTTTGCTTCGCCAAATCGGCGCCAAACAGCTTCATCTCCAAAGCAGCGATGCCCAGCGCAGGCAGCCTGCCCAAGTGCGTGTTGGAGGCGCTAAGCGGGAAAACGGCGAGTTGGACCTTCTTGATGGCTTTCTCCATCCGCGGACTCGACGGACTTGCCAAGATGACGCC
>JBHGBG010000052.1:0-16427 GCA_041946875.1 Bathyarchaeia archaeon
TAGGCTGCCAAGCTACCTCACCTCGGCCACTTTGCCGTGGTTTCTCGTGATTCCGTAACACCTAAGGCGTTGTCCTTATTTTCGTTTGCGGAAGATTTATCCGCATCCCAGTGTTCCACAACCCGCCCGTTAAACCAAGCAGAAGTGCGCAAATTTATTAACCCAGAAACATGTACCATTCCAGAGATGGCAGGGCGAGGTATGGATAAGAATATGCGAAGCGAAGCGCTGGCGTTGCTCTTTGGAATGCTTCTGATACTCGTGACTTTTGAAGGTAGCCACATAGCTTGGTACGTAGGCAACTTGGACTCCATCTTCGGATCAGGTTTCTGGCCCGTTCTTGATGTCGTCTACCCGGTTGCCTCCATAGCCGTGTTCCTCCTGTACGGCTGGGTCAAGGGAAAAGGACTACGCCTCAAACCCGTGCCAATCGCGCTGTTCGCCCTGTTCCTCGTGATGCTGATACTATTCACAATCGATGACATCGCGCTCGTGTTCGGTGCCTCGCTGGAGCTGCCTGCCGCCTACTGGATCATGATGTCGATTGTCTACCCACTCTACGCGCTCGCCGCCTTTCTGTTGTTTGGCAGAGCAAATCGACCGAAGCCGTCCGCGGAGAAGCAGGAGTTATGGAAGCCGCAGCCCGAAAGACAAGAAAGCTCAGAACCGACTAGCGCTTCTTGAGCGAGTCCTGCAGCGTTTTGTGGCATTTGCTGCATTCAAGCATCGGGTGTCCGCATGAGGGACAGAACAACTCCTTCTTGAGCAGTCTTTCCAGCATGGTTAGCAGCGCGGTTCTATTCTCCTCCATCCGCGCCAAGTCGGCAGCCTCTTGGACTTGGAGTGTGTTCTGCGCTTCCGCCGCGGCTTTTTGGACCGCTTTCTGCGGTGAAACCACTTCGCGGTAGGCTTTGGCTATGGTAGTTTTTCCTTCTCGTAGTTCTTGCTTCTTCTCTTCAGTGGCATTCTCCAAAAGCTTCTTGCCCCGCTCAAACGTTCGGGTGGAAACGCCGACCTTCTTGGCTACGACTTCGGTAGCCTTTGCCCTCAACTTCGGCGGTTCGAGCCTAGCGTCATCTGGCGCTAACCCCAGCTGAATGTTCCGTCCGTTCTTTCCGCCCTTCGCCTGCCGTTTCCTCGCCAGCGCCTTCTCAATCTCCAGCAACGGCACGGCTAACTCCACGAGCTGAAAGTTGTTCAGGTGCCTGCGTCTCAGGTTGGCTTCTATCACGAACTTCTTTTCAAGCAGCTTGTCCTCGAATTTGCGTACCTCAAAATCCGGTTCAATGCCGAGCTCGAGGCAGGCTCGAAGCCTGTGGTGTCCGTCCAGCACTTCCAGGTCCTCGTTGGCGATGATGGCATAGTGCTGACCCTCTTCCTTGATGGAGGCTTTGAGTTCGGCGAATTCCTCCTCGGACATTTTCGGCAGGAGTTTCTCGTACTCAGGGTTGACGCGCAGGCTCATCGTGAGCGCACCTGCAGGCTTCTTTGTTTCTAACCGTATTTAAGACCTCAGATGGTTTCCAGACAAGTCGAGCAGATAGCATTCCATGCAGCGAGTGACATTGATTTGCCGTTCGACCGAGATGCGTTGAGTGATTGTTATCGTGTGCTGACAGTCACACATCTTAATACCCAAGAATAAACCTAGAACTGCAGGATTTTCAACAGTGAAGTGAAAGAAGAATGAAACGCAACACATACGTTTACTCGTTCGTCGCAATCCTTGCCATAGGAATCGTTGCATTCTCCTTTTGGAGCCAGATGAAACCGCCTGAAACGCAGAAAACCCCTCCAAGCCCATTGGACCCGTCGACCATTCCAAAGTTCGTGAACGAACTGCCCACGCTGCCGGTTTTCACTCCGACCAACAAGCTGGACGCGAACGGCAAAACTACAAGCCAAGAATACACTGTGGACATGACCGCGTTCTACGAGCAGGTGCTGCCTCCGGGCTTCCCGAAGACAAAAGTGTTCGGCTACGGAGGCGACGCTAAAGACCCCATAACAGGGGCATCTCTCGGCTACGTCCACAACGCGCCCGGACCCACCTTCGAAGCAGTCAGAGGAATCCCCGTCCAAGTCACTTGGGTGAACAAGCTTGAAGAACAAATGTTCGCAGTCGACCCGACCCTGCACTGGGCAAACCCCAACAACATGCAGATGCCCACGGCGCCGTTCCCATCGTTCCCGCCCGGCTTCCAGAAAGCTCAAGACACCGTCCCAACGGTGGTACACCTGCACGGCGCGGAGGACCGCTCAGACTCCGATGGGTACCCTGAATCATGGTTCACAGCGAACGGCATCCACGGAGCAGCCTACAGCACGACCGCACCAACCAACGCCAACTCGGCTGTCTACTACTATCCCAATGACCAGCCTGCCACAACACTATGGTACCACGACCACGCTCTAGGCATCACACGCATCAACATACTTTCGGGCTTAGCGGGCTTCTACCTGCTGAAGGACACCAACGACCCCATCGAGCCCCTGCTGCCCCAAGGCAAATACGATGTTCCGCTCATCATTCAAGACCGTTCATTCAACGACGACGGCTCCATGCTGTTCCCCGCAGAAGGCGCCAACTCCGAAACGCACCCCTACTGGCTACCCGAATTCTTCGGTGACACCGTCACCGTGAACGGCAAGGTGTGGCCAAACCTAAACGTCGTACAGGGACAGTACCGCTTCAGAATCCTCGATGCTTCGAACGCGCGCTTCTATAACATGAGTTTCTCGAACGGGATGACCTTCACCCAGATCGGCAGCGACGGCGGATACCTCAAAGCAGTGGCACCCATGACAAGCTGCCTGATTGCGCCCGCTGAGAGAGCCGACATACTCGTTGACTTCTCCAATATCCCAGTTGGAACCAAGGTGATCCTCACGAACGACGCGGTCGCCCCTTACCCATCCGGCGACCCCTCAGACCCTCTGGCTGCCGCAGCCGCAGAGATTATGCAGTTCACCCTAACTTCAGAAGTAGGCCACCAAGCGCATACGCTACCCCAAATCCTCAACCCAACCCTCGCAGGCGACTGGCCCACGCTGAGCACGCCAACGACAAACCACACGTTACCCTTCTTCGAGTTAGCCAGCCCCATCGACGAGCCACTGGCCGCGTTCCTGAACGGGCAGAGATGGGCCGGAGACATAACCGAAACCCCGCAGGTCGGCTCAACCGAGGACTGGATGCTCGTAGACACAACTGACGATGCACACCCAATACATGTGCACTTGGTGCAGTTCCAGCTGGTGTACCGCATACCTTTAAACACCAGCGCCTACGTCGACGACTGGGTCGCCCTCAACGGGCAATTCCCCCTGCCACTGGACAAGAAGCCGACCACGCTTGACCCGACACCATACATTACGGGAGAACCCGAGATGCCTGCCCCGAGCGAGATGGGCTGGAAAGACACCATACAAGCAATGCCCGGCTACGCAACCGTCATCCGAATCAGGTGGGCACCTATAACCGCCCCCACAACGGGTTCCGCGAGTCCATCCGCAGGCACCAACCTCTACAGCTTCGACCCTACCATTGGTCCAGGCTACGTTTGGCACTGCCACATCACAGACCACGAAGACAACGAAATGATGCGCCCATACAAAGTCACCCCCTGAGCATCCACTCCCGTTTCCTGTTTCTTTCAGGGCTAAGCTCTCTTTTTTAGGGAACATGTTGTCTTTTGTTGTTGCTAGCGCGCTACAGTCACAACATTATTTATAGAAAGAAAAGGCAAGAATAGGACGCGGAACGGGAAAGCCATCAGCAAGGTAGGAAGTACCTGAGCCTTGGCGGATCAACGCTACGCTTGCGCGAACAAACCCAAGAAAAGCTCTCTCCGAGAGCAGTTTTTCGCGAGTTCGCGTCAATCGTATCGTGCGTGGTCCGTCAAGGAATAACTTTTTGCCGATCAACCGAGCGTCGTTTCTGTCTTTTCCACGTTTTACGCACAAATTAATTTATCTCGTGGAAGCCTACGGAGTAGTGCCGACTCTGAAAGCCAAAAGCAAGCAGTGAAATGGCGGATCAGCGTCCGAAAGCCGCGAAAACTCGTGCCATCCCCCACATCCCACATGGTCCAAATGGTGGTTTCTTGTCCTCATAGCGGCTCAAGGCGTACCGATCCGCCAGTCCACTCTTCTATCACCGCTTCTCATGAAGGGAAAGCTGTTTGCATGGTGTGCGCAAACGATAAATCCGCGTTCGAAACCTGCATGTGACACGGCTGAAGAAAAACGGTTGTTGTTGCATAAGCACAGTCACAATCGTATTTATACTAAGAACGCAAAGCTAGTCTACGCCGAGCAAAGGCAGCCATCGGAAAAAGGAGCACAGACTTTGGCGGATTCACCGCACTGACGAGAACCGGGACTCCAAGCCCCTCTCTCTTCTAAAGGTTCTCATTCTTGCCGGCTTTCGCCAGCGCGTCAGGAATCCGCCAAACCTAAACTTTTAGCTACGTTGTCTTTTTGGGTTCTGGTTTTGCGGGGCTCAGCTGCCTCATGAGCGCTGAGAGAAACAGGTCAATCCGCTCTCTTGTCCTGCCGAAATCCACGATGCCCGTGATTGTCGTTGTCGGCGTCTCCGCCGTGACGCTCACCCGCGTGGTGCGCTCGCCCACCGCTACGGCGTCCACGATAATCAGCGAGCGGTAGGACATGAAACTGGGCTTGGTCCGCGCCTTCACACGATGCGTCGTTTCGTCGGTTTCCTCAGCCGTCCATTCAAGGCTGACGATGGCTTTGGTGATAGCCGCCCAAACCTCTACTAAGGAGAAGTCCATTTCCACGATTTCTTTTTCTCTGCGCAGGTAGGCCATGTTTCCACGCAAGTTTCCTCGGGAAACTCGTATATAAACGAATCATCCGCGGGCGTGTGGCCTCACGCATGGCGGGATTTGGAGAGACTACGTGTCAAGAGGTAAGCTGCTGCCGCTAAACCTGCGACGCCCAGCGATAGTTCTATCCAGAGCCACCACGGCAGCGAAGAGTTCGCAGCCTGAGACCTTGGTGCTGACGTAGGTGATGCTTGCGGTTCTAACGCTACATCGCTCAGGCGGAGTTCGTCTATGACGCCTATGTAGTCGTGGCCAATGTTCAGTTCAGTGCCCCTCTTGATGGATCCGGAAGGGTTTTGAACTCCGCTCGTGACTTTGACGGGTTTTTCTTGCCCGTTCACGTAGATGTGCATGCCCGAAGTGAGGCTTCGCGTGAACACCACGTAGTTCCATGCGTCCAAGGTTACAGCGGGCTCGAGGGTTACGATTTCGTTGTAGCCTGAATCCGTATAGACGTAGCCGCAGACAGCGCCGGGCGGGCCAGACGTGGCGTTTTCCGGATCTTGTCCGTTCACGGCTAGCCCGTAGACTCTTTCCTGGTACTTGCTGAGGGTGCGGGCGCCCTGGACCACTATGTTGTTGTACATGCAGTTCTGGAGCGCGGTGGGTTTAATCCACGCCTCAATCGTGATTTCTCCCGTGATGTCGAGGCTGGGCGAGGCGGTGGCGTAGACGTACTCGGGTATGTCAAACAGCAAAGCCTTACCATACTTTCCCTCGGCGTAGACTGGTTGAGGCGGACAGGTAATGTTGCCGGTCGCTGTGCCCAGAACAGCGGGGTTGTTGCCTGCTGCATCGGGCGTGACTCCGTTGGGTTCGACGTTGTCGAAGTGCCACAGAGCCGCTGTGTGGTCTGCCTCAATCGTGCGTGGACTGCTGGCTGCTGGTGGTTCGCCGACTCCGGAGATATTGAAGGGGTTCATGAGCGGGAGCCTGTCCAAGTTGCCGGCGTCAAGCAAATGGGGTATATCGCCTATGCCGTCCTGTCCACTCTTAAGGTCGCTTCCCGTGTAGTTGCTCCAGTAGTTGCTGTTCCAGGCTTGAACGTTGTACGCTGCCCCGGTGTCCACCTGCTTGCTGTTGTTCAAGAAGTTGTTGTGCAGAAACGTGTTGTTGTTCGGGGCGAAGGAAGGCGAGAGGTAGATGCCGATTCTGTTAGCCACGAAGTTGTTGGCTACGATGACGTTGTTGGATGTCTGAAAGTACATGCCCCAATCTGTGCAGCCTGTGATGTTGTTTTTGAAGACGACGGTGTTGGATGAGCCAAGCCCGACTCCTCGCCTGTTGCTTTCAAGCCTGTTTTCGACGACGGAGTTGGAGTAGCCCGTGATGGATATGGCTGACGCGTTGCTCGAGATAATGGTGTTGCCCGAGATAGTGTTTGCGTAGCCGCCGAAGAGGCGTATCGCGTCGCCAAAGCAACCCGTCAGCGTGTTTCCAGAAATAGTGGTGAAAGATTTGCCGCCGCAGAGGTCGCCCCAGCCGCCGACGTAGATGCCTTTGTTGACGAAGTCAATGCTGTTGCCTACTATGGTACAGTGGTCTCCGCCCACGATTATGCCGCTTGCATGGTCTGAGCCAGTCTTGTACTGCAAGCTTCGTATTGCAAAGCCGGAAATCTTGACGTTGTCAGAGGCAACTATGAATACGCTGGCGTCTGCGCTTCCGCCTTCTCCGATGACCACGGTGCTTTCAGCGTCTTCACCCTGCAGAGTCAAGGGCTTGGTGACTACAGGGTTCTCGCGGTAAATGCCTCGCTTGACGACGATGGTGTCGCCTGGCGAAGCATTAGCAATGGCTTCGCCTATCGTGGCGTACTGGTCGGGAACGATTATGGTTTTGGCAGCGTTCACGGAGAAAGGGCTGAACGGAAGAGCCTGCCCGAGAATAATTGCCAATATGATTACTGTCACAACGGAAGCCGATAGCGGTCCAAGTTTCGTTTTCATGCACGTTCACTGAAAGCACCAATGGCAATGCTGCTCTTAGCTCTCCCTGAAGAACACTCTCGTTCTCACAAAAGAACCCGCACATGCATGGCTGTTCTTAGGAAAGAACATTTCAACCCACCTCTCTCCCCTGCCACTGGCTGTCTTTGCAGCGTTCACCTCTTATGTTCTCGGACCAGAACGAAAATGAGCGTGAAAAAACGTGAAGAAACTCCAAACCATAATGCCAACGAAGGAAGACCTCTTGGTAGACTTGACTCTGCACGGTTTTCCAGCCTGCCTGCTTGAGGAATTTGTCAAGTCCATCGTCAAGCCGTACTATTCTGGCAATTTGAACGAGGCAATCAGGGACCTGGTTCGGAAAGCCATGGCGGACGAAGAGTTCGTTCGCAGTCACCTTGATAACATCTGAGGTTCCTTGAGAGTCAACTCCTGCGCCGCAACAGGAACACGCTTATCTGGAGCGACGAAACGAACCCGAACGCGCCCGCAAGCACGAAGCAGAAAGTGCTCAGCGCCACAAATGGTGAAACCAGTCCGACGAGTATGCAGAACAAACGCTCAACGCGCCCGAATAGGACATAGTCCGTGTTCTGCCGCCGAGTGTAGCTGAGTGCGCGTAGCAGGAAAAGCGAGGTTGACCCTGCAACGGCTACGAGACCGAGCGGCTGGATGATGCCGCACGCCAGTGCGCCCACGACTACGGCAGTCTCCGAAACTCGGTCAGCCACCGAGTCGTAGACTCTGCCGAACTTGGTTTCCATGCCGAACCTGCGGGCGAGTGTCCCGTCGAACACATCGCAAAACACGCTGAGCAAGCCGTATAAAAGGGCAAAAGGCACGGCTCGCAGGACGAGCATGACCCCTGTCGTGACGCCGAAGCACAGTCCCAGCGTCGTCAGCATGTTGGGCGTCAACCCGCATCTGCGGGCAGCACCTGCCAGCCGGAAGAGCGCTTGGTCTTTTGTTTGGCGTAACCCATAGAACCCTATCGAGAGTTCCTCCTTCGTTGTTTTCTCGCGGTTGCGACCTCCTGAGAAGCGTCTTATACTGGCGGCTGTGCAGTCTGCCTCGTCAGCTTGCGGTAGTCCAAAGCTGCAAGAGTCACGAGTACGACGGTCCACACAGCCCAGAACGCGAATGCGGGATTAAGCTCGAACAGGAACACGGCGATTACCCGGTTGACTACGGAAATCGCAATGACTACGAGCGCGCCCCACTTCTGCCTCCTAAGCAGCCCGTACGCAGCCACAGCATAGACGACGGCGACTATCAGGAGCAGGGCACTGCCGACAGCTAGGGTTGCGCCCGCGTCATTCAACGCAGCGTAGATGAAGCCGCCCTTCGTGGCTACGCCGCTCATTTCGCCGGGCACTATGGAGCCGCGGGAGGATGGGTTGGCGTGCCAGACGACGACATTGCCTATGTCTCCGATGATGTTCAGCAGCACAAAGATGATGAGGACTGTGTTGGCTCGGTTTTTGTTTGTTGTTTGGGGTTTCATGCCCGAGAGTTCTGCGGTTACGTTAATATAAGATTTGGCATGGATTGGGAATTGTTTGTATACACCCAATCTGAAGCAGAAAATCGACCAGCCCGTGATGAGAAACGGAGTTTTTGGTGCAGAGGATGGGATTTGAATCCACGGGCCTCTGCAGAATGCGTTCCATGAAGTGAACGTCGGCCCGGTCAGACTGAGTCCTTCGGAAGGTCTAATGTTAGCAGTATTTCAGTTTGCACTCTCGCATTCCCAACAACTACGTTTGCTGTGTTCTGTTCCTATTTGAATACTAAGTAGGAAAGTTTTTAGTATAGGACAAGTGTATCTCAATCGGAGGAAAATCATGGAAAATACGGTTAAGGTCACAAGAAGAGGTCAAACGACCATTCCAATAGAGATAAGGGAACAATGCGGCATCAAAGAAGGCGACCGGTTGCTCGTGGAAGTCACGGAAAAAGGAATCTTGTTCAAACCTGTGCCGAAACTTGATGAAATGGCAGGCATCGACGCGGCGTACGCGACGCCCGGTGAAATAAACAAGAAAATCGACAAGCTCAGGGAAGAGCATTAACTTGAAAGAAGTCCTCGATACCCGTTTTCTCAGGGAGTATTTCTACTCAAATCATGCTGAGATGAAAGAAAAAACAACCCGAAGACTGAGAATGCTCATGGCAAAATCCGAAGGCATTCTGCCAACAATTGTAATTGCGGAAATAACTCAGATTACGTGTGAGATAAGGGGAAAAGACATGGCGCGGAGCCGTTGCCAAGCCTTGAATCAAAGTGGTTTGGTGATTCAGGATCTGACGCTAGCTATTGCTGAGCAAGCCGGGTTGTACAAATGTCAATACGGCAACTTGCCGATGGGTGACTGCATAATTGCCGCAACAGCATTAGTAACGGGTGCCAGAATAGTGTCTGATGACCAACATTTCGACTGTATAAAAGAAGTAAAACGTGTCTGGATATAGCTTCTCAGGGTGGTGCAGAGGTGCGGAGGGTAAGAATTGAACCCACGAACGCCTACAAGGGCACCTGTGTTCTAGCCACCACAGTTACAATTGCAACTAACTAGTTCTTGGCTGCACTGCTTTCACTTCTGCCACTTCCAATTCAGCAACCAAAAACCAACCTAAAACCAAAACCACAAAAATCCTCATTGAATTCTCTTTGAAGTAGTGCTAAGAGGTCTTCAACAACTACTTCTACAACAAGAACAGAAAACAGCAGATCCTGAATTCTCCCAACAATGCTCACATGCAGCCAAAAGAAGCCCGAAACCAACCACACACAAAACAAAAAAACCCCAACACTCATAGTGCAGGGGATGGGATTTGAACCCATCGTTTGGTTAGTTTGATTTTCGTTCGTGTTTATCACCTCCGTTTTGGTCATCATCTTTTAGGTACGGGTACGGTAATTAAAAGGTTTCTTCAATCAAAATTTCTGCATTCTTTTAAACACCTTTCCACTTCTTGGATTAATTCTTGTGTTCGGGTTATTCCCCTTCTAAGTTCTCGGATTGTGGGCTTAGATTTTGATTCGATTTCTGAAACCATCTGCATTCCTGTACCGTACTGGTACGGAATAAGTATTAAAAGACTTATAACATGAAGGAATATCCCAAACTATTATAGGTGTTTGTATGCCACGAGAGGGCTGGGTTGACGTTGCTTTGCCAGAAGAAATTGTCGAGAGGATAGACCGAGTTGTTGCCGAGAAAAAACATGGCATCAGGTCACGGAACAGTTTTGTGAATGAGGCTGTGAAAGATTATCTTAAGAAATTCGGTGCTTACCCCTAAACATGGTTAACAGATGAGGATTTCTTTGGTTCCTCGTGAGGTGGTTTTGGAACCAGTTTCTTCTGCACTTCAATGATAAACTGTGGGTCTGAAGACTTCACCGTAACTTTGTGATATTCACCAAAACAATCAAGTTCTGCTACTATTTCATTTTCTACTGGGATTTTTCCACCTCCTTTGGATTCTCGATGTCGTTCACGTGTTCCAAGCCTTTCAGGAGCACCAGACGGAGCACTTCACTATCCGTGGGTTTCTTGCCTTGTCCTTTCAGCCGAAGTTTAAGCACTCGGAGTTCCTTCAATGTGGTGGAGTCCAGCCGAATAGGGACATACCGAGAGGTTTCTCCTTTCTCGTCTTCTATCGGGATTATTCCAGATTGTCGAAGAACGGTAACTTGGGCAGGAGTCAACCTTGCACTCGGGTGAATAAAAGTTCCACCGTGAAGGTGTTTGGTTCTTGTGCTTTCCTGTCTATGATTCGGAATTTTGAGTTCCCTGCTCATCCTGCACAATCCTCGAAACGTCTGTGGCTACTCTTTTCCCGTCCAAGACTTCTTTTACACTTGAAACCGAGACGGAAATAGGCTGGTGTCTTCCATCGTCAAAGAATACCAGAATGGCTTTCGTGCTCTTGCTTAGCTTCAGGGTTCCACATTTCTCGTAAGGCATAACATACACCTCTTCGGTTGTCTTGTGTGAAACGATATATAAAACCCGAGTTGTGCCTTCTGAGGGGCTGTCTGAAGTGCCTTCCAGTGTGCCGTCCGTGACTGTGTTTGTTCGGCAACACTACTTTCAATATGGTGATGTCGGACACTTGTAACACACTACATAACATAACTGGGCATGGATACGGTGTGCATGTTCTTCTCGATGTAAAATGGAGCAAATCAAAACCGAGTTCATAACCCAACAAAACCCCGAAATAAAGGAGCTTTTCAGCAAGGATTGGTTGCAGTTGGTTTTCGGACTCTGGAATGAAGAGACCAAAACCATCTTTCTACCGATGGATAGTCTGCTGAAAGTTTATGAGTTGTTTGGCAGTGGCTTTGTGGAAGAGTGGTTTTCGGAGAAGGTTGCTCTGGAAGTCACTCACGAGTTGGTTCATGCTTGTGCTCCTCACTGGTCGGAGAGGCAAGTGGAGAGAGCAGTTTCAGTGATATTCGGAGGTGAAAAGGATTGAGTTTTCCTACATCGGTTAGAACACATCAGATTGCACGGTATTGGTACTGTGCTGAACAAAGCAGGCTATTGGCTGTGGTCGGTTTGAAGATGCCTGAATCGGCAGTTCTTCAGCAGGGGACAAAAGTGCATAACTGGACTGAGCAACGACCGAAATCGGCAGGGGAGACGGTGCTCTTTTGCAAGTTGGAAGAGCTGGGCATTCTTAGCAGACGGATTGACGATGTGGATGTTATAGCACATCCTGATGACTTGTTCCTTCTTGGTAAGGACACGGTGCAACTCGTGGAGTACAAGACAATCGACAAGACAAACGTGAGGATGTGGAAGAGTTCTCTTGCAAAACATCAGTTGAGAATCTACTGCTGGGTTCTGGAGCCGATTCTTCACCGTCTTGGGTACAAACTGGCTTTCCACCACTACGTGATTTACCTGACACGGCAAGGGCAGTTCGTCAAGAAGGTGCTCGTGGAAAAGGACAGTAGATGCACTGAAGACATGATAAGGACAGTTCTGGACTTCTGGAGAACTGGAGAGCCAGTGTATCCACCGATGAAGTGGAAGTGCAAAGACTGCCCAACGAATTTCCGACAAAGATGCAGACTATGTGGAGGTTCTTGAGATGGCAAACTACCACAAAGGCAGAGCTTTCGAGTACCAAGTGAAGAAACGACTGCTGAAGGACGGATACACCGTGTTCCGTTTTGCTGGGAGCAAACCCCTTGACTTGGTGGCTCTTCGGAACGGCAAAGTGATGTTCTGTGAGTGCAAAACGTACAGGGCAACGATTGAAGACAAAGAGAAAGTTGGTGCTTGGGCAAACACTCTGGGGTATCCTGTGTGCCTCTTCGAGAAGAACGATGATGTCATTAACGTCTTGATATTCGAGCCGAAACTGAAGACTGGGAAGAACATCTATGCAATGCTTGATGACTTCATTCAGTGGCTTCAAGAGAACTTCTCTGGGGAGTTCCCGAATGGTGACTATTGGGTGAATCTCAGCCAACTTGACTCTGCAAAGGCAATCTGGGGTTTCCTAAAAAGAGGTGATTAAAACGAGCCAACTCAACATGGGTTTAGACGATTTGCCCACAATCATCTCTCAACAAGTCGAAGAGGAAAACAAAGGCAGGAAGAACGACCAAGGCAAACCGATGGTTGCTCTGCTTGTGCCACAGTTCATTTGGGAAGTGGCTAAAGTGCTTACGTTCGGTGCTGACAAATACGGCAAGGAAAACTGGAAGAACGACTTGGAGAAGGACAGAATCCTGTCTGCTTTGTACCGTCACACACTGGCTTATCATCAGAGAGAAACACACGACCCAGAAACAGGATTGAGCCACTTAGCACACGTTGCCTGTAATGCTATGTTCCTGTTCTATTATGAGGAGGTTAAACCCAACGAACACACTCAATAAAGCCGAAATTCAATGGCTCATAGACCACTTGGAATCTCACATCAGCCACTACAAAGGAAGCTTAAAAACGATACGAGAATGGAACGAGGGCAAAAGACAGAGCCGATTACTTGAGATTGGTGTCATGGAAATAATTCTCAAAAAACTACGTGAAATGAAGGAGAGAGAACAGTGCCATTCAGAAGAATGAAGCTGATTCTCAAGTGCCGAGACTGTGGCAAACGAACAACGGTGCTAACAAAGAAGCCCATTGCTTGTGAGAATTGTGGAAACACTAAATGGTACTGTTTCAAGTGCAAGCAAGAATCCGACTATGAAGAATCTCACATGTGCAGTCGTTGCCGATGGTTCATCTGCCCTAAATGTGGAGCTTGTGGATGCAACATCCGAGAAGTTGACTGCCCGAAGTGTGGAGCACACATCAAAGCATCAGAAGTTCTGGTGTTGGAATAACCATGTTGGACAGAGACATCAACCAACTTGTGGACTGCTACACACAAGTGCTTGCACCGAAAAGGATGTTGGGAGAAATTACTAACCCGACAATCACCATTCAGCAACTCATCAGCCATATCAAAACCTTCTGCAATGAGAATAGCATTCGGGTCGGAAAAACCGTCTATGTCCTATGCCACTTTGCTCAGGCTGAACTACAACACATCGAGGACTTGTGGAAGAATCTGAAAGTCCGAGTTTACCTCAAAAGCATGTATGCCGAATACCACGGAGAACTTCACCTTATTGTGGTGGACACGTTTGCCCACTTCATGTGTGGACTGGACAAAGTAGCCAAAACCGTTGGCATGGAGAAAATGAGCCTCGAAGGTGTCGGAGGTGAATCGGAGAAATACTGGAAAGAGAACATGAGACAACTTCTCAGAGAACATCCTGACATTTTCGAGAAGTATGCCAAACGGGACTCTGAAGTACTCATCAAGGCTTTCACTGAGAGAAGGAAGTTCTTTCTGGACAGATTCGGGTTGGACACCCTGAGAATGGTAACACTTGCACAAACAGCCCAGCAAATCTTCACTGCAAGTGGCAACTTCCTAACGGAGACTGCAGAACCGTACACGGTGGAATGGGCAAGCCATAAGGCAAAAAGTAGAAGAAGTAGTGCTAAGGAGTCTGCCACAACTACAAAGATAGACGAGTGGGTAACACAGTGGCACAGAGTAAAAACCTATTGTGGCTCACGAGACAAACGATACTTTGCAATGAAATGCTACTGGGGAGGGAGACGGGAAGCCTTCACACGTGGATTCTTAGATGAACCCGTGGAAATCTGGGATGTCAAACAGATGTACCCGTCAATGGCACGTTTGCCCTTGCCAAATCAATACACAAAATGGTCATATTTGGAGCCTAATAGCAACTCAATGCAGAAACCTATAGAGGGGTCTATCTCTATTGGCAATTTCTTCAGTCAAAAGTATGTTGGATTCGTCAACTGCAAGTTCCGTTTCCCAGTCGGCTTTGATTATCCATGCCTTCCAGTTTTCGATTCACGTTTCCCCAAACTCATATTTCCATTAGAAGGAGAAACATGGTGCACAACCTACGAGGTGGATTTGGCACATAGACTCGGAGGAGAAATCTCAGATGTAAAAGCCTGGGTGTTCCAGCCGACCGAAACGGAATGGAACAATCCACTCAAACGGTACATGGAGCACTTCACCAAAATGAAGAACAGCAACCCAGAAGGCTCAATGCCATACGAGAATGCCAAGCTCCTAATGAACAGTTTAATCGGCAAGTTCTGCCAAAGAGACAACGAATACTCCATAGAAACCTACCAGAACATACTCGAAAGCCTTGGATATGACTACGACCGATTCAGAGACGTGCTCAGGAACGTGGAACAACGGCAGAAATACAAAAACCCGATAAACGTTGGTAGTTGTTGGGAGCCAGAGTGGAGTGCCTTAATCCTTGGAAGTGCAAGAGCCACAATCTCCGAAATCATGCACACCACCAAAGCACTCACAGGGCACACAGACTCAGTCATAATCCAGAAAGGCTCACCAACACAATGCAAAGCCATTGATTTATTGCACAGTCTCGGTTCAGACTTGGAACATAAGAAAGCCTACGATGCAGACGGGTTTTGGATATGCAGAAGTGCCGTGTATTCACCAATCAGAGACGGAACCCCAATCAAACCCACACACCACGGCTATCCATGTGACAACCATGAAGACTTCGGCAAAATCATAATGGCAAACCTTGCAGAAGGGATAGGAGTACAAAATCAGACCCGAAAAGTACATCTCACAACGGCAAAGGAAGCACTTCGACAACAAATCAAACTCAACACACAAGCAACAAAGACAACAAGAATAACATGGGACTGGGATTTGAAACGGGTTCTCCGAAACCCACAAGTCAACATTTGGAGAGACTGGAGCCAAACAACACCGTGGCAGTCCTTGCAGACTCTATTAAATAGCCTTCCATCACATTACCGAGGAACAGCCAAAACCACACGGCAACGACAAATCAGTTACGGCAAAGCACTTGGAATCCGAATGGCAGGGCTTGCTTGGAGCCAGAGGCAAGTGGCAAGGACGTATGTCGTTTCTCCAGACACGGTGGGCAGAATCGTTAAAGGTGTCCGATGACACTATATTGAAAGTGGTAGCAACGAACAGTGACTTGGCTGGATTCACTTGTTGTCTTCATGGCTTACCTTGTCGGAATCTTGGCAATTGGAGCTATAATCTTTCGATTAATCGTTATATGGTATGTTCGGAGAAAGAGAAGAGAAGAGGTTACTTCCTCTTCCTGAATATTTTTACCCCGTCCATTTCGGTGACGTATTCAAATCCCGATTCTACGAGGGCAGTTGCTTCCTGTAGGGTTCTTGCAACCTTACAGACAAATTCTTCGTCTCTAATCGGTAACAGATGAGTATAGACGAGAGTATTCTCGATTCGTTTATGTCCTAAGACGTATTTGACGTGGAGAATGTCTCTGGTTTTATAGTATTCCATTGTTCCCTTGAAATGTCGTATCGACCTGAACGAGATTTGACGGAATCGTGGGTTGCCCGTTTCCTCGGCTAATCTGGTTTTCATCTTGCAATAGTTTCTTCGGAAAGATTCAAAGTCCTTACTGGCAAAGATTCGGTCGTTCTTACGAGGTAGTCGTATGAGTTTAGTGAGGAGGGTTTCGGAGATTGGCAAGGTTCGAGCATTATGATTTTTGGTCGGGGTAATATTCGTTGTTTTTCGTGTCGTATCCAAATCTATCCATCTTTGCTTCCATGCTTCTCCCGAATCTGCTCCTGTTTCCTTGATAAATTGAAGATATACTGAGAGTTTTGGGTGTGCCCTACTAATTAGAGCATCTATTTCTGACTCTAAAGGCAGGAAAATCGGGGTGTCTTCTCTTTTGAATGTTGGCTTCTCCCAAGCTTGCCCTATGAATTTGACGTAGTAGTCGTATGCATTGGTCAAGAGGTCTTTGTTAGCTTCTGAGGATGGATGGGTGCATATTAAAACTTTCATTCTTGCTGGGTCGTCTATGTTTCCGAGCTTGCTTAATCGTTTTATCTTTCTTAGGTATCCGTGAGCCGTAACTTCCCTAACATGTTGTTTTAAGTATTCAAGGAATTCCGTACGGGGGGTGTATGTCGTGGTGCAGGGGATGGGATTTGAACCCATGAACCTCTACAGGATAGGCTCCTGAAGCCTACGCCTTTGACCATGCTCGGCGACCCCTG
>JBHGBG010000053.1:0-16412 GCA_041946875.1 Bathyarchaeia archaeon
GGTCCGCGAACATGGCGATCAGCTTGCCCATGCCATGCCACCCTGTCGCCAACAACGGTGGGCGAGCCGCGGTATTCCACGGTGATTCCCGTGATGATGTGAAGCACTTGTCCAGGAGCCGATGTTTTCCAAATCTGCTCGCCCGTATTGGCGTTAAGGCAGTAGATGAAGCCGTCATCCGCGCCCGTGAAGACCTTGCCGCCAACGACAGCCGGTGAAGACATAATTGGATAGCCTGTGGTGAAGTTCCAGAGTTTCGCGCCGTTTGCTGCGTCTAGGCAGTACATGTTCTGGTCGTACGAGCCAATGTAGACTTTGCCTTGGACGACCGCGGGCGATGAGACAACTTGAGCGTTTGTCTTGTACTTCCAGCTGAGATTCATGTCCAAAGGACCGCCGTAGCCCGTGGCTGTGTGCGCTGGATCACCTAAAAACATTGACCAGTCCTTTTTGGATCCGTAGGCGATGAGAGAGTTGGCGCCTGGACGGACAGTGTATCCGCTCGGCGTTATGGCGTACAAGTTGCCGTAGGCGATGAGCGTCGTGGGTCCTGGACCTGCGCCTAACTCGACGTCGTTGAGTTGCCAGATGACTCTCCCGGTGTAGGCGTCGAAGCATGTGAATTGGGGTGCGCCTTCCCCATAGGGGTTAGCTCCGTCTTGGCCTGTGCTAGCATAGACCTTGCCGTCTGCGATGTTCACGTAGCCCGGATATGCCAAGCCTGGACCCTTGTATTTCCAAACGAGGTGACCCGTCGTGGCGTCAAAGGCGTACAGGTGGCCGTCAACGTTGAGCATGTAAGCCATGTCCAAGCCAGCGGCTGATCCGCTGCTCCAGAAGCCGTAGGTGTGCGGGTTGTGGGTCCACAGAACTTCACCTGTCGTGCCGTTAAGCGCCACGAAGGTGTTGTCCAGCAGACCTCGCATGATCATGCCTTTGTAGTAGGTTCCGCGATAGTAGCGTGCACCGGTCAGCTGAGTCGTCCACAGGACTGCTCCTGTCTTCGCGTCGAGGCAGATTTGGTCAAGGTTGGTGCCGTCGGGGTAGAGTCGTCCATCGCCGTAGACTATGTTGGAGACGGTGCCCAGCGGGTACCATGTCCAAGCAAGCTTCGGAGGGGCTGACAAATCAGCGAAGCTCCAGGCTTGAAGGATGCCTGTGCTGCCTGCTGCGTTGGTTCCTCTGCCCGTTTGGTTCGCAATAGCCATGTACGCCATCTTTTCCTGCGGAACCCATGAAAGCTGCGGGTCCCTGCCGCCGCTTACCTGTGGGGTGGGCATGCTCCAGAGGATAGTGCCGTCAGCGGTGTTGAGGCAGTGGAATATCCAAACGTTCAGTGATGTTGGATAAGTTCCACTTGAGGTGACGAGAGCGCCCATGCGTGTGTCGTCTATCTTGAATATCTCGGCTATGCTGCTTGTGCGGTTAAGGATTCCTGGGACCTTGAAGGTGGACACTGTGATTCCAGTGAAGGGGTCGAGCGCGATGATGTTAAGGCTCTGCGTATAGAAGAGTTTGCCGTTGAAAGCCAAAGGCAACGATGATATGTCTTTTCTCTGCCAGAGCACATCTGGCGAACTGGGAGCGGGTCCCGCCGAGAAGAAGGTTAGGCTGGAATCGCCTCCTCGTGCGCGGGTCCATTCATACTGCAGCAAATTGCCGTAGTCGGTGGTTGCGGCTGTCACTGTTGAGTCTGATACCAGCAGGACTGATGAAGCCATCAAGCAAACGAATATTAGAGGTAGTAGAGTTTTTCCTATCTTTTTAGGGTTCATTTCCTTCTCTCCAATTATTTTTGAGTGACTACGCTTCTGCGCTCTTCATATTTAAGACTTTGTAGATGAACACCTTGTGCAAAACACGGCTATGCATTAGCATTAGATGAGCGATGATTCAACGGTGAAAGCGTCGCTCCCTTGCTTTCAGGCTGTTGCTGAGGAGTCCCAGAGGAACTGGAAGTACTCTCGCGCGAAACCCACGAGCCCGATGTGGTTGCTCCATATGACCAGGCTCGGCTTCTCTTCGCCGAGGAAGAGCATGGCTTCTTTGCCGTCGGCTATGACGCCGCCGCCGAACATGTGGTCTCGCACGCGCAGTTCACCCACACCTGCTGCTTTCTTGAGGAAAAGCCACTCCTCGCGGCTGCCAGCCACCATCAACTTGAGTGTGACGGTTTTCTTCAGCCCCGCGAGGTACTCGTTGGCTGCCGCCATGACAGGTTTGGCGAAGGCGGGCGCCGCCACCATGATCTCCTTCGTCGCCTTCTTCAGGACCTCTTCCAGCTTCGTGACGACGGCTTGCTGTCCGTGGAGGATGAGGATGTCGGGGCGCTCGACCAGCTCGCGCTTCTCGTAGAGCGGCTGCAGTGTCTCGGCGACGGTCTGCTCCCACGCGTGGTACTTGTCTTCGAGCCTCTGCCTCGTGACCGCCGTCGCCTCGAACGGCGGCACTGGGTAGTACTTGAAGGGGCGAGTTTCGGTGCTTTTTATCCAGCCTTTCTCTTTCAGCGAGTTGAGGACTTCGTAGGTTTTGCTGTAGGGCACTTTGGCTTCGCGGCTGACCTCCATGGCTGTCAGCTGTCCGGTCTCCAGCAGCGTGACGTAGGCGTCTATCTCGTAGGCGTTCAAGCCCATGTCGCGCAGCGTTTCCCTCGTGCTCTCGTTAATCGCCAACGTTGGTTTCCCCTTTTTCACCTTAGTAAACGTTTGGAAACCTTATTATTTAATACATGTGCTCTCCTAGCCCACTCACATTCACGACAAGCACAAGTGGTAAACATGAACCCTATCAAGAGCACCCGAAGCATCTGCCCCGAATGCCTCAAGGCATTGGATGCGGAAATCTACGAGGACGGCGGCAAGGTTTTCATCAAGAAGGAATGCCCAGAGCACGGCGCGTTCCAGGAGCTCTACTGGTCTGACTATGAACAGTACGTGCGGGCGGAGAAGTTCCGCTACGACGGCGACGGCATCGAGAACCCACGCACCCAAACCGTGAAGGGCTGCCCGCTTGACTGCGGCATCTGCCCCGAACACAAATCCCACACCGCCTTAGCCATCATCGACGTCACGAACCGCTGCAACCTCAAGTGCCCCGTCTGCTTCGCCAACGCCTCCGCAGCAGGCTACGTCTACGAGCCCACACAGGAACAAGTCACAGGCATGTTGGAGAACCTGCGCGCTACGAAGCCCGTGCCCGCCACGGCGCTGCAGTTCAGCGGCGGCGAGCCAACAATCCGCAACGACTTGTTCGACCTGATTCGGAAGGCGAAGGAGGTCGGCTTCCGCCACGTGGAGGTCAACACGAACGGTGTCCGAATTAGCCAGGACCCGGAGTACCCGAAGAAGCTGAAGGCGGCGGGCGTCAGCACAATTTACCTCCAGTTCGACGGACTAACCGCGGACGTGTACAAGTTCATCCGCGGGCTCGACCTGCTGGACGTGAAGATGAAAGCCATCGAGAACCTTCGCCAGGCGGGCTACAACAGCGTCGTTCTCGTCGTCACCCTCGTCAAGGGCGTCAACGATGGGCAGCTGGGAGACATCGTGAACTTCGCGGTCAAGAACTTCGACGTCATCCGGTGCATTAACGTGCAGCCCGTCTCGCTGTGCGGACGCCTTCCGCAGCAGGACCGGGAGAAGATGCGCATCACCATCCCCGACTTCATGCGCCTGGTTGAGGAGCAGACGCAGGGCGCCATCAAAGTCTCCGACTTCTACCCCGTCCCCGTCGTCGTCCCCGTCTCCAAGGCGGTTGGCGCGTTGAAGGACAAGCGGTACGTGGAGTTCACGGCGCACCCGCACTGCGGCATGGCTACGTTCGCCATCGTGGAGAACGGCAAGTTGACGCCTGTCACGCGGTACGGCAACATCGACAAGTTTCGCCAGTCCTTGCTGAAGGTGTATGCGGACGCTGAGAAGGGCAGCAAGAGCAAAGCCAAACTCCGCCTCATAGGCTCCGCCAGGCACATGAAGTTCAGCTTCCTCCGCAAGTACGTGCTCCGCGTCCTCCTGGAAGGCGACTACCAGTCGCTGGGAGACTTCGCACGGAACATGCTCATGGTTTCCTCGATGCACTTCATGGACCCCTACAACTTCGACTTGGAACGCGTCCAACGGTGCGTCATCCACTACGCGGTGCCGGATGGGCGGATTATTCCGTTCTGCACCATGAACAGCATCCACCGAGCCGACGTGGAGAAGAAACTGGGCATACCCATCAAGGAGTGGCAAGCCAAGCACAAGGCTGCAGTAGGCGAAGCAATATAGGCGAATTGCCTCGCTGACTAACTATTTTCGAGTGCAATCTCGATGGCTTTGTTCGGATACATAGCTTGCCACCTGCGTAAAAGGCTGATAACTCAGCGCAAGCAGTTTTTCATTATTTCCTAAGAATAAACCAGACAAAGTGCATTTATGCCGCGCTCATCCTACCAGAGACTCTTGCTGAGCGTCTGAGGAAATATCAAATTGATTTCTAGTTAGGAAGCACTCTAGCGAACGTACGCTCTAGCTAAAGCTGTTTGACTTCTCTTATGAACCATACTAAGGCACGCTTCCTACTTTTGCCTGCAATTGGCGCGTTCCCCAGAAAACTCAAGTTAAGAATCTGTGGATGACAGAATTACTTGAGCACTTAACCTTATCAGTCAAATGCTTCAACTAACGTCGTTACGATGTTTAGACAATGAAGCCTCTTTTCCGTTTTGTTAGTACCAATTACTCGCTAAGTAAGTCAAAGTTTCCCGAGGAAGGGAGTTGAGCAAGCGTTGCTTTCACATATTCTTTGTCATTCCAACACATCTGATTTCTTCTTTCATCATCACTAATCTTTTGCGAAATGCACTTTGCCCCTTCAGCATCATTGTGGTATTCCTGCAACACTTTCCTCAAACAGTCGCTATTCTGGGGAATCTGCGTTTGTCGAAGTTCTGTCAGCGCCCATCCCAGCTTCATCCAATGATTACCGTGATCTTTTGCCTGATTGACAAGAATTCGCTTAAACACTTCTTTCGCGAACAACGCTTGCTCCTTCGACGAGGCTGAAATAATTAATGCAGGTAGAGGGTAGGGGTTAGGCAATTTATTTACCACATATTGTGATAGTATCAGATTCATTTCCATTCTAATTTTAGTTTTAAACCGAGAAACCTCTTTCTGGGTAGGTATCTGGATTCTCTTCTTTGGTATTCGTATATGCTTGGGAACCTTCACTTTCATTTCTTTCTTACTTTCTCTTCCAAGCCAATCCTTTTTTAAAACTACTTTAGTTTCCTCTTCAAAAACGATTTTATCTTCAAAAATGGTAGACTCTTCCATAACAGTTTCGCTGATTATATATGGCTCAATACTGGCGTCATTTGGAGGGGAAAAATAAGCTCCGAGAATTCCGCTAGACCCCAATCCCGAATGTATAGCTTGGTTTATTTTGTGCAATGTCTTTTTCGCTAATCTCAATCACCTCACCTAAATCAACTAGACTGTGGCTTTCGCCGAAGTACGATTTGGGAAATCCTTCCGTCCTGCTAATTGCGCTCGTAAGCTCCTTTTTAAGATCCAGTATCTGGCTGTTCACAATCGAAATTTCTTCATTTGGTGGTAGTGCAACAAAGCGCGACGTTTCATAAGATATCTTATAGGCAAAATTTAGGTCAATCGCTACGGAGCCCCAACTTGTGGGACGATTCAGCAAAGCGAAGGAAATAACTTTACCACAAAGTCCTTTCAAAGTGTAAGTCTTAGTGCAAAAGCGGAGTTTGCACTCCTCAGCAGTTATACTTCCAACGCCTTTGCTCGTTGAATCTAAGAATGAAATATAGGCTTCTTCAGCTTTCTTGGGAATGAGAACTTCTCTGATTGCCTTTTCTAAGTCCAAATCTTCCAAGAAAGGGGCAGAATCTATTTTGATTTCCCATGCCGTATGTTTATCTTTTAATCTCGGAGCAGTTGTCCATTTATCTTGAATGTAATGAAGTGCAACACCCAAGTGATAGAAACATTCGTCATCACCACTTAAGAAAAGCATCCTCGAATATAGAATATTTCTAATTATTTCGAGTTCCTTATCTCTGTGATGAGGAAAATTTTCCCACTCATCGGGTGCCGTTGAACCAGTTTCCAATAAGCTAGTCTCCCTTTTTCCCAACCCAAGTAATACAGCAATCTTTCTTGCGATTTTCCTGTGGGTTTCTCCCAACATACTTGGCACCCTTTTTTGGATAGCTACTTCGCATATTTGTAAATTGACCTAGAGCAGTATTAATTATAATTCCTCGATGACTAGCTCTCTTATCACATAACGATGCTCTTCACCACTAATTAGTTTGTGTGAAAGTAATTTATCGATTAGACTACTTAGTTCTCCCGAGTCGATTACTTTCACTTCGAGCAAGTCTGACCAGCAGAGAGTGTAAGTACCATCTTCATTTCGCTTGAATTTGACGATTCTATTCATAGTCTTTCCTTCGAAAGACAACCAACGCACCCAAGAATAATGAGAATGAAAGGAATATAAAGGAAACTCCCGCAGAAACGCTTGGTGCCGACCCTCCGCCAATTTGTTTGTAAAGTGATGGAAGATTTTGAACCCTAAGTAAGGTGAATATGTCCCCCGGAGTTGCTTCAAAGGGACATTGCTCGCTTCACAAGTTATCCTTTTGTTTTGGGACGCTCTTAGCGATTCCTGCAAAATGCAGGACAAAACGCCCGTAACAAGTCCTGCAGTAACCTGATTTGTTGCCTCGACTAATAGACTCACTGCACACGCGGCACAGTCGATCCTGCCTACCCATAGGTTTCGACTCTTCTCTGGTTTTTCCCAAAATCTCAAACCTAAAATCCGTGAAACCTCACTTCTCACCCTGCTTCTCAATCAAAGCCTTACCCAAGCGTCCTCACAGTCCTTGTTAACTCGCTTCACGATTCGAAGAATCTTGTGCTTCTCAAGCTTGTACTGAAGTAACTCTGGAGCTATTTGCTTAGCGAGAATACCTGAACCAGACTCAAAAATAGCAATGACGACAGCACGGTTCATATCGCTCTTGCAGCAAACCGTTTCAATCACAGGTCGCTCAAGCTTGAAGTAATCACTCAAACCCTGAATAATAGTCCGATGCGACTTCTCGATATGATCTAACTTAGCCTCAATTCGGTTCATCCGCTGAACCTGTATTTGCCAACTTTTCGGCTTTGGAACGCCTCTTGGGCACACTTGATTTGCTATTTTCCATTGCACAGTGCACAGTTTAATACTTCTGTCACTTCTAAATCCGCAGTTGCATACCGACTATAATCCAAATTTCTGGGTTTTTCTTGGAGTAATCTTTGATGTTGTGCTAAGGGCTTCGCCACAACTGCACAAATAGAAAATACAAAAGCCCACCGACCTTAAAACAAGAAACACCAAACTAACCCAAAAGCAAAAAACCGTGAAGCAGGCATAAGGTTGAAATAAGCCAGTCTTCCTAGGTTAGCGGAAAGTGAACAACCATGGGTGGAAAAAAGAAGCTCGGCCTGAAACAGATGGAACGCCAACAAGACAAGAAGCCAGACGAAGAAGCGAAGGGAAAAGACAAGAAAGACAAGAAGGCAGGACCGACAAAAGAGAAACGCACCACCATAGGCGTCATCGCACCAGACGCGAAGAACGAGAAAATCGTCGCCGAAATCAAGAAAATGCCCGTCCTCACACCCTACGCCGTAGCCACCAAGTACAACGTCCGCATAAGCGCAGCCAAACAATTCCTGACACAGCTAGAGCAAAACGGCGCGGTACAGCTAGTCTCGGGAAGCCACAACATCAAAGTCTACAAACCCCTCAGCTAAATTTCTCCAAGCACCCAACATTCATTCTTCCACGTTAAAGCGAGGAGCAAAGCCGTTGTCCCAATTCCCCGAAAGAGTCTACACCGAAACAGAACACAAAAAAGCCAAAAAACTAGTTGACACAGGCTACAAACACGACCTGGCAGTCAAAGGCGACCACGCTTTCATTGCAAAGGTCAACGAAGCCCTCCAACTCCTCAAAACAGCAGGATACTACGAGTTCCTCCGAACCTACATCCGCCAGATATGCGAAATCGACGGCATAACCCAACTCCGCGAAACCGAAGTCGCCATCTGGGCCAACAAATTCGCCGTCGAAAACCCCATAGACTTCGCCAGCCTCCTCGTCCAAAAAGCACACCACATGAAAGAGTACCTGGAAGGAGAGCTGTACTACGGCGGCAACTCAGAAAAACGCACAGTCCAGAAACGCATCGAATTCCTCCAAACCCTCAAAGACAAAACCACCAACGCAGACGTGAAGGAAGAGTGCGAGCGACTGCTGGAAATGTGGCGCGAAAGCTCCCTAGCTACCTAAAGGCTCGACGCGGACTCTGGTTCCACTCTTCACTTGCCGGAAAATGTCCAGGTTCTTCGTTATCTTACCCAGCACGCTGACCGGGCTGTACGGCTGAGACTGCCCATAGAAGACGCAGAGCGCACTGCCCATAGGCCAGAACGCTATCGTGCCCTTCTCCACCGTGGGTCTGGCTTTTTCCTCCCCCATCTTGATGGGAATCTCAAAATAGATTTCTTCCTTCCAGAGAGCTGCCCGTCCCTCCACCGGAAGCTTGCGCACTATCGTATCCACCGTCCGCGGCGCCATGAACCGGACGAGTTCGCCCTCGGCTTCGCCCAACCCCTCTATCAGGAACTTGACCTTTATGCGGGAAACGCCTTCTTCTTCGTTACTCACCGTGTCCTCTCCTCGCGAGAAAATTGTCCATGGTCTCTTCGAGACAGACGGGTCCTAGTACATTGAGTTCATATTTAACTCTTACAGTTTTCTTGTCAATTCTCACGACTCTTCGGAGGTCGATGGGCGTTCCGACTATAACGCGTTGCAGGGCGTGGCGTCGATGGTGGCTTTGAGCTCCAAAATCTGCGTCTCGTAGTTGGGGGTTGCCTCGGAAGTGGGCGTTGAAGTTGTGGAAATCCCTGCCCGCAGCGCCCATGATAATGACCTTCTTCTTCATGATGACGTGGACCTCCGTAGAAAACGCAGTAAACAAGAAGGTTTGGGCGGCAGTTCATATAAACGTTAGCGCACGGTCTAGAGCAAGCTCAGCACGGTTCTGCCGATGAACTCCACTTGTTCGTCTGTGACGCCTGGGTGTACGGGTAGCGAGAACACCTGCTTCGCCGCCTTCTCCGTCTCGGGCAGCCTGCGCTTGCCAAAGTTTTCGGCGTAGAATGGCATGGTGTGCACGGGGTGTACGTAGTAGGCTTCGGCGCCTATGCCCTTCTTGTGCAGTTCGTCCAGCAGTCGGTTCCGCTCTGCTTCGGTTCCGTTGCGGAGTCTCGCCGTGTACAGGTACCAGCTGTGCTTTCCGTCCTTGGGTTCGCTCGGCAGAAGCAACTTGTCAGATTTTGAGAGAGTTTCGCTCAGGTGCATGGCGTTTTTTGTGCGTTTCTCTAGGAACGCGGGCAATTTCTTCAGTTGGGCCACGCCGATGGCGGCTTGGATTTCGCTCATGCGGTAGTTGTAGCCGAGCATGCTGGAGGCGTACTTGGCTTTTTCGCCGTGCGTTCGCGCCATCTTTACCGTTTCTGCCACGGTGTCGTCGTTTGTGGTGACCATGCCGCCCTCGCCTGTTGTAATGTTCTTGCTGGCGTAGAGGCTCCAGCACGCTGTTTGGGCGAAGGTTCCTGGCGGTTTGCCGTGATAGGTTGAGCCGTGGGCTTGTGCTGCATCCTCCACCACCACTGCACTGTGTTTTTCTGCGTTTTCTTGGATGGGTTTCATGTCGGCTGATAAGCCGTAGAGGTCTACGGGTACGATTGCTTTCGTGTTTTTTGTGGTGGCTTTTTCTGCGGCTTCGGGTGAGAGGTTGTAGGTTGCTGGGTCTATGTCGGCGAAGACTGGTTTGCCGCCTGCTATGACGACGGCTTCGGCTGTGGCTACGAATGTGAAGCTGGGTAGGATGACTTCGTCGCCTGGTTTGATGCTTGCTGCTATGATGGCGGTGTGTAGGGCTGCGGTGCCTGTGTTGACGGCTATGGCGTGTTTGGTTTGGGTGAATTTGGCGAAGTTTGTTTCGAATTCGGTGACTTTGGGTCCGGTGCCGAGTCCGTTGGTTAGGATGCCGCTGTGCATGACTTTGGTGACGGCTTCGATTTCTTCTTTGCCGATTGTGGGGGTGTTTATGGGGATCAATGTTTCACCCGTGGATGTAGTAGTGTTCGCAGGCGGCTATATTTCCATTTAGCTGTGTCCCAGGACCCCCTCTATAGGTTTCTGCATCGAGTTTCTATTAGGCTCCAGATATGTTCGTGCTGCGGTGTTTTCAGCGTGCGTTTGGCTTCGTTTTCTGCCGGTGGTGCCTGTGTCCTCTCTGTTTTGTGCGGCTGTTGGGTAGACCCCTCTATAGGTTCTGTGCATTGATTGGCTATTAGGCTCCAAATATGGCGTTGCGTTGCCGGTTGCGGTGGGCACTTTCTCAGAATAGCCCGGGAATTGAGTTGGCGTTCCTCTCTGACATTCACCCCCTGCTAGCTGCAATGCGATTTTCTCCTCTGGTGGAAACTGTGGAGGGCTGTGGCTTAAGAACCCTCACGAAATCTAGAAATTGAAAAATTGCTAAATTGGCAAATTCACAAATTTAGATTTTCCATTTATCAAGCAGTATCGGAGAAGTAGGTAGACACGAACATCTTAACACGAAACAGAGTGTGTGCACCCACTGGCGGGAACAAAGGGAGGATTGATAGTCAAAGGAACAACAGACAAAGAAAGGACCAAACAACGACTTAGCTATAGACTTCACGTATAAACTAACCACTCCTGATGCAGCATAGTTATTAAAAAGTCGAAATGATCGGATAGGGAAAACCATGCGGGCGCAACCCTCCTTAATTTCGAAAGACATTTTAGGAGTGTCAAACAGAAGCGATAACGACGCCAATTGATGCCGCACTCCATTGTTCAACAATTCAGAGTAAAGGGCCATAGAGAAGCTCGCACTGTATTCTGCCCTTATTGTCAATGCGAAATAAAACGTTCAGTTGTCCCGCACATGAAAAACTGCCATCAAAATGTTTGGCGTGAATGGTGTTTTGATTTTGTCAGGCTCTTTAACGAAGGGTACTCTCTCAAACAAATAATGAAACAGTACAACACGCTCTTCTCTTGGACGGTTATTGCTCAGGAAATCCTTCGAACTGCGGAAGAAAACAAAATACGGCTCGCCCCTTTAGTATCGAAAGTCAACCCATGGGAACCTGCAACTTTCAAGAAAGAATCTACAACTCTATGGCAGTTCCCAAAGAGAGGCGATTGGTTCGTACATAACGGTACGTATAGGGGAAATTGGCCGCCACAGGTTCCTAGGAATCTTATTTTGCAGTATTCGTCAAAAGACGACGTCGTTTTGGATTGCTTTCTTGGAGGAGGAACCACTGGAGTAGAAAGCTTACTGCTTCAAAGGAAAGGGATAGGACTAGATGTGAGCCCTCATTCAATTAGCATGAGCAAGGAAATAGCTAGGCAGATTAAAAGCGAAGCCGACAAAGATCAAAAGAACATTGAGGAATACTTCCCCAGCACTGTATTAGGGGACGCTAGAAGGCTCCCTTTTAGAGATAACTCGATCGATTTAGTCTGCTGTCAGCCACCTTATGCAGATGCAATCAGCTACACTTGGAATGTTAAAGGTGATTTGTCAAAAGTTCGTGATATCGATGAATTCTGCCATGAACTTGGCCAAGTTGCACTGGAACTTCATCGTGTCTTGAAACCTGAGAAAAGATGCACCATCATGATAGGTGACATCAGAAGAAATAGAATGATGATCCCATTGGGTTTCAAGGTGCTAAAGGTTTTTCTTGATACAAATTTCAAAACGGAGGAAATTGTGATAAAGAAACAATTCCAAGACCGTTCGACACCATTTTACAAATCTGAAGGAAACGCACTGTTGAATTATCGCATCGAGCATGAATACGTATTTGTGTTAAGAAAGATAGTTACGGAGAGGGAAGACGTTGCCCGATCAGGTTTCCGAGATTAGATCTGATATCCCAACTCGTTTAATTGACAGCAATGAAGATAATCCTAGGTTGATCTTTTCAGAAGAAGGTATGTCAAGGCTTACTCAATCAATTAGAGAAGTAGGTATCCTTGTACCTCTGACTGTGTATCAGAGAGGATCAAGGTATGTCATTCTTGACGGTGAAAGGAGATGGAGAGCCGCGAAGAGCATTAACTTGCAGAAAGTCCCCTGCTACGTGCTCCCAGAACCCGCGGATCGGGTTGAATACATTTTAAACATGTTCAAAATCCATAACGTAAGAGAAGAATGGAGCCTTCTTCCCACAGCCCAAAAACTCGCCCAAGTTATAGAACAAGTGGAGAAGAAAACAAACGAAAAGATCACGAACAGAAAACTTGCGACTCTTACAGGGTTACCAATAACAACAGTCATCAGATGCTTGAAACTCCTCACAGTTCCCCCAAAATACCTAGATATGCTGTTTAAAGAAGAGAAATTGTCTGAAATAGGCGTTAAACCTACTAGGACAACGCTTACTGAAGATTTTTTCCTCGAAATGTTGGGAGCGTTATCGGCAATAAAAACTGACAGCATTGCCGTCAAGATCTACAAGAGGTACGGAGAAGAGAAGGTATACGATTGTCTTATCCAAAAATTCAAAGACGGCAACATACCTGACATCACAGATTTTCGATATCTTACAAAAATCATAAAACAGCACAAAATACCCCCCGAAAGAAGAGAGAGAATATTGACAAGAGTTCTATCAGAATCTGATTATAGAATAGATGAAGCCTATGATAATTACGCTCGAGCATTATATGAGTCCAAGAGTCTGGCGAAGCAACTTGACAGAATAGAAGTTATTATTGGTGAAATCGACGTCGAGTCCCTCGACAGAGGAGATAGCATTGTTTTTCTGAATAGTCTCCAAAACTTTAGAAAAATCCTAGAAACTAAGATTGCCATTTTACAAGCTAAACTCAAGGAAATGAATAGCAAGACAAGTGATTGAACATGCAGGCAAGGATACTGGAGCAGAGTCAAATTGAACAATGCAAGATTGCCTGCAGACGATACTTTGAGCAAAGGCTCCTAACTGTGACTTTGGATCAGCCTATTGCCGCTAATGTCGAATGGTCACCCATGGTTTATGCAAGAAATGATGAGCAATTTGGCGTACACATAAAAGCGAAACCGTGCCTCGAACCTCTATGGCTCGATATTTTTCGAATAAGCGTCAGACCGAACCGGCCCAACCTCAAAATATGTGTTGCCTTTCCGTTTGAAGTTGCTCTAAGACTAACTCGTGAAACTCTGGAAAGTCTATTGAGAGAAAGTCTTTCAATAATCACCGTTTATGAAGATAGCACAATAGATCTCTTCGACAGTACGCAGAGCCAAGTTCCAGCTAGATATGCAAACACAATTATACAACAACTGAGGGAAAGAAAAGCGGGAGCGCTATCGACTCAGCTGGCGACTTGTCAGCGAGGCAGAACGTACTTCGTACAGTACGAAAATCTCTGTTTAGATATTTTCAAGACAATTTTTGTACCACCACTTAGCCAGCCTTCGTCTCAGTCTACGACTCTTTCAACATTAAGACGAAGAGACCATGTGTTCCCAAACTATGCAAAACAAGGATTCTGGTTTGATGTGGTTAGGCAAACCTATATGGGCAAATACATAATCGTTGAGTGTAAGAACTTAACCACGCGTGTTACCCAAGAAGAAATCGAAGATGCTGCTAGATATCTCAACAAAAAGAGCACTGGACTATTCGCTATAGTTTTTTCTCGGCAAGATCCTAATGCTAATGCGAAGAAGAAACAAGTAGAAGAATGGAACGAGAATCAAAAAATGATTATAACTCTAAATGACAATGAAGTGCTTTCTTTAATCGAGTTGTACAGAACCCAAGATGATCCGTCACAAATTATTCAACAGAAAATTGACGAGTTTATTATGATGATAGGATAGAGGCACCTTCCGGTTGGCAAGTTCGACTATACGAAAATAGATGCTTGCGTATGAGATTCGGGGTCCCTTATAATAGGTCTCAACGTTCCAGAAGAAGCTCCCTAACACAAACGAAACGCAGAAACCCTATACTGTGAAGATTAAGAACTCACTTGAGCATACTGTTTTACTCAAAAAAACAGTAGTTCAACTCCATTCTCTGGCACCAAAAGCTTTTCTAAACACACTATACAGAAATTATTCATGGGAAATATTCAATGATGGGTGTGTCTCTTGCCTCGGGTAAAGAAAGGCACTAAGATTTCGGACCTTGCGGGTTCGTGGAAGATGACCGACGAAGAAGCCAACGGCTTGTTAGCCGCCATTGATGAATCATGGAAAAACTGGAGGCTACATGACGTCTTTGGACTCAATGCCAAAAAGAGTCTTTCCACTGAGCGAAAGAAAAAAACGGTCAAAAACAGAAAATGAAAAAGGTTGTTTTGTTGTAGTTGCAGAAGCCGTTCGGCGACTAGGCTTTGTCTTTTTCTTCTTTCCCGAAGTACTGCGTTCACTTCAGCTTCCGCGCCTCTTGGCAGGATTGCATGCCTGCCTGCAATTCTCTTCAGCTGCTGAAGGGAAAAGTAATATGCACAGTGTAGAATAGTACTTTCTGCTGATTCAGATGCCTGTCGATGTGAATCAACTCAAGCAGAGAATAACTGAAGTCTTGGATGCCAAAGCCGAGCTGAAACGGTTGACATCCAAACCGTATCAAGAACTGACAGGGGATGAGAAGTCTGCCATCCGCTACCACGTAATCATCCTTGCAGAAGCGCTGGGCAGCATATGCATCCATATCGCCATCGAGGACGTCGGGGAAACACCTGACAGCTTTTCAGCGTGCTTCGACATTCTGGAAAAAGAAGGCATCTGCGAAAGCTGCTCCAACGAACTGTCCAGCATCGTGAAGCTAAGAAACCTGCTGACCCATCGTTATTGGATTATCGACGACCATCTAGTCTACGACTCGATTAGGAATGGCTTCTACGCAGTGGACAAGTTCTTAGAGAGTGTGGAGGACAAATATGCAATCGAGCTATGACACCATAAAATGGTACAGGTTTACCGCTGATGAAAAAGCAAGGATCACCGCAAAAATCAAAACCGCACTCGCCAAGGAAAAAACAGTTAAGCAAGCTTGGATTTTCGGCAGCTTCACCCGTCGCAACGTCGTCAGAGACATAGACATAGCCATCGAGACAAATCCAAACCTCTCATTCAAGCAATACCTGGACCTAAGCGTAAAAATAGAACGCCAAGTCGGCATGCCCATAGACATAGTCAATTTAGCTGAAGCACCCAAACCGCTCCAAGCTAGCATAGCAAAGGCTAACATCAAAATAAAATAGAAAAACCCTTGGGCAAAAAACACCGATCAAGCTTTGCCTTTTTCTTCTTTCCCGAAGTACTGCGTCCACTTCAACTTCCGCGCGTCCCGCCCAAACTCCAAACTGCTCTTCTTACACTTCCCGCTGCAGAACCACAGAATCGCACCGTCATTCTTCACGTACATCATACCCGTCCCCGCCGGAAACTCACTCCCGCAGAACGAGCACTTTCTAGGTTTCGGCATAGCTGCACACTTACCTGTTAATCTTCTTCGCTTCGCGCTCAGTCTCCCGAAGCATCAGGATATCCTGCACACGGACCGGGCCCTTGACGTTGCGCGTGATTATGCGCCCTTTGTCTCTGCCTTCGAGTATGCGGACGCGAGCCTGCGTAATCTCACCCGTCACACCCGTACGCGCAATAATCTGAATAACCTCGGCGGGCGTCAGCGCCTCAGCCGCGCGTTCTTCCTTGCTCATCACTGCGTGCCTCTCTTAACCTGCTCAAGCCGCGTGATGATCTCCCGGATAAGCCCCGTCGCCTCGCCTTCCTTGACGATACACGCCGAAGCACACGGCACATCAATACCGATGGCTTTACCCAACTGCTCCTTGCTCGGAACAAAAACGTACGGAATCTTCCGCTCATCACACAGCAAAGGCAGATGCGCAATAACCTCCGGCGGATCCACATCCTCAGCAATGACCACAAGCTTCGCTACGGCGCGCTCAACCGCCTTCGTAGCCTCGTTCGTGCCCTTCCTGACCATGCCGGTCTTCGAAGCGATCTGCAGGGCTTCATAGGCTGCATCCACAACCTCTTTCGGTGCTTCATACTTCACATAGAATGGTTTCGACATATTTCTTAGCCTCACCCTATTAAGGCACAGTCTTATCCCCACTTCTTGTTTAAGAAGCTTTCGACTGCAAACTGTTTAACACAACCTCAGCTTATCGGGTTTTGCAGGATTCTGTTCGATTAAGGTACATGGTCTAGCTGTTTGATATACCAGAGATATAGAATA
>JBHGBG010000054.1:0-16321 GCA_041946875.1 Bathyarchaeia archaeon
GGATTCTGTTCGATTAAGGTACATGGTCTAGCTGTTTGATATACCAGAGATATAGAATAGATATGCTTATATCTGAGTGATATATTATAGATATACAGGTGTCAAAACAATGCAAACCTGCAAATACTGCCAAAGCGACCAAACCGTGAAGCACGGCATGAGAGCTGGCATCCAGAGATACCTCTGCAAGAACTGCCACCACCACTTTTACGACAACGCAATAGCTTTTCCAAGAATGAGAGTCGATTCTCAGGTAATCATAACTTCTCTAAACATGTACTATGGCGGCCTTTCCACCCGAAAAGTAGCTGAACAAATCTCCAACATCTTCGGCGAACACATCTCCCAAACAACCGTGTGGTACTGGATTCACCAATACAGCACTCTAGTGAGCGAATACGTAGAAACGCTAAAGCCAACGCTCTCAGGCAAATACCACCACGACGAAACAGAAATAGTCGTGGGAGGACAAGGCAGATACTTCTGGGAAACAATCGACGAAGATACGAGATTCATAGTCGCACACCTACTAACAGAATCACGCACAAGCGAAGACGCAAAGACAGTTTTCAGAAAAGCCCTAGCAGTACAGAAGCCAAAAATCCTCTATACCGATGGCTCATTCGCCTATGATGATGCTTACAACAAAGTTTTCTATTCTCGCTACAAAGAGGAAAGAGTCGAATGGGTTAGAAGAGTCGGCATAAAATGCAGAAAAACCAACAACGTGGTCGAAAGGCTACATGGCACTCTCAAAGACAGAACCAAACCAATGAGAGGCTTAAAGAACGACACCAAAGCTGAAAGCCTACTCAACGGCTATGTCATAAACTACAACTACTGTCGAAAACACCAAAGCATAGGCAAGACACCAGCGGAGGCAGCAGGAGTAAGCGTCAAAGGTTGGAAACAACTAATCCAAGCTGCCACGGTTCAGAAATCAGGAGAAAACCCAGTCGAAGAAAAACAACTCATGGAGGAGGTTATAGTACGGTAAGACCACCCAAAATTAGCAGTATGGGCAGAAGAGCCTTAGTTACTCTTCCCGAAGGCGTTTGGGACGTAATCGACAACCAACTAAAAGGCAAACTAGGAAATGGAGACTCAGAAGTAATCCGCAACATTGTGGTAGCATACCTCATGGAACGAGACTATCTAACAAAACCAAAGGAAAAGTCTGCATCGATGGACCAGGTTGCAGGGGAACTAGATATTCACGATGCCATGATAACATCTCTGGTTGAACTGCTAGAGCGAAAAGGCATACTGAAACAAGAAGAGTGGGAACAAAACATCAAAAAGCAGGTTGAATTAAAATAAGGCAGGAATAGAAACCCTCACTACGCCAGCTTAGCTTGGGAAAGTTAGCGGAAAGTCGTAAGTCATATAAGCAACTTACGCGCATGCCATTATTGGAGCTGATTGCGAGAAACGGTCTGGGGTTCGGGCTATGAATTTGGGTTTTGTTAAGGTCGAATTGGTATTAACGCCTTGCCCGAAGGCTTCCAATAGCTCTTTGCGTTTACCGTGCATGGAGCTACCTGCACCATAAATGCAGGTTTCGCAATTGGCTCGCCTCAGATGATTGCTCATGAGTGACCGAGGAGTGCGCAATGAATCGGTACTCATGGACGGATGGGGTTCGCGATATAGGTTTAATATTTTTTCAAAGCATCTATGTAGGCAGATAAATCGGGGCATTTCTTAACAGGCGGGTTTCGCAGTTCTTTCGTCCTTGCCAGCTTTGACTTCTTATCAGCCTCTTTGACAAACTTCTTCCCTTTGTTGGTTCGGATAGAATGGAAATGGATGCAAGGGTCACTGTTCTTGAACTTATTCAGAAGCCTCTTTAGGCACAACTTTACCTCATCAGCATGGTAACCTAAGAAATCCCGATCTATTTCAACAGAGTCACCAGGTCTTATTATGGGTCTTAAAGCCTCGAAAATGAACGCGGCCGATATTTTCTCTTTATAATTGAGAGACTTGCATCTCCTCATGTAAAATTGGAATTCCGTTTGCCTAACTTCAAGTCCTCTATGTTCTTGGATAATCTCTTTCCTGACAGCAACAACATAGAAGGCTGAGTCTGTTAGGTTGCCGCTGCGGTCAACCGCGACTACTCCCAAGGTTGTCTACCTTTGGGTTACTTTTTGTATTATTTCCGCATGGTTCGCGGGATACTCTGTTTGCTTTCCTTTTTCCAAGTAAATTTGAATCGCAGGGACTCTTTTAGCCGAAGGGTCAGGACCTTGTCTCCTCTCGATGGAATCTATGGCAATTGCGCTAATTCCCACTTGCTCTCTTGCTATCCCCGACTTGACCACTTGCAATGTTGACTTCGCTGCTATAATTATGGCGAATCCTGAAGCCATAACCTTTACCTTGTCAAATTTGTTTAGTCGCCAGAGAATCAGATTTGTGACTGTTTCAACTCTATCTCCCCTGCGAACGCCAATGGTTCTTACGAACGCCTCCCTATCTTGCTGCGCTTCAAATTCCTCTATTGCTTTTACGGGAGCGGCAGGTTTCTTGCTAAGTTCAAAGAATATGGCTTCTGGTGCGTAGGTGCTTGTTAAAGGTGTATAGTCGAGCGAAATTGATTGTATGTTCACGTTTGCTATACTGCGAGACACATCTACTGCGGCGATAGTGAGCATTATGCTATTGCCGATGCCAACGACGTTTAATAAATCAGCCTTCATGAGGTCCTGTATGATATTTTGAGACAAATCCCTCGCACCCATAAGCTCGCTTTTATCAGGTGTCACAGTTATGAGACTCATTAGATGCCCCGACTTGTTTAGGTACTCTTGTGTATTTAAGACTTTGATATGCGTGATTCAGCCACCATGTACCTTAATCGAACAGAATCTTTTGCAGAAAACTTTAAATACGGAACTACGGTGACCCATGATGTTTTCGAGAGGGGAATGTGTTGCAGAGATTAGGCAGAGTGCGTAACGTCACTCCGTCGCAAAACGTCATTGTAAAAATCGACAAAACTCCTCCGAGAATGGGCGCAGCCGTCATCGACGAAAGCCTAAAACCCGTTGGAAAAGTCTTCGACATAATAGGCCCAGTTTCCTCTCCGTACGCAGTGGTCAAACCCCAAGTCAGGGACCCAGAAAAACTGGCAAACCGACAGCTGTACGTTCTTCCCTCGAAAAAACAACGGAGCTAAGAACGAATGAGTGAGAAACACGAGCTGCACGAAGACATAGACTCCCCCCTAACCACCCCAAAACTCGAACCCTTCAAAGTCCAATCCTGCCCCGAATGCGGCAGCACCAGACTAATGCGCGACTACGAATGCGCCGAAATCGTCTGCATGGACTGCGGCTTCGTCGTAGCCGCCAAAATAGCCGACCGAGGACCCGAATGGCGAGCCTTCGACGACGAACAGCGCTCAAAACGGACACGGGTCGGTGCACCCTTAACATACACCATCCACGACAAAGGCCTGTCAACCACCATAGACTGGCACGACCGAGACATCTACGGCAAAAGCCTCTCGCCCGGGCAGAAGGCGCAGGTGTACCGGCTGAGGAAGTGGCAGCGCCGCATCCGAGTCTCCGACGCCACCGAACGCAACCTAGCGTTCGCCCTGTCCGAGATAACCAAGATTTCGAATAATCTGAACCTTCCGAAGAACATTCTGGAAACCGCCTCCGTCATCTACCGCAAAGCCGTCAAAGAACGCCTCATCCGAGGACGCTCCATCCAAGGCGTCACTTCGGCGGCGATTTACCTGGCGTGCAGGCAGTGCGGGCTGCCCCGGACGCTGGATGAGATCGCGCAGTCCTCCACGGTGCACAAGAAAGAGGTCGGCAGAAGCTACCGCTTCCTCATCAAGGAGCTGAACTACTCGATTCCGCCGCTCAGACCCAGCCAGTACATCACCAAGTTCAGCAACCAGCTGACGATGCAGGGCAAAGTCGAGGAAATCGCGCACAAGATTCTGGCGTCGGCGAAAGAGCTCAAGCTGACCTCGGGGCGAGGTCCGACGGGCATAGCTGCAGCCGCGAGCTATATAGCCTCCGTCTTGACTGGCGAGCGGAAGACGCAGCGGGAAATCGCGGAGATCGCGCAGGTGACCGAGGTTACCATCAGGAACAGGTACAAGGAACTTGTGGAAAGGCTGATGTTCCAGATAAGCATCTAATCTCTTCCCTTTTCTTTCTTCGACGGTTGAAACTCGTGTTCACTGGGGATACTCTTTTAAGTGTCTCCATCGGCATACATGTTTATGCCGTACTCGTTCACGTTCGACTTCTCCGAGGCACCAAGGCACTTCTTCGCCGAGATTGCCATGGCGAGCTACCAGCGAGGTGTGCACCGGGTTTTCCTCCGGACCCTGCAGAGAATCATAAAGAAGTTCAGGATTCAGGAAGCCACGGGGCTGAACCTGCAGGACGCCGTGGTCGTCATCCAAGACCTCATCGACGTGCAAGCTGCTAACGCTCTGCAGCGAAGCCGATTCCTCCAAACCAAGAAACGCGCCCTTTTTCTGCCGCACTGCAGCCGAAAATACATGGACAGCCGATGCAAAGCCACCTTCGATTCGAGTTTGCCGTCCTACGTGTGCGCGCACTGCTCTCCCGACTGTGAAATCAACAGGGCAGACCAGGCGGCGAAGGCGAAGGGATACGATGTTTACGTATTGCCGGGCGGTTCCTGTATGCCGAAGATTCTGAAGACCAAGAAGTACGAGGGCGTAGTGGGTGTGGCGTGCGGCGAAGAGGTCAAGAGTTCCACGCAGTTGTTGACCAGCATGAGTGTGGCGGCTCAGTCCGTTCCACTGCTGAAGAACGGCTGCGCTAACACAGTTTTCAACATAGAGACGCTGATAAAAACGCTGTAGGATGAGAGAGGTTATTTTACGAGTTCTCTCTTCTTCCACCGCAAGTTCTTGCTGTGACACTTCCGGCACTTCGTCGCCGTAGCAGCGTTCCGCGCACCGCAGTCCCTGCAGATCTTCATGTACAAACGTGCTTTCTGCGCAATCGCCTTCTTAACAGGGTCCAATATCGGCATCGAACAAACCTTCCCAACGGGTTAACACTCAGATGACCCACCCACAAATATACCTTTTGCCCAGAAGATACTGTTAAGTTATCTGTGGTATCGGTTATTCTGAGAGTAGGTATTTGTCGAAGTTGGTAAAGCGACGTATTGTTCCATCATTTACGCTTTCTTGAAGGTTTCTTAGGTAATTCTTTATGGCATTTGGGAGTTTGTCCTTGTTGATTTCAAAAGGTACGTAGTAATAAGTTCCGTTGCTAGGATGCCACTTCACTAACCCAGATTCTCTCTGTCTGATTGACTTCTCAAATCTGAAATTCACACGTACTTCATTGCTAGAAATGTCAAAGCTCATTGCCATAAACAGCTTTCCTTTGTATCTGGAATTTTCCTTGAAACTAACCCACCAAGTCGAATAATAGTCGTATTGCTTTTTCTTCCAAACCTTTAGTGCTCCATTAAAATATTCATTTAGGAAAGACTCTATCTCTTTCTCTTTAACCTTAATCGTGTTGTGAGACATAGCGCCTCAGTTTGCTGAGGCTAAAACTAGTATTTTAGTTTATTCTAACTTGTTTGTTGAGAAGGTTGCAACCATTGAGAGACAAAACCGAAATAAAGAAGGGTTATGTTGCATGGAGTGGGACTTGAACCCACGTCTTCCGTAGTAGGCGGGTGCTCAATCAGTACTAAGCTATCCGTGTGCTAATCGGATTTTGGAGAAATTACGTGCAGTCACCAAAAATAAGTTCAATATCTGCCCACAACCAGCCTAAGGCGGCTCCAAAAACGCCTCAGCCAGCAACCGCGCCACATCACTGGGCTTAGCAGCAACTCGCACACCTGCAGCCTTAAACGCCTCAACCTTGCTCTGAGCCGTGCCACTCCTGCCCATGATGATGGCGCCGGCGTGGCCCATACGCTTCTCCGCGGGCGCAGCACGCCCAGCCACGTACGCCACCACTGGTTTCGAATAGCCTTCACGTTTCACGTACTCTGCAGCCTCCTCTTCCAGGTTACCCCCAATCTCACCCACCAACACTACCGCTTCGGTTTCAGCATCCTGTCGGAACATGCGCAGGGCATCTACAAAACTCAGACCAGTCACAGGGTCACCGCCCAAGCCAACGCACGTCGACTGCCCCAACCCGTGCTTTGTGAGACTATCGGCAATTTCGTAGGTCAGAGTGCCGCTGCGCGAAGCCACACCCACCCCGCCACGTGTGAATGCACGTGCAGGCATGATTCCCAGCTTGCACCGTCCGGGCGCTATGACTCCGGGCGTGTTCGGACCCACCACTACAGCGCCAACCCGATGTGCATGGTACATAAGCTCTATCGCGTCTTTCACGGGAACGTGCTCCGTGATGGTGACGACGAGTTTGATTCCGCTTTCCAGGGCTTCCAGAGCCGCATCCGCAGCGTTCGGCGCTGGAACAAACACTATGGAAGCATCAACATCGTGGGTCTTCTGCGCTTCCGCGACGGTGTCATAGACCGGCACGCCTTCGACAGTGACTCCGCCCTTGCCTGGACTCGTCCCGGCTACAACTCTTGTGCCGTACGCGAGCATCAATCTGGTGTGGAAGCTTCCCTGCGTGCCCGTGATTCCCTGCACGAGGACTCGCGTCTCGGCGTCGATTAGGACTCCCATTTGGCTAACGCGCCTCCTTGGCGAGCCGCACAGCTTCCCGCGCAGCTTCCTCCATGTTGTCGAAAACCCGCAGCCCCTCCGCTGCCAGAATGCGCTTGCCCTCCTCTTCATTCGTACCCACCAGCCTGATGGCTATGTTCTTGGGACTGGTGGTTTCGCGTCTCGCAGTCACGATGGCTTGCGCTACTTCATCGCAGCGCGTCATCCCGCCCATGATGTTCACGAACAGCACTTTCGCTTCGGGGTCTGGCAAAACGAGTTCCAAGGCGTCGACGATTCTCTGCGTTGATGCGCCTCCGCCTAGGTCCAGGAAGTCTGCGGGTTTGCCTCCATAAAAAGCGACGACGTCGAGGGTTGCCATTACGAGGCCCGCGCCGTTGCCGACGATGCCTACGTCGCCGTCGAGTTTCACGTAGTCCAAGCCTTTTCGCAGGGCTTCGGCTTCCCGCGGCGTCAGGTCTCGGGGCTCCGCGAGCCGCTTCGCCTGCAACTCAGGGTGCCTGAACAGGGCGTTGTCGTCCACGTTGAGCCTCGCGTCAACCGCCATGAATCGTCCGTCTGTTGTTTCGGCGAGTGGGTTGACCTCGATGATTTCCGCGTCGAAGTCCATGCCCACATGGTACAGCTGCTCCAGAATCGTGGACAGCGTCGTCAGCTGGGTGCCGCTGTATCCAAGTTCTCTGGCGGTTTGGCGTGCGTGGAAGGGGCGGAAGCCAAGCTTTGGGTCTATGAGCGTCTTGTGGATGGTCTGAGGCGATTGGGCTGCGGCGTCTTCTACGTCTATGCCGCCTGATTGTGATGCGGCGGCGACGTAGCATCGGTTGAGCCTGTCCACTGTTATGCCGAAGTAGAGTTCCTTCTCTATGGCGACCTTCTCTTCGACGAGCACTTGGCTGACGGGTGCACCCTTAACCTGCATGCTGAGGAGTTTCTCGGCTGCGTTTTCTGCTTCTTCGGCTGTGTCTGCGAAGAGTATGCCGCCTGCCTTTCCCCTTCCGCCGACGAGCACTTGCGCTTTAACGGCTACAGGCGCGCCCAGCTTAGCAGCTACCTGACAGGCTTGTTGGGGTGTGGCGGCGACTGCTCCTCTCGGGGTAGGCACACCGTAGGTTTGGAATATGGCTTTGGTTTCGTGTTCGTACAGCTTCAAAAACCGTTTTCTCCCTGTTAACTAGGGAGTCAGGCTACTTTATAACCTCGATGGTTACGTAGCTGCGCGTGTCTTGGATGCCCTCGATGGTGTAGAGTTTCTTGAGGGTTTCGTCCATGTTTTCGCGTTCCACCATGATTAGGGCATCGACGTCGCCTGCGATCCGGAAGGCACGAGCGATGGCGAGTTGCCGGATTTTCTCGTAAACTTCAATTCTCTTGACGGGTGAGACTTTGATGAGGATGAAGGCGGGGGTTGTGGAGACGCCTAGAGCGTTTAAGCCTTTTTCCGTGACGTCTATGAAGCCTCGTCCTGTACGGATGTATCCCGTGCCCTTGAGCTTGCGCAGGTGCACGTTGAGGGCTTGGCGGCTGATGCCCAGCTGCTTCGAGAGCTCGTCTTGTTTTACGCGGAGGGTGTAGGTGTTGGTTGATTTGCCCCTGTCGTAGAGCATTTTTAGGAGCTGGACTGAGCGTTTTGTGAGTGGTTCCACCATATTTAGCCCGTCTCTGGTTTTGCGTGTTTGTGAAATAAAACCTTTACAATTGTATGGCTATTTAAGATTTTAGTACGGAGCATCCGTATGGCTTCATGCCACGCTGGTTTTCACCGAGGCTTGGTTGCTGGTGGCGCTCAAGGCACAAGCCTGACTCGGTCTCTTGGGTAGAGCGAGGTTTCTCGAATGTTCTTCTTGCCCGTCAGTACCATCGTCAGCCGCTCCAAGCCGATCGCCCAGCCCGCGTGCGGTGGCATGCCGTAGTCGAACGCCTGCAGGTGGTACTTGAAGGACTCGGGGTTCAAGCCCTTCTCCTTCATGCGCTCCGTCAGCAGGGTCTTGTCGGCAATTCGGGTCCCGCCTGAAACGAGTTCTATCCAGCGCCACATCAGGTCGAAGCCTTCGCAGATTTCCGGTTTGCCATCTCGAGGTTTGATGTAAAACGCCTTGGAGTGCGTAGGGTAGTCGGTGATGAAGTAGTAGTACCCATGAGTCTTCCCCAGCGTTCGGAAAGCTTCGGTGGAGATGTCTTCACCCCATGGGATGTCGATGCCTTCCTTCTTGAGGTCGGCTAAGACTTCGTCGTAGGTGAAGCGTTTGAACGGAATCTCGGGCACTGTAGCCCTGTACTTGAGGGCTGCCAGTTCCTTTGCGCACTTCTCCTTCACGGTTCTACAGGTGTGTTGGATTACCTGCTCCAGAAGCTGCATCACGTCCTCAGCGTCGGCGAATGCCTCTTCGATGTCTACGGAGACGAACTCGCTTAGGTGCCGCCGCGTGTGCGATAATTCTGCCCTAAAGAAAGGTCCAACTTCGAAAACCTTCTCCAAGCTCATTATCAGCTGTTCCTTGTAGAGCTGCGGACTCTGGGCGAGGTACGCCTTCTGACCGAAGTAGTCAACGGCGAAGAGTTCCGCGCCGCCTTCAGTCGCCGAAGCTATGATTCGGGGCGTGTGAACCTCCAGAAAGCCGTTTTCGAAGAGGAAATCCCGTATCGCCGCCATGGCGTGGTGTTGAACCTTGAACGCCGCGCTGTTCTGCTCCAGGATGAGGTCTAGGGCTCTGGCGTCCAAGCGGACTTCGATGTTGGCGGGGGTCTTGCCCGTGATGTCGATGGGCAGCTGTTCTGCGGCGGTGCCGAAGATTCTGAGGGCTTTCGGGATGACTTCGACGCCTCTGGGCGTCATGGAGGTCTTCTTGACGGTGCCTTTCACGCCGATGCTGTACCGCTTCTGCAGGGCGTCAGACTTCGAGAGCACTTCGGGGCTGACTTTTTTCTTGGGTACGGTGACTTGGATTGTGCCTTCTCGGTCTTGCAGGATGATGAAGCGGATTCCGCCCAGGTCGCGGACTTCTTGCACCCAGCCGAAAAGCGTGACTTCCGTTCCGTCCATGTAGGGCGTGACGTTTGTGGTGTAGTAGGTTCTGACCCAGTCGCCTATGGGGTCTGGCATGAGAAGTCAGTTCTCCTTAGTCTGCGAACTCGACGCGCAGCGACATTTTGCGGACGGACTGCGCGATTTCTTTCAGGGCTTTGAGGTCGAAGGGGAGTTGGGCTCCGCGTTTCCGTCGGAGGATGACTCGGGTTTCGGTGGTGCCGTCGGGCAGCCAAATCGTGTTAATCGTGAGAATGTTGAGGGGTGTGAAGAGGTCTTCGAGGAATTTGCGGTCGTCCACGCCGTTTTCCAGCACGCGGATGGATTTGCCTGTTTCCTCGTTCAGGTTTTTGACGATTTTTCCGCCGTAGCCCAGGATTCTGGGTACGTCGCCGTGTCCGACGATGAGAGCGATGGTTTTTCCCGCGTCTACGGCCTTGTGGAAGCAAACGCTTTGGAGTGAAGGATACTTGTCTTCTAAAAGGAGCAGTTGGCGAGCTATTCTCAGGTCTAAGTCACTGATTTCCCCAGCCTTGACCTTGGCTGAGCACTTTTGGCATAGCATGCCACTCTTTAGGCAGAAGCTGCATAGTTCCGTTTTCATGGGGAGAAGCCTTCCTGCGGTTGTTATGTGTCTGCAGGAGTCTTTCGCTCCTGTTTGCCATCCTCGTTTCAGCGCTGGAGTACTATCTCAATCGTGCTTACGTTGGTGAGTTGTTCGCTGTCCTGCTGCGGGGTGACCTGGTCCGTGCCGATGCCGACTTTCTTGATTTTCACGTCGGGTAGGAATCTGCGTCTGACGACTTCGACTACGTCGATGGCTCTGCAGATGGCTTTTCCGCGCGCTTTTACGTTGACTTCTTTCGCTCCGCCGTGGAACAGCGTGATGCAGGCGAGGACGTAGTTCATGACGGGTTTCTTGCCGATGAGCACTGAGTTGTTCTCTGACATGGCGTGGTTTCACTCCTAGTTTGGGCTTGAGCGTAGCTTCTTAAGGTGTTTTTCTCAGAGAATAAATAGGTTGTGGTATGGTGCGTGCAGTTTGGTTTCTCGGAATCGGCTTCGCAGTTGACGCCCGACCTGACGGCTCCGAAGAAAGCGGAGTGGCGCTAGCTGACTATGAGCCACTTCAGCGGAATATCTTGATAGGTGCCGTCGGGCAGCGTCCGCCTGATGGTCATGGGCAGGATGCCGATTTCTAGCTCCTTCAACGCAATCTCGATGGGACTGTTCAAACCTGTGCCTCCTGCGGACAGGCTTTCGTCCAGCGGCAGCAGGATTGGGGCGCCCATGGATATCTGCAGCGACCTAGCGCCGACAATGCGGGCTTTCTCGAACCGCGTGATCTTCGGGGGACCTACGAAGATTTTTTCTTGGACTGACATGCTAGTATTCTCCCATTCCACCCATACCGCCCATGCCACCCATTCCGCCTCCGCCCGGGGGCACTGGGGGCGCCTTCATTTTTGCGGCGGCGATTACGTCGTCGATTTTGATTATCATCATGGCGGCTTCGGCTGCGGACTTGATTATCTGTTTCTTGACGGCTATGGGTTCGAAGACGCCTGCTTTCGTCATGTCCTGCACCTTGCCGGAGAGCACTTCGATTCCTGCCCAGGTTTCGCCTTTCTCGTGCCTTGACCTGAGTTCTGAGAGGGTGTCGACTGGGTCTAAGCCAGCGTTCTCGGTCAGCGTGTTAGGCACGGCTTCGAGTGCGTCTGCGAAGGCTTTCACCGCCAGCTGCTCTCTGCCCGAACGGGATTCAGCGTACTTCTTGAGAGCGCGTGACATCTCAAGCTCTGGGGCTCCTCCGCCCGCGACGATTTTCGGTTCTTGAATCAGGTCTCGGACAACGCAGAGTGCATCGTGAATCGAGCGTTCTGTTTCAGCGTTCAGGCGTGGGGTTCCGCCTCGGATGAGGATGGTGACTGCCTTGGGGTTCTTGCAGCCTTCGATGAAAGTCATCTTGTCCTCCGCTATCTTGCGTTCCTCGACGAGGGCGGCGTAGCCGAGGTCGTTCGGCGAGATGTCGTCTAGGTTGGTGAGTATGTTTCCGCCCGTGGCTTTGGCGAGCTTCTCTATGTCGGATTTCTTGGCTCTGCGGACCGCAGCCATGCCTTTTCGGCTGAGAAAGTGTTGAGCCACGTCGTCTATACCTTTCTGGCAGATGACGACGTTCGCGCCTGAGGCGGCGATTTTGTCCACCATGCTTTTGATCATGTTTTCTTCCTGTTTGAGGAAGGCTTCGATCTGCTCTGGGGTTTCGATGTTGATTTTGGCGTCCAGCTCGGTTTTCTCTATCTCAAGCGAGGCGTCGATGAGGGCGATTTTGGCGTTTTCTATCCTTTTCGGCATGCCTGAGTGGACGATTTCTTTGTCGAGAACTATGCCGTTTATGAGGCTGGTGTCGCGGATGGCTTCACCTGTTTTCTTTTCGACTCGGACATCGTCGACGTCTACCTTATAGGTTCCGCCTTCTTTTTCGGCGACTGCAAGCATGGCTTTGACAACCATGTCGGCGAGATATTCCTTGTGTTCCGCCACGAGCTTGCTAGCCATGGACGTGACTGCCGCCTTCTTCAGGTAGTCGGGCGTTTTGAGGTCAACGGGCATGGCGATTTTCTCGATGGTTTCCAAGGCTTTTTGCTGGGCGAGAGTGTAGCCGTCGATTATAACGGTTGGGTGGATGTTCTTCTCTATGAGCTCTTCGGCTTGACTGAGCAATTCTCCAGCGATGATGACTGCTGATGTGGTTCCGTCTCCGGCTTCGTTGTCCTGGGTCTTGGCGACTTCGACGAGCATCTTGGCGGCTGGGTTCTGCACGTCCATCTCATCCATGATGGTGCGTCCGTCGCTTGTGATGGTTACGTCTCCGAAACTGTCGACGAGCATCTTGTCCATGCCTTTGGGGCCGAGGGCGCTTCGGACGCTTTCGGCAACGATTTTCGCCGCGGTTATGTTCGTGTGTTGCGCCTCATGTCCGCGTGATCTGCTGGAGCCTTCCTTTAGTACGAGAACTGGCACCCCGCCAGGTTGTGTATTTGATGACAAATCCAATAAACCCCTTTAATGCGAAAAACAACAAAACACATTTGCCATATAAGTTTTTCTAAGGTGCCGTGGAACTAGCCATGCTCAAACCGTGAAGTGCGCTCGGTTTGCCACTTACGTGTGCATTCCGCCCGACGGCACGGGTTAGTAGACGGAGACTTTGGCGACGCCCTCGATTTTGAGCATTTCGGATATGAGTTCGCCCGGAATCTTCTTCTCCACGATGAGCGTGAGCTTCGGCTCGGGCGAGAGCTCGGGGTCGTCCACGATGGCTTGCCGTATGCCCAAGCCGCCCTTCGTGAGAATCATGGCGGAGTTCGCAAGGATTCCGTGGGCCTTGGGGTCGTTGACAGTTATCTCGACGACGCCTAGGTCGAGGTGCTTGGCGATTTCTCTGAGAGAGTGGCCGGCCGGTCGGATTTCCTCGAATATGGAGCGGAGTTCACGGTTGCCTTTGATGATGCGCAGCGTTTCGTTGACTGTGCGTCGGTCTACGCCTGCGACTCGGGCGATGCGGACGGGTGGGATTTCGATTTGGTTGAGGCAGATTTTGTGGTTTTGGACGCTTAAGCCGTTTTCGATGAGTACGCGTGCGACTTTGAGTCTTTCAGGGTAGGCTTCGAGGTGTTTCTTGATTGTGCTCCACACTTCCGCTTTCATCCCGTGTACGGTTCTGTACAGCAACGTATAAATATGTTCCTATACGTACGTGTATCCAACATATAACATACAACGCAAGAAAGGTAAACCAAAATGCCAACCAGAAAAATCCTCCTGAAAGAAGACGACATACCCAAGCAGTGGTACAACATCACTCCCGACCTGCCCAAGCCGCTGCCGCCCTTCATAGACGCAGCGACAAAGCAGCCCGGAGCAGGAATCGTCCCGAGAATCTTCCCCAAAGCCATCCTCGGCCAAGAAATGAGCCAAGACCGATGGATAGACATACCCGAAGAAGTCCGAGACATCTACAGAATATGGCGACCCAGCCCGCTGATCCGAGCCATCGGACTCGAGAAAGCCCTGAAAACACCAGCGAAAATCTACTACAAGTACGAGGGCACCAGCCCTGCGGGAAGCCACAAACCCAACACCGCCGTGCCACAGGCTTACTACAACATGAAGGAAGGCACCAAACGCTTGGCTACCGAAACGGGTGCAGGACAGTGGGGCTCAGCCCTGGCGTTCGCGGCCATGATGTTTGGACTCAAAGCCACCGTCTACATGGTCCGAGCCAGTTTCGACCAGAAACCCTACCGCAAGAGCCTCATGAACGCCTTCGGCGCCGAATGCATCGCCAGCCCAAGCAGTCGAACCGAGGCAGGAAGGAAAATCCTCGCCGAAGATCCGAACAACAAGGGCAGCCTGGGCATAGCCATCAGCGAAGCCGTGGAGGACGCGCTCGTGAACGAGGAAGAAGCGAACTACGCCATAGGCAGCGTGTTCAATCACGTTCTCATCCACCAGACCATCGAGGGTTTGGAAGCCAAGAAGCAGCTGGAGATGGTCGACGACTACCCTGATGTCATCTACGGCTGTATAGGCGGAGGCAGCAGCTACAGCGGTTTGATGTGGCCATTCTACTACGACAAAGTCTCGAAGAAGGCACCCAAAGAATGCAAGTTCGTCGCCACCGAAGCCACCGCTTGTCCGAAGGTCACGAAAGGAAAGTACGAGTACGACCACGGCGACACCGCCAGGATAACGCCGCTCGTCCCTATGCACACACTGGGTCATGACTTCATCCCAGCACCCATCCACGCGGGCGGGCTGCGATATCACGGCATCGCACCGACCATAAGCATTCTGACGCAGGAGAAGAAGATGACGACCGAAGCCTTCAACCAAGTCGAGGTCTTTGACGCGGCGAAGCTGTTCATCCAGTCCGAAGGCATCATTCCAGCGCCCGAGCCGTCACACGCCATCAAGGGCGCCATAGATGAGGCGCTCAGGTGCAAGAAGACGGGCGAGGCGAAGACTATCCTGTTCGTGCTCTGCGGACACGGGTTCTTCGACATGGCAGCCTACGACGAGTACTTCAGTGGCAAACTGCAGCCGTACGAGTACCCGACGGAGAAGGTTGCGGAGTCGATGCAGAAGCTGCACAAGCTGTATCCGTGGCTGGACAACGTCAACAAGCAGTTCATCAGCTGCGAACCCCTCTAAACCTCAAAGACCACTCGAGTCGTGGTCTCTTTCCCTTTTTCCCTTTTCTGTTCCCTTGAAAGCGCAGGTTTCGGTCCTAACGGTTTTATTCCTCCACAACCATAACCAACCTCAAGGCATCCGCATGACCGAAAGCGGCACAGCCAAACCTCTTCCAACGAAGACCTTGGGCTTCATAGTCAACCCCGTGGCTGGAATGGGCGGACCCGTCGGACTCAAAGGCACCGACGGAAAAAAAGTCCTCGCCAAAGCCGTAGCCTTGGGCGCGAAGCCCGTGGCGCCCGCGAAAGCAGAAGCCTTCCTCACCGAACTAAGGCAACTCAAGCCGAGCCTTCGACTTCTCGTGGGCGCGGGCACGATGGGGGAGTACGAGGCGCAGAAACTCGGCTTCAACTGCAGAGTCGTGGGCGAGAGAAAGAAAGAAACCTCAGCCGAAGACACGCGGGTCGCCGCGAAGGCAATTGTGAACGAGGGCGCTGACCTGCTGGTTTTCTGCGGCGGCGACGGCACCGCAAGAGATGTGCAGCAGGCGACGGACATGAAGCTTCCCGCGCTTGGGGTGCCGACGGGCGTGAAGATGCACAGCGCCTGCTTCGCCGTCACGCCTGCGGGCGCGGCACGCGTGGCTGCGAATTTTCTCTGGAGTGAACTGCCGCTGCGTGAGGCGGAGGTCATGGATATAGACGAGGCGGTGTTCCGAGTGGGACGCGTATCCGCTGAGCTGTACGGCTACTTGCTTACGCCTTATGAGCCGCATCTGATTCAGGCGAACAAGCTCGCCAGCCCCATGACCGAGGATGAGCTGCGGAACCAGGCTGCCATCGCCATCTACATCATAGAGACTATGCAGGCTGACACCCTGTACATAGTCGGCCCAGGAACGACCACCCGCGTCATCGCCGACTTGCTGGACCAGAAGAAGACGCTGCTGGGCGTGGACATCTTCGAGGACAAGAAGATAGTCGCAGCCGACGTCAACGAAAAATGGATTCTGGAAGCAATCCGAGATAGGAAAGCCAAGATAATCGTCACGCCCATCGGCGGACAAGGCTTCGTGTTCGGCAGAGGAAACCAGCAGATAAGCCCCGAAGTCATCCGCCGAGTCGGCTTGGACAACGTAGTCGTTATCGCCACGGAGAGCAAGCTCCGCAATCTCTCAGCCTTGCGAGTGGACACTGGCGACGCAGAGTTGGATGCCCAGTTCCGAGCGAGAGAGCTCCGCGTAGTCTCGGACTACAAGACCGAGAAGCCACTACGAGTGGAATAGCCCATCGATGCCAATGCTGTTGCCCTGCGATTCAACGGAAGCCATCATATTTGGAGCCTAATAGAAACTCATTGCAGGGTTCTGGTAACTTGGCGTGAGATGGGTTTTTCTGTTAAGCGTCGTGGGATAGGATTTT
>JBHGBG010000055.1:0-16089 GCA_041946875.1 Bathyarchaeia archaeon
CTGGGCGGGTTCATCCACGTGATTTTCATCCCCAAACTTGCGTAGTGGCTAGCCAGAGAGAACATTCTCTGAGAGTGCCCGAGATACGAGTAGGGATTGATAGAACCCATCAGAATGGACAGCGGGCATTTGCCTCTTCGGTCCGTTTTCCTCATGGATTCACCCAATTCAGGCGTCGCACTGAGGCAGAAAGACACTGAGAGTCTCCATGTATCGCGTCTCCATCAAAGACCAAGCATAGTCACGTTCGTACGCTCTGCGACCGTTCTCGCCGCACCAATTCAACAGCCAACGGTCCTCCTTGATTCGCAGAATCAACTCCTTCAGCTGCTTGACGTTGCCGTATTCAACCACGAAACCACACCTTTCACGCCGAACGACCTCTGACATCGCCGTTCCGTCGCTCACGATGATGGGTTTTGCGCAAAGCATGGACTCGAACAGCTTGTTGGGCGACGCGAAGACGTTGTTCCGCACAGTTGGATCGTAAATGGCTATGACGCAGTCACTTGCGTGAGTCAGCTCCAAGACTCTGTCGTAGGGAACTCGCCCCAGAAACTCCACGTTGTTGTGGCGGCCGGCCAGTCTGGAGAATTCTTTCTCCAAATGTCCAAAGCCAGCGACCACCAGCCTTACGTTCGGCAATTCTCTGATTGCCTCAACCATCATATCTAGGCCTCGGTCTTTTTCAAGTATGCCTGCGTAGAAAATCGTGAAGGGCAAATTTGAACGCGCCTTGTCCGCCCGTTTCCCCTTGAAATCGGAGTATATGTCTGGGGGAGAATTGTATATAACGGAAAACTTGACGGACGGGAGGTTAATCTGTCTCAACCTAGCTTCATCGACGGCTATTGCTGCATCTGCAGACATGATTAGGTTCCTCTCCAGCCAAGCCACGAATCTCCTCAGAGGCGTCACGTTTCCCGGAACGTAGGTGTCTGCGTAGAAATCCGCGATGTCATACGAGATTTTTGCTCTTCTCAAATGGGAAACCATCCACGAAACGACCAGGTTGTCCAAGTTCTGAGGCTGGACAACTTCAAAACGGTGCGTAAGCAGGTACAAGGACGCGTACATCCACCAGACAGGTAGGAAGAGAATCAGCCTTGAGCCGTACGGCGCCTTCAGTTTCATGCGACGAACACACATGCCGCTGGCATTTTCCGCAGCGGGCAGTTCTGCCTTTCTGTCCCACTCCAAGATAGTCACTTTGAAGTGTCGTTCAGCGAGAACTGACGCCATCTTCCAGACACGCGGGCATTCTGCGTAGCTAGCGATGAACAGGACGTTTCTAGTGGATTTCTTGTGGAGCTTGAAGTTCATCAGCTGCTCCTATGAATGTTTGCAGAGTATGCTCTTTTTGGACAGGCAGTCTGTTGCCGAGAACGATACGATATACCGTTTCCACCTGTGAAGCTATCTTATCCCAGCGGAAAGCATCTAAAAACCCGTAAGAATGCTGCGCTGGCTTAGCCTTTCTCTTCTGAGCCTTATCGATCGCGTTCAGAAGGGAAGCAGATATGTCCGTCGGAGACGCCTCTTTGATGTAGGTTTTGTATGGATAGGATTCCAGAATGTCAGGGATACCGCCCACGGGCGTAGAGACGATCTGCAGACGCGCAGCCATTGCTTCAAGAATAGTCAGCGGCAGGGCTTCGGATTTCGAGGGCAAGGTGAAAATGTCCGAAGCAATGTAAAGCTCATGTATCTGGTCAACCGGAGACCAACCAAGAATCCTAGAACGGGCTCGAATTGGCTCCAAGAGCCTTGCCAATTCTCCCGAAAGCGGTCCGTCACCGACGAAAAGGAAGAAGACCTTTGCATTCTCTTTTACGACGAGTCTGGAGGCTGCTGCAAGTTCGCGCACGCCCTTGACGGCCGCAAATCTGCCTCTGAACAGAACCACGATTCGGTCTTCAATCCCGTATTTTCTTCTGTAGTTCGACCGATTTTCCTGGTTAGACGTAAAAATTTCCTGATCTACCCCATTCGGGATGGTGAAATAGTTCTGTGAGACAGGTCCGTATTTGCGGGCGTATTCCGTTATAGTCGGAGTAAGACCTATCGTCGCGTCTACTTTCTTGAGCGCTCGGCTGAAGATGAAGCGATTGAAGATCTCCTCCTGCGCGTTGGCTAGAAAATCGGTTGGTTTGAGCGCATACAACCCGTGAAGCGTCATGACGGAGGGTACGCCAAGGCTTCTTGCGGCATCTATTGCTGTCCAGCTGAGGTAGTAGTGGTGACCATGAACGTGAACAATGTCGATTTCTCGTTCACTAACAATCTTCTTGATTGCTTCGTGGGCGCCTGGTGCGAAGCCCTGGCTTGACAACGCCGGATACGGCCAGCGAGGGGGAAAGATGGTTTTCAGTCGGTACACGCCGATGCCGTCGGAAGCCTTTCGGTGAGAGTCAAGACCTTTTCTGGATAGCATCGAAGTGAGTACAGTAACCTTGTGCCCTCTCTTGGTCAAGTGTCTCGAAAGTGCTTCCACATGGTATTCGATTCCGCCCACGTGGGGAGGATAAAAGGTGGTGACCATCAGAATATTCAAGTGAACTAACTCGACCCTCGGTGGATTCGATTCATTCTAAGGCTATAGGGTTGGTCGTCAATTCTTCCTCAAGACAAAAATGAAAATCCAGCAGAGGTTCCCAAGAAAAGTCTTCGAAAGCGCGTTGTCGAGACCGAACATCGCTTTGAGCAGATGGCGATTGTTAAGCAACGGCAGTCTCTTGCCCAGCACTGGGAAAACATGCGCGTAAATGAATAAGTCCTCTTCCTTCACTATTTTGAAGTTTTTAAGCAGAGTTTTTCTCAGAACGATAGGATTGAAGGGTTTTTCGGTCGGGTCATGAATGTCCGTTGGGAAGAACCTGCGACCAAGAAAAGCTGCGAAGTTCAAGATGCCAGGTTCATGAAGGTACACGTGTGAGCCTCTTTTGAGGACTCGGTTCAGCTCTGTCAGCGCTCCGTTTAAGTTGCCTAGGTGATGTAGCGTTGCTCTGCATAGGACGAAGCCAAAGTAGGAGGATTTCAGCGGAAGTTTCTGAGCGTCCGCTCGAATCAGATGGGCATCTACGCCGGAGTCTTTGATGGCTCTCAGTTCGTCCATGCAGATGTTGATTCCGAGAGTGTCGTGGGCAAGCTCGCTAATTTGAGCGGTTTCTGGTCCGGCACCGAGTACCAAGCAAGACTCGTTAAGTGCCATTTTCTTCGCTTCTTTGAAGGCAATATCTGGTCCTATTTGGGACAGGTAATTCATCATTTGGTTGTCCCATTGCGAACCCCATTGTCTTCTCAAGGAATCACGTCTGATGCGATTTCATTTGTAGCGATTTGAGCGATCGCCTTGGACTGACGAGGAAACCGGACGTCGACGGGTACTCAGCGAGTTCTTCCGCGCAACTGTTGTGAACTGAACTCAGCGGACCTTCAGCCGCCTGAAAAGTCTAGTGTTTCCGTACAGCATCAGAGCCGTCATGACCACGAAGAAGCCGATTACCAAGAATCCGATAGAGAACAGCGCTATATTAGTCACAATATAATGCTCAACTGAGTAAATCTGCAGCATCCACGCGCCGAAACCCACGCCAGTCAAGAGGCACAGCATGCCGGGGATGCCTAAGGCCGTCAACGGTCTTTCTTCGACGATTAGCCGCAGAATGGACATGACCACGCCGACGCCGTGTTTGACCGGGTGCTCCGTTGATGTTGCTACGCCACCTCTCTCGTATTTACATGAGCTGGGAACCTCGAAGATTCTCAGGTCATATTTACTTGCTTCCAGCAAAATCTCTACGCTTGCGCCCATGCCGGGTTCGAAAACGTTGAGTCGTTCCAATGCTTGTCGGTTGTAGGCGCGAAACCCGCTTTGGCTGTCGCTGACTCCGTTTTTTGCTGAGCCATTAACTATCTTCGTTATTAACTTAGCCCCGATTCTTCTGTACAGAGGCATTTCCAAAGAACCCTTATTGTCGATGAACCTGCTGCCTATAACAATATCAGCTTCGCCTTCAATTATGGGTTTCACCACGCTCGGGATTTCGTTGGCGTCGTGCTGCCCATCAGCATCCAGTGTGACAAGCACGTCTGCGCCTAGTTCTTGGGCACGGTCAAAAAGAGTTCTGATGGCAGCGCCATAACCAGAATTCTCTTTGTGTCTAACTACGTCTGCGCCCAATCGTTCGGCAATTTCTGCAGTCATGTCTTCGGACCCGTCGTCGCAGACGATAACGATATCCGCGAATTTCTGCGCTTCCAAGACCACTCGGGCGATGCTTTCCTCTTCGTTAAACGCTGGGATTCCTGCAACCACAAGCGGTTTAGCTATAGAGAAGCCAAGTTGCCCTATAGACAACTCAGTGGGTTCAATTTCCACCAAGCCCTTGCCCCTCACAGACTGAAATGTGTCGAAGAACCGACGTTGAGGATCTCATTGTGGAGTTGGTTTCCCCTAGACCTTCAGGTGTTGAGGTTCATGACCGCCAAGTATCGGGCGAAGTCTGCGTTGCCTGCCCAAGCCTTGGCCGTCTTGTAGCCCCATTTCTGAGCGTATGAGCTGAGTCGGCGGGTTAGTGGGAGACCGATTTCTCGCGTGACTCGCACAAGTCTGCTTTCCACGAATTCCTCCAGTTTCCCTGCGATTGTAGCGATGATTTTGGCTAGGGCTGGGCTGCGGATTCTGTCCGTTACTCTCACAGCTAGTTCAATAATTGCCCTATCTATTCTTGGCAGTACTCGGAACCACACGCCGTAGCGCATGGCTTTCCTCTTGAGCCGTATCAGCTGCAGTTTGCTGAAGAAATTGGATGTGCCAGTCCGCGGTTCGGTCTTTATCATGCTGTCCTCATCCTCTGAAGCCTTTCTTCAAATCCTTATCGAGTCTCTTAATCAGAATACTTACTACTTAGGACTTGCGAACTGCTAATCCTTATTCTGAGTTCATGCGTGGAAATCAGAATCCAACCGTTCAGTGCATGGTTTTTCCAGTAATCCGCTTGAAACAGAAGCAGAATAATGCAGCAATCGCCTTTCTCGTTGAATGTTCATCGCCGGTGATGGCTCATCTATGCTTCTGGAACGTATACGTAGACGGCCATTCTTCCAGAACTGTCCACTTCTTTAAAGCAAGAAGGCAAACTCGGAATCTGGTACCACCCTTCGCCATCCACCCACCACACCGTGTAGACTTGACTAAACCCATCGGTCAACGCCTCCCGCGCGGCGGTCACCATTCTGTCGGCAAGTTCGCTCTCGTTTTGGGTCGGTGTCCACATGAACGGACCATCCTGGACAAGCACTAAGTGCTCGCCGTCCGAGTAGGTGTGGATCCAATCGTAGAGCGCGTAGTGCGCGACAATGGCTGAGTTTCCGTTGGAGTTTGCGTTCAGCCAACCGATACATTCAACGAGGGATGGAGCATCTGCGGATGAGACCGTAGTCTGAAGCATGGATGACGGTATGTACGTCAGGTATGGGTTGTACTGGGAGAAGTAGGGAAAAGAGTTCTCCGGCGTTGTCGCAATGTAGCAGCCCGACAGCACCAAGAGGAAAGAGAGGTACGTCAAGGCAAAGGCTTTGGGAAGCAGACGCCTCAGTCGGTTCTTGACAGTGGACCAGGACTTCCAAAGTCTCTCGAGTCCGTAGGCGGTGCAGAACAGCAGAGGGTAGACGAGAAGGTAGACCCAGCGATTCCAGTAGGAAAAGGAGGAGCTTGGCCAGAGCACCGTAAGTAGCGGGATGGCAGCACACAGTATCGTCCAATACTTCAAGCTCGGATCCTTGAGACTCTTCAGCCCGAGGAAGACCAGAGGCAGAATCAGAACGTAGCAGTAAACGATGAGTCCTCCGACGTGCGCCGCGAGGGCAACCGAAGGTTCCGGCGCGACGTTCATGACGGGAATCACAAACGTCCCCAGCTGCAAAGAATACTGCTGAAACACAAACACAGACCCCGACAAACTTGTCAACGTAGCCAACCAGGCAAAATCCTTGCCCCGCCTCCGCCAGAGAAAACCTAAAGCTTGGAGCCCAACGATGAAAAACATGACGACCGCTGCTAGCTGTTGCGTCAACACGGTCAGAATCATGAGGAGTCCTATTGCGGGGTACCGACGAGGGGACTGAGTAGACTTCAGCAGGATTAGGACGGCCATGAGGAAGACTAAACCGAGAGTTTGCCTGTAAAGGTCCCACGAGATTCGTAGAGAGACGAAGTAGGTGGACACCAACACCGAAACGAGCAGAGACGTAGCGTTGCTCCATTGAAGACCTTTCCGTGCGTACAGATACATCATCACAGAAAGTGCGCTCAAGAGTATGGGTCCAAGCGTTTTAATTACGAATGACGCATCACCTGTGAGGTTGTAGGGCAGAGCAGCCAAAGCGTAGAACAGCCCTGTCGTCTTCAGGAAGGCCAGGGGGGTAAGGGAGAACACCCAGCGTTGATCGACGAGAGAGATGTATCTGAGGGTGTCAAGTCCAAGCGGGTACGGTCCTGACAGTACCTCCGGTATGCTTCTGACGACTAGGGGAACGGCGAAGGCTGCAAGTATCCACCAGTGGCTCCTGAGATCTGTCTTCAGCGTTGCTAGACTGTAAGTCATGCGGCTGAACCTCAAGGTGCATACTGGCGCTTGGTGTGTGTGCGTTGCATATCGTGCAACACTGGTTCTCCTGTTTCGCGACAACCTGCTTGATTTTGTATCTGTTTTAAAAGCCTTATGAACGCTGAAGTCACATTCTTGAAAACAATCACCTGCGCCGACAGAGGAAACGAAGCCCTCGCTCAAGCTAGCCAATAAAGCCAATAAATTTCCCACGAGAAAGACGGCATACTAGCACGCGAAAAGATGCCTGCGGCTCAAGCGAGAATATCTTTAAAAGTTGAGACTAAAAAAAGAAGAGGGGAATGTTGTTTTATGGGTCGTGAATTCCGCCTTTCTGCTCTGCGATGTGTATCCAGAGCGTTTCACTTATGGTTCCGAGGCATTCTACGATGCTGAACGTCGGGTGCTTCGGGTCTGCGTAGTTGATCTTCAGGATTATCGATGTCATGCCAGATGGTCCGGACTGCAGTTGTATGATGCCTGGAGGTACGTCGAGGACTCCGTCCTTGTTCAGGTCACGTGCCAGATCACCGTGCAGCCATTGGCATGCGTAGTAGGTGTCTCTGCCCCAGTGACCGTAGACATCAAAGACTTCTGTGCCGTTAATGTCTATGTAGGTTGAGATCACTGCGTAGCCAACAGCGCTTGAGCTGCTGTAGACATTGTACTCGTGGTTGTTCACTGCCCATGCCCTATTCCAGCAGGGTATGCCAGTGATCTTACCATCGTAAGCTGAGCCAGCTGCGAATTGGCTGATGCCGTAGAACGCGGTCGTGAAGTCGTTCGAGTAGTACGCCAGTACGTTAGCCAGCGGACCGCCGACACAGATCATGTTCGAGCTTGCGACTGGCCACGTCGTGCACCAGTCATCGGCGAGTGCTGCTCGGAATCCTGGCTGGTTCCATGGTGACGATGGAGCATCCTTGTAGTCGGCTACAGTGCTGCCAGAACCGAACTTTGCCATAACGTTCGGAATCTGGTTTGCTATCTCAGTGTCCCACATGTCCTCTCCGGCGATGCCGATTTGTATCTCCTTGTAGGAGTCGAACGCTTCGGCTACCAGAGCGGCGCCTGCGGAGTCAACTGTTGCTGCGTCTCTTCCGACTTCCACCCATTCATACCGGCCTGGAGCGCTCTCAGAGTAGACCACTTCAAAGCTAACATATGGATACGGTGAGTCGAGGTCGATTTCGGCAGTTACGTTCATCGTGTTCTCGGTGGCGTTGTAGCTGACGACGATGTCAACAGAGCCTGTGAAGCCCAGTTCCCAGATGTGGAGGTCTTGGTATGCCGGCGCGGTGATGTACCAGTGTATGTCAATCATGGGTATAGCTACGGATACGTTCTCGTCGCTGAGCGGTGCCAAGTCTTGGTAGTCCCAACTGCCAGTGTATGTAGAGCCCTTGAAGACCTCGAAGTCTGTTTCCCAGCCGTTTAGTTCGCGCTCGAACTCGGCTGCGAAGTCGCCTTCAGCGTCGAGCAGAGTCGCAACCATGTTGAGGTCGTCCACGCCAACTAGGAAGTTGACGCCCATTGGGTCGGTCCATTCGTCGTATTCCGAACCAACCAAGGACACCGTGTCTCCCACCGAGTCAGCTGGGGCGTTTACGACTTCAAAGTCAAACGGTCCAATGTCTTCAACGCTTTCGTATTCTGCTTCGGTGGAGTAGAGTATCTTGCATACAGCCGTCGGGAGTCCGCGGAATGTCGCTGTTCCATCAGCATTAAGCGTCAGGGTGTAGTCGCCCTTGTATCTGTTCAGTAGCTTGCCGGTTGCCATGTTTATGACTCTGTCAGAGAACTCTGCGTATTGGTCCCACTCGCTCGCTGGTGCAACGTCAACTGGGAACCACTTCGTCGTGAAGGTTGTGGCGCTCGTTGTCTTCCATTCTAGCCAGCGCTTGTACTCCTTGTGCACTGCTTCCTGAAGGTCCCATGGGTTGAACGTCTGATCCAGGTAGTACCGAACTTCTCTGTCGATGACGTTGTCAAATAACTCGCCTTGCTGTTTGTCCTCTGCGTCGTGCTGGTAGACAACGCCGTACTCGGTTACGCCTCTGAATTGCGTCCTGTTCTCAACGTCTCCATTGTAGTAGAGCACGAAGTCCCATTCACCGATGTAGAATGGAATTGACGGCTCACCAATGGTCGGTCGCAGGTCAATCCAGTGTGGGTCGTAAGCTTTCAAGCTGTGCCACCAGTTGTCCCAGCCATCAATGCTCCAGTCGCTCAGGCTTGGCCAGAATCCAGCGTACCACACGTAGTTGCCGGTTGTGCCAGTGTGTATGGCTTGGGCAACGTCCATCGTGGGGTCGTCGGGATATGCCTGCGGGTATGGACCTGCAGCGCTGAAGAACGGCCACTCGCCTGCCTCAGTCTGATCACGTGGGTCTTCTGTCTGGATCAGTTCCCAGCTGTCTACCAAGTTGCCTGCCCCGTCGCGGTAACCAAAGCCATATTCCGTGGGCTGGCCTTCAACAACAGTGTCCGCGCCAACGATGTCGTCAGCCGTTGTGCCTTCGGTGTAGAAGTGGGCATAGCTCGCGTAGTTCGGCTCAATGCCAAGGTCAACTTCGCCTCTGTTGCTGAATTCAACCTTCATCTTCTCGCCTTCCTTCAGCGGAAGGATAGATTTGACGTCCTTCAGCAGGTTGACCTCTTTCTTCACCTTGTCGAAGACAATAGTTATGACCACTTGAACCAGCGCAATGTCTCCCTCGGTAGCTGTGGTGCTGTTGTCCTGGAAGGCTGGATGGTCGTAGAGAGTAGTTCTGCATTCAGCTATAAACTCTCTAGGTCCGTTGTAGAGAACGTTGATCGGCGAAGTAACAGCTGTTCCGTTTGTCTTGCGTCCGCCATGGACTGTTGGGTTCGGATTGTAGGGTCCTGGGCCGTAGAGTAGGGAGCCAGGGTCCCTTGGATCCTCCCATAGAAGGGTTGAAGGAGGAGGTATGTAGTCACTGGGGAAGTCAACTCGTATCCAGTCGTTGCCGTACTGTACACCGTCAGAGTACAGAGCCATTGCCCAGACGTTTCTCCGACCCATGATTCTGTGGTCGTAAGTTATGTTGATGAACCATCCCTGGAGCCAACGACTTTCCAGAACCGACCCAATGGTTGCACCTGCTGGAGGTGCAAATGGGTCAACAGCTCCGAAATCGAGACCGACGTTGGCTTCGCCGTTGATGAGTTCACCGAACTTAGAGAAACCTACCGAGAGGCTGGTGTTAGTCTCGTAGGGGTACAGCACGTAGTAGTCTGAGTTCAGTACGCCAGGAACGGTCATATACCAGTTACTTGGATCTGCAGCTTGCACTGAAAGCATCGGCACCATTAGAGATAGACAGATTATTGCAGTCATCAATATCGCAGTAATTGATTTTTTCATTTCTTATTCCCTCTGTATTTTCTCCTTATTTTCCTCTTTTGTTTATATCGCTCGTCCTTAGTTATTAGTCACAACTTTAAAAGCTTTTCCATAGTTGCTCACTGACGCACAATAGTCCTTAGTCTTGCCCGGCGACTTCGGTTCGCTGTCCACCTCCTGAAAGCGTATGAACTCTTAAGTGAGTAGACAAGTTCATGTCAATTTCCCACCGCGAAGCGCAATTGCATGCAGCGGGGCGATTCTGCTACGAAGCGGCTCAAAATGGCGGCCTTCGTGAGGATCGGATGCAGCGCGGGCAATAACGAACATCTTTTCCGCGATGCGAATGCCACAGGCAGGTTTTCGTCGTTGGTCAGAGTATGCCTGAGCTAGCCTATCGCGGGGAAACGCTTTCGACTACGCTCAAGAACTTTTTGTCAAAGACAGTCATATCAAAAGCCATCGCACGTTCCATTGCCCTCGCAGAGACTTCTCTTCTGAGTTTCTCATCGTGGAAAAGCAACATGATTTTGTCGGCTGCCTCCTGTGGACTCGTGTATGAATAGCCGTATACGCCTTCCTGAGAATTCAGGATTTCCTCCCAGGGCCCGCCGACATGGGGAACGATGGGCACGCAGCCAGCTGCCATAGCTTCGACGACGGACATGCCGAAAGCTTCAGCGCGTTGGGTGTGCAGGAAAACCTTGGCGTTTAGCAGGGCTTTCAGGGTGAATTCATGAGGCTTGTTCTGGAAGATGTGCACTCTGTCTTCTACGTGGAGCCGCTGGACCTGTTCAGATAGCTGTCGCAGGCAGTCTTCAGATCCAGCGTCTACTGTTCCGATGAGAAGGAACATTCCGTCACTTGTGAGGCTGGCTATCTTGGGAATGAGGGCCAAGCCTTTGGCGGAGCGGAACCTGGCTACGGTCACGACCGTATTTATGCGGTTTTGGCTGGTGAACTGGGTCGCGATTTGTTGCGATCTTACGGGTGGGTTTATAACCAGCGTCTTTCTGCCTACGTATTCCGCGATTAAACGCTGGTTGAACTTGGAGTTTGTCACAGCTGTTCCTCGAAAACGACTCAGCAACTTGAGCAAAACAGAGTATACGAGGCTGAAGAGACTCCACTGAACACCTTGATTGGGTCGGATTTCGGGAAACCTGTACATCAGCCTCAAAGGAATAGCATTGATGTACACTAAGTCGCCGAGGCTGTCAACGACTTCGCCGCTCATGTTTATCACGACGCTGGTTCTGTGCCGAACTTTCAGGGTGAAAAGGCGCACCGCGAAGAGCAACGCAAGAAAAGCCTGCCTGAGAGCGGTGTTTCGAATTTGGGGGAGTCTGTCAAACAGATAAATCTCCCTGTCAGGTCTGGAGGAATGACCGAAGATGGTCTCAAGCGCAGTCCAGTCTGTTCTGTCCAATGTGGCTAAGGTAACGTCTAGGTCCTTTTCTTTCAATGTCTTTATGACATGGACGCATACCTTTTCTGCCCCGCCGAAGGTATTTAGACTTGGGCAAGCTAGAATGACTTGCATATTCGCCTTTGAGCGATTCGTGCCTTTTAAGCTTAACACTTGCCAAATCGAATAATGGTGCTGGCGTACTTATTCTTAGACGCTTGCATTAAAGGTCCGCCTTGGACCTGCTGTGCATTACTTTTTAAGTTACCATTGAGAATGTAATTGTTCATGCCGGGGGGAGGTCGCTCGTGAGGAACAAGGTTGACTTTGTTATAGTGAACGACACTGCGAAACCCAAGACAGGCGGCGATTACGTGTACTACGTAATGAAAAATGAGTTAGTAAGCCAAGGCTATGAAGTGAATGAAATATCTGTACCCCAGGCAGTGGATTTCCTGAGGCGCGCCCACAGACCTGATTGGATCGGACGCGCGGCCTTCTCATTTTCTGAACTATCTGCCTACATGTTGTGCTATTTATCATCGATAGAGAAGTTCAAGAGTCATTCACGCGTGGTGATTACGTCGTCTTGTCCAACCTTTCCCGTCTTGGGGCATCTTACGTACCACCAACCTAAGGCCGGGATTTTCGCCCGTTCCTTCAATGAAAGCGGTAGTTTGAAGAGAGTCATTGGCTACAGAGTCGAGGAAAACGAGAAACTTTCGCCCCTATGGTTCTTTGCCAAGAAATTGATGCGGCTTCATTTAAGCAACAGTCTCTTCACAAAAGAAATAGTCAAGAGAATGTATGGTGTCGAGTCATGTGTCTTGTATCCTCCCGTCCCAACACACAAGTATTATCACCCCATTGATGGGGGTAAGAGAGAACGATATGTCCTTTTGACTCGCTCCGAGGCGACGACAGGAGTCTCTTCACTATCAATTATTGGCCGACAGATGCCAAAGGACATCAAACTTGTAATCATTGGAAACATAGATCACGCTGGAATGGTGGCACTGAAGAATCTAAAGGCTCAAGGAGCAAACTTTGCGTATCTTGGTTTTGTGAGTGAAGAGAGCAAGATTGAGATTTTTCGAAAGTGTTCAGTCTACCTAAACCTAGCCGTTAACGAGACTTTCGGCATTTCTGTAATAGAGGCTTTGGCTTCGGGCTGTATCCCACTAGCACATAGAAGTGGTGCCATACCTGAATACTTGCCTGAGGAGTTATGCTTTTCCGACTACGAGGAAATCGCCGAGAAAGTCGTTACTTACATTGACAGCCCAAGTGATCTAAGAGAACGGTTAAAGGGAATCGCGCTGAGGTTTGATGAAAGTATCTTTAGAAGGAACTTTATGCTTTCTTTTCATCGCCTCGAAAACAGTCTGGAGATGATGAGTTTCAATAATGCTTAAGAGTCTGTGTGCACTGGAAAAGCTTTTTTCCTCACTATCAAACATCCGTATAGCAAAGCGACACTTGCACCGGGTATGTGTATGTTCAACAAAGCCTACGGATACATACTAAGGCATCCTGCAACGAGAAGAGGATACTGGGGAAACTGGTACTATAGGGGTAGATATGAACGTGTTTTGAGGAGACTCACAGAATTCTGTCAGAGAGACAGAACCATAATGTTAGAGTTAGGCTGTGGTTCAGGTGTTTACGCCAGTTATCTCGGAAAAACAAGAAGCAGATGCCACTATGTAGGTTGCGATGTTGAACGGAAGCCTTTGAGATTTGCATATCGAGGAAAAGACACAGACTATGTTTTGTGTGACATTCATAAATTGCCGTTCTCCCCAAAATGTGCTAATATCATTCTGTGCAGCGAAGTATTTGAGCATATACCAGCACCTTACAGCACATTAGAAAGCATTTGTGAACTTCGTGCTGAGACGCTTATTATTACGTTTCCTGAAGAGAGGCTTCTTTATCTTCTCAAGGACAGGCATCCTGAACATACTTCGGCAATTGACAGAAACGAGATAGTAAGAACTCTTCTATCTAAGAAACTAACGATTATCATTAACTCGCAAATATTCACTTCTTATATACCGTGTGGCATACTGGAGTTTCTGAGCGTCCCCCGAAATAACTTAACCATGAATCTGGTAGACGTTGTGGACAGGCTTCTGAAGAAGATCATGCCGGCTTCAATGGTACCCCACAGGACAATAATGATTGAGGCTACTCGAGCAGACCCAAGTTAAGCCGAAAGTAAATCAAAAGCTGGAAACTGCCTTTCTAGGATAGTTGTACTCATAGAGTAGAAGAGTTGCTGATTTCGTAGTGTCCGATTTCGCCTAAATGTAACAAAACAAGAGAAAGCGATATTAGTTTAGCTAACGCAAGTTGTTGCCTTGATGCGGGTGAAAACTTGGAACGATTGAAGGGACGCTTACGGGGAAATATGTGGCATCTCTTCAATAAGATTGGACAATGTGTTTCGCGAATTCCCCGAATCGACTTGTTCTTGTTGCTCATTCTGGTGGCTATTCTTCTATACGGAAGTGTATTTTCCTACTTCACGATTTTGAAACATAGTATTTTTCAGAGCTATGCGTGGGACTTGGGAATTTTCAATCAGGCTCTTTACACGACTCTTCATGATGGAAGACTCCTTTACTATACGGCTGAGCTGTATTTCAGCCCGAGCGGCTGCTTTTTCGCAGTGCATTTTAGTCCTATATTGTTTCTTGTACTTCCCTTCTATGCCGTAAGTCCTTCGCCGACGACTTTGCTTGTTATACAGTCTTTTGCCCTGGCGCTAGGTGCAGTCCCGCTGTATTTTCTATCCAAGAAATTGTTGAACAGCAACAAGGTCGCGTGTATTTTGGCTCTTGTTTACTTGCTATACCCTGCTCTTCAAGGTGCAAACTGGTTTGATTTCCATTCTCCAGCATTATTGCCTCTTTTGTTCTTTTCCACGTGCTTTTTTATGGTGACACACCGATGGAAACTCTATTTTCCCTTCGTCCTCCTCACTCTGATGATTCAGGAGCAAGGGGTCTTTGCCGTTCTCATAATTGCAGTCTTCTATTTCCTGAAGTCTAACTCCTTGAAGTCGTTTTTCAAGCTGAGCAGACCTCTGAGGATGACTGAGCATGGGGCTGCGGCAATCACGCTGTTGATGTGCGGCGTGTACTATGCTTTTCAGATGTTCGTTAAGACTCTTTTCCCGGTTAATCCACAGTACGTCGAACTCCTGAAAGCAACGTCAGCCTACAGCGTGCTCGGTCTCCAGGGCGACCCCTTGCTGTTTCCTCTCTACGTTCTGTTGAATCCTCAGAACGGTTTGAACGCCTTGATGTATGATGGACTCATCAAGGTTCTCTACATTGTTCTCTTGTTTGGGCCTCTTCTCTTTGTCTCTTTTAGAAGCAAGCTTACGATAGGTATTCTGGCGCTTTTGTCGCTGTTCCTGTTCTCCAACTACAAGCCGTACTATGAGATTGGAAATCAGTACCCGCTCTATACGCTGCCGTTGGTCTTTGTCGCCGCAATTTACGGATTGAGTAAGTTTCAGACCCGCCATCACATGCGTATCGCCAAAGCAATGTTGGCAGCCTCTTTGGTTTTCACAGTCTGCGTAAGTCCGCTGTCTCCGCTAGCGGTTACATTGGTCAGAGAACAAGCAATCTGGTACCCATTGGCGGACTTAACGTGGAGCGAGGCAGTGGCGTCGTTGGAAAACTTGGCTAAAGCTATCCCTGCTGATGCATCGGTGTTGACCCAGAACCACATATTTCCACATGTTTCGAACAGGATAAACGCGTATGTTCTTCCCTTGTTCAACGACACAGACTACGTCAAGTCTCTCATGGACAGGAGCGAGTACATACTCCTCGCACCAATGGATAATGATGCAATGGCGTATTTCATCTTCGACGAAATTGCACAGACAAAAGCGTACGGCGCATACGCGCTTGGCAGCGAGTCCATATTGTTCAAGCGAGGCTTCCAGGGAGAACCAATGTATGCTCATTACGCCGAATACAGAGTTTTCCATTCGTACAAGGATATTGGTTATGCGTCTCCTGCCCATTTAGTTGGCGACCCATCATCGGCGAGCGGAACTGTCCTGCTTTTTCCGAATGGGACAGAGGGGTATTTCTCGTACAGACCCTACACATATCTGGTTCAAGGCTCGTACGAAGTGACCTTTGAGGTCAAGGCTGCAGAACACGGCGACACCCTCCTTGGCAAATGTGACCTTGCGACTTTTTCGGGCAAATCGGTGTTGGCAAGCGAGTATATTCGAGGCTTCGACTTGGAACAAGACAAATGGACTAATGTTACGATGACTTTCAATCTGCAGAGTCTCGTTAGTCATGTCGAGTTTCGAACTTACAGTTACGGAATCGCGGACATCTACTTAGACAGAGTATTCGTGCACCGACTGGGCTGAGCATTCCGGGATAGGGAACGAGGATTTTCACAAGTCCGTTGTCCTTCTTGAACACGGAGAGTTGCAGTGAGGAGCATCTTCATCATGCGCTTGACAAGTTCCTTCAGGTCTTTATGCCTCCTAGGATACCCCATTTCTAATTTCGTTTCAGAAAATCAATCCACTCTTTGCTGATACGCTTCACATCATACTTCAAGACGGCCTCCCTGCATTGGTCGCGCATACTCTTGTCAACGGTTCGCTGTCTCCAGATTTCCGCTGCCTTCTGCACGAATTCCTCGTCGGTCTCTGT
>JBHGBG010000056.1:0-15810 GCA_041946875.1 Bathyarchaeia archaeon
AGGTGGAGAGCTTCGGCCCTCCGGCAAAGGACTATCGATGGTGCTGCAAGACCAACAAGCTCGGCCCCCTCACGGCCTTCGTTCAGAAGCACTACCCCAAGGGCTGCCTGACCGTCGAGGGAAGGAGGATTTATGAGTCCTTCAGCCGCGCAAAGATCGGCGCCGTGGAGAGCAATCCATACGTCCCGGGCCAGACTGCGCTTTGCCCCATACGCAACTGGAAGGCCCTGGAGGTGGTTCTTTATACCAGGTGGAAGGGCCTTCCCCAAAATCCCCTCTACGAAAAGGACTATGAGAGGATAGGCTGCTGGCTCTGCCCCGCCTCCCTCCAGTCGGAGTTCGAGAACACCAGGCGTACCCATCCCGAGCTTCACTCCAGGTGGACCTCCTACCTCCAGAGGTGGGCCAAGGCCAATGAGCTGGACAGCAGGTACGTAGACTTGGGATTCTGGAGGTGGCGAAGGCACCCTCCGAAGGTCGTGGAGATAGCCAGGGCCCGCGAAATATGCCTGAAGCCGTCGCCTCCAAAAGGAAAGAAGATAGGCCTGGACGTAGTAAGAGGAAGGTCGCCCTGCGGCCTCAAGTACTCCGTCGAGGGGACCCTGGCCGTGCCCCAGAACTACCCCTTCATTACGCGACGCGGAGGCAGGGGCACTGGTTGTTCGAAGAGTACAAACGCTTACCATACGAGGCAAATTGCCTAATCTGGTCCAGTCTTTTCCCCAACATAGCCCACGGCATGTTCTACACCGACTTGCCCTATTTCCTCGTCAACGTCCAAGGCTTGTCACCTGTTCTCATGGGCATCATCGTGGGCGCCATGGGCATCGCCACAGTCGCGGCCAGCATCCCGCTCGGCATAGCAGCGGACAAATACGGCAGAAAAAGACTCCTCATCGTAGGCAACGGCATGGCCAGCGTAACCATAGCCGTATTCGTCCTGACCTTAGACTTCACCATACTCCTCGCCGCAGCCATCTTCAAAGGCATCAGCGAAGCAGCCTTCGCCGCATCCACGAACGCGCTGCTGGCGGAGAAAATCGAGAGCAAACGCCGAACCGGCGCCTTCTCCCTCCTCGGCTTCGTCCAGAGCACCGCCTTCGGCGTCGGCGGAGTACTCATCTATTCCGTAAGCCCCCTCGAAGGATTAGGGCTGAACAGTCTGCAGAGCCACGCCGTCCTCTACCTGTTCCTGGCAGTGCTCAGCCTCTCATCCATTATCTTGATGCTGCGGCTGACCGAGTCAACCTGCCTTAAGCGGGACGCCAGCCTGAGGAACTTGTTGCCGACCAAGTCGAAGGGTATCCTTGGCAAGTATCTTCTCGCCGGTGGCTTGGTCGCCTTCGGAGCGGGCATGGTTGTTCCGTTGATGACGTACTGGTTCGGCCTCAGGTATGGGCTTACGGACGCCATCGGCGGACCCATCCTTGGCGTTAGCAGCATAGCAATTGGTGCCGCCACCCTCGTGTCTCCAGCCATCGCTAGGCGGCTCGGCTTGGTGAAAGCCATCACCGTGACGCAGGCGTTCTCAATGTTGTTCATGGTTGCCACGCCATTCTCGCCCGAGTACATCTCAGCCAGCTTCATCTACACGATACGGGCTTTCTTGATGAACATGGCGAGCCCCCTGCAGCAGTCAATGATGATGGGTCTCGTCCCCGAAGACGAACGCGGCGCAGCCTCAGGCATCAGCTCCGCGCTTTGGCAGTTGCCCAACTCACTCAGCACTCCAATAGGCTCCTCACTCATGGGCATGGGTCTGCTAGCGAAGCCGTTCCTCCTCGCAGGCGCCTTCTACGTAGTCTCCATAGCCTTGTTCTGGATTTTCTTCCGCAGAGCCAGGCTGCCCGAGGAACACGCCTGAGCCGTGAATTCCAGAAAACCTGATGCCTGCCTTTTCATATTCACAGATGAAAAAAAGTAGTACCGAAAACAAAGTACTACCTCAGTCAAGAATGAAATATTTATAAGTACTACTATTGCATAGGTAGTACTGTGGTTTAGTATGGAGCACGAAGTTACAGTCACCAGAAAGGGACAAACCACCATTCCCATCGAACTCCGCACCAAATATAAGATTGAGGAAGGAACCCGCCTTCAGGTCTTAGACACGGACGACGGCATCCTCCTCAAACCCAAAAAATCCACCCTCGACCTCGCAGGCTCGGGCGCCAAGTTCGCCACGCCTACGGAGATGAAGAGGCTTCTGGAAAAACTCAGGGACTTAGATGCCTAAAACCCTCTACGACACCAGATTCTTCCTAGAACACTACTATTCGCGAGAAACCGCCATACTGCGGAGAACTCGGGAAGCCATCCGAAGGGCGAAGGAACGCTTCATATCCGCCATAGTCATCCACGAAGTCTACTGGCTCACCCTCACCCAGGAAGGAAAGGAAACCGCAGCCATGCGCGCCACACTCTTGGAGAAGGATTTCAAGGTCGTTAAGGTCGACGCCCAAATCGCACGAGACAGCGCCGAGCTGAGGCACAAGTACAGGATGAACTTGGCAGAAAGCATTATCGCAGCCACGGCGCAGACTCTGAAGGCAACCTGCCTCTCGGATGACCCCCACTTCAAGACCGTGGACGAAATCAAAACAGCTTGGATCTAGCGGCAGCGTTCGAGGAATTCAACAGTCGCCGACGCGAGTGCGGCGGGCAGCAATTCTCGGTTCTCCATCGTGACCACTTTCGTTTCTGCATCCAGCCGCGACTTAGCCTCGAGAACCAGCCTGTCTTGGGCTTTCCAGTGAACCACAGCCAGAACAGGCTTGTCGTTTGCCAGCGCTTTTCGTGTTGCCTCCTTGAACTTCGCGGAAAACAGCTCCATGGGTCCGATTTCGTCGACGGCAACGACGTCCGACTTCGCCAACGCGTCGAGTATTGCTTGGGCGCCGATGCCTTCCAAGTCTGACAGGTTAACTCGGTACTTGCCCACCAAGGGACCATTCTTCTGGTTGACATGGGCCAGCCAGCCCCATCTGCCGCTGGCAGGGTCCAGGATTTCGAAGCCCACACGCACGCCGCCCTCACGGACCTCTCGGCTGAGCATGCCGCCAACGCTGTAGCCTTGAGCCTTCAGCAGCTCAACAGCCTTCGCTAGCACGGTGGTTTTCCCCACACTTGGGCTGCCCGTCAGGAGGAACACGCGCTTCCGCAAGCCTTTCACCCACGGGTAACCTGAAGTCTAATATCCATAAATTTCTTTCAGTACCAACACCCAGGCTGGCGCTAGTCAGAACAAAAGCTTGATTTCTAAGTCGCCTTATTAGTAATAGGAAGGAAGCGAGCAATGTTGCTCAACAATCAGCGCCGCCTACTTATTCTGATTCCTTGTTGCAAAAAGAAAGAGCATAACTCAGGGAAATCCTACCGTCAGGTTCCCGTGATGCCTAAACATCTTGATATGTTCTCTGATTCTCTAGTGAGTTGCCGCAGAGAAATTGCCATCACTCTTCATCTCTCCCCAGGACCAGACCTAGGGTTTGCCACTCCGACTCAGGTTTTGTATATGCCTGCATTCAAGAGGTACATAGGGAATTTATACTCTAGGATCAGCGAAGAAAGCTGGCAGAAGCTAAACAACTCCAGGTTTGTCTCTTTAGTCATTGTTTCCGCACTGTATGGCTTGTTAACTTGGTTTGAGCCAACTCGCGACTACAATTGCACTATGAATGATCGCCTTCCTGATGGGTCAACACTTTGGGCTTGGTGGATGCATAAAGGACTAGGAGTACTCGTGGCAGACTACGTAAAGAGTAATGGAATTAATGTTGTTCATGATTTTCTTTCAATTCCTTATCGTAAAGCAGTCGAGGGTGTCGAAAAACATGTGGGAAACAATGTGAAGTACGTAAACCATGAGTATCCCGGGTTGGGTTCGGGCAGCAACTTTCATAGAGGTGAGGAAGTGAATAAGTTGATTCGAGAGTGTTGCAATTGATTAAGGTGAACGAATCCCGGATTGAAGAGCTTTCCAATACCATTTGTAAGATACCAATTGACGCTTTTAATCGGATTGATGTTGAGGAACCCGAGTACAAAACATTTGACAACCTACGTAAGACTTATGGTGCATTGGCATCGAGCAAACTCGATTGCTACCTAGCACTATTAGGTATTGGCACGGGTCTCATTGACTATCAGCAAAAAAATCCTGGGAAGAGCGTGTGGCAACCCTTGGAAAGAATCGTCTTTCAAATGGGGGTTCCCTCGACGATAGATGAAGCTAGATCCATTCACCTTCGACTAGCATCTTCTAGTCGCTTCAGGACTGTTAAGGCAGCAAGAATAAAGCGAATGTACGAATCAGGGTTTGCCTCATGGTTCGAGCAGAGCCATTTATCTGAGCGCCGCAGAGATCCATACAATACTTGGCGGACGCTTGCTGATCACATGCATGATCCGATGGACAAAAAGACGATTGTTATGGCAATGAAAGCATTTGACATGGAGACACTAGCTGTAACAAAGAACTACCTGCCATTTCCGCCCAACATCCCTATCGTCGTAGATAGCCGCATAGCCTATGTATCGCTTTCCTCAGGAATTATTTTTGTAGAAAAAGACACTTCAATAGATGATATTGCCTCTAGGTATAGGACCCAGATTATTAATGCTTGGTCTCAGGTAATTAGAGGAGCCAGGCGAGTATTGGGCAACGAACTCAATGCTTTCAGACTGGATAGCCTAATTTGGCAAGCTGGAGAGTACCGAAATCCAGATTCTTTGCTTTCATACTTGAGGAGAATGCGAATTCCTTCCGACATAGCATCAGGCATAGTCAGCCAAATTCTTTGGAAAGAAGTATAGAAAACCTGACAGCTTCAACATACCGAATCTTGGTCTATCATCCAAGGACCACAATAACTCATAACTGATGGAGCAAGCCGAACTTGGTAAGAGAACGCAAAATTGACTTCCCAACACTCACGACCGCAGAAGGCAAAGTCACAGTGATTGTGCCGAAGCTTGAAGCCTTCGTGACTGGACCGTCGGAGTACGCTCCTAGCAAGGCACCTGTCTTCTATAACCCCGTCATGGAGTTCAACCGTGACCTGACGGTTCTGGCTTTCCAAGTTTACCAGCGTCAAGCGCAGAGGGACATCAGCATCTGTGAGCCGCTGACGGGCACGGGCATTCGTGGCGTGCGCTTTGTGAAGGAAATTCAGGGCGTCAAGGCGGTGGTGAGCGGTGACATTAACCAGCGCTCCGCGAAGCTCGCAGCCCGCAACGTTGCCTTGAACGGCGTTGGCGACCGCGTGACCGTGAAGCACCGGGAAGCCAACCGCATCCTCAGCGACCACAGCCAGCCCAAGAAACGTTTCGACATCGTGGACATCGACCCCTTCGGTACACCTGTGCCCCATCTGGATTCCGCTGTTCGCGCCCTCCGCAACCACGGTTTGCTGGCGGCTACTGCGACGGACATGGCGCCTCTCTGCGGGGTTCATCCGAAGGCGTGCCTGCGCAAGTACGGCGGCAAGCCGCTGCGCACCGAGTACTGCCAGGAACTCGCCGTTCGGCTGCTGGCGGGCTGTATGGCGTCGGTGGCGGCGAAGCACGAAATTGGCATCCATGTTGTCTTCAGCCACTGCTCTGCACACTACATCCGGGTCTACGCTGAGATTGACTATGGCGCGCAGAAGGCAGATGAAAGTATTCGAAATTTGGGCTACATGCTGCACTGCTTCAAGTGCCTACACCGCGAAACCATCAGGGAACCCTTCTCCGAACGCGCCGCCCACTGCCCCGAATGCGGCAACAGACTGGATTACGCGGGACCCCTGTGGCGCGGAGCAATCGCGGACAGGAATTTCTGCGAGTTGATGCTTGAAGAAAACGCACGCCACACCTTCACCCACAGCGCCAAAATAACCAAACTTCTCGCCACAGTCAGGGACGAGGCGGAGGCGCCCATGACTTACTTTGTGCTGGACCGCGTGAGCCAGAAACTCGGGTTGCCCGCGCCGCCGGTGGCAGCTTTCTTTCAGGCACTCCGTGACGGCGGCTTTAGGGCTGTGGCAACTCACTTCAACGTTTTGGGCGTGCGAACCGACGCCTCTGCTCTTGCGATGCAGGAAACGATGAGGAAACACGCTGCGGAAACAGTGGGTCAGAAGCGTGCGCTATAAAGGTTTAAGAGTGCAGAGGGTTTAGTAGAACAAAGAAAAGGTGAATCCGCACATGAAAGATCGAATCGCGGTTTTGGGCGCAGGCTCCATCGGCGGCGCCATCGCCAAGAGCCTTCTCAAGAGCGGCTACAAAGGCACAATCACGGCAGCGGATGTTATGGAGGAAAAAGTCAAAGAAATGACGGCACTCGGCATCTCAGCCACATCAGACAACCGCAAAGCGGCGGCGGAAGCCGACATCCTGTTCATCTGTGTGAAGCCGGGCGATGTGGCGCTCCTCCTGAAGCAACTGGCGAAGGACATCGCTGGCAAACTGGTCATCTCGTCAGCCGCCACCCTGCCGCTGGCGTTTCTGAAGAAGACGGTTCCCGAAGCCAAGTTCGTAAGAATGATGCCCAACCTCGCCATCCTCGTGCAGGCGTCGTACACCGCGTTCTGCTGCGATGCAGACGTCATGGCCAAAGACAAGCAAAAAGTCCAAGAACTGCTTGGTTTGATGGGCACCTGCGAGGAAATCGACGAGAAGTACATGGACGCCATCACGGGCTTGAGCGGCAGCGGACCAGGCTACCTTTCCATCATCGTGGAAGCCATGACCTACGCTGGGCTCAAGTTGGGCTTGCCAAGGAACATCGCGCAGTCGGCCTCGGCTCAGACCATGCTGGGAACAGGCAAACTCGTGCTTGAGTTGAACGAGCACCCCGCGAAGATAAGGGATATGGTGACGACTCCGGGCGGGACGACGATTGAGGCGATTTACCAGCTTGAAGGCAGCCAGGTCAGGCAGGCGCTCATCCGAGCCATAGAGGAAGCTGCGAGGAAGAGCCAGCTCATCAGAGAAAAACTCACCGCGAACCCGCAGTAGCTCAACCTGTAAACAGGGCTGAAAATGTTCGAGGCGGTTATTTTTGACTGGGACGGCACGCTCGCCGACACGCGGGAAGTCATCCTAGCCTCATTCCATCAGGCGTTGCAGGAAGTCTTGGGCATTGATGTTTCGGACGACTTCATCGAGCGCCGCATAGGCGTGGGCGCGGCAGGAACGTTCCGCGAGATACTGCGCGACAAAGGCGTAGCATTCGACAGCGAGGTAGTGAAGCGGCTCCTCGAAGTGAAGATCCAGGTCGAAGTCGACAGAACCCCCGAAGTCAGGCTGTTCGATGGAGCGCGTGAGCTGTTGGAGCTGCTGCAAGGCAAGGTCAAGCTGGCGCTGGCGTCCATGAACAACCGCGCCGTCATCAACCATATGATAACCTTTCTCGGTGTGGGTCGGTTTTTCAGCGTGGTCCTCAGCGGAGACGAGGTCACAAAGTCAAAACCCGACCCCGAAATCTTCCAGCAGGCATGCTCGAAACTCGGAAGCCTCCCAAACTGCTGCGCAGTAATCGAAGACTCCATTTTCGGCGTGAAAGCCGCCAAGGCAGCGAAGATGGGCTGCGTCGCTGTCGTCACCGGCGCGTACACGAGACGAGAGTTGGAGAGGGCGAAACCAGACCTTGTTGTGGAATCGCTCATAGAAAAAGAAGTCATTCTCAAGTACATTCTAAGCTAGGCATGGTCGAAAGTGCGCAGTTGTGTTGCTGTGTGGTGACAGTCACATAACTTTAAGAATTTTCGCTAACTAAGTAGTTTCGAACGTAACGTGGCAGTAAGATGCGTTTTGCAAACCAACGGTTTGTGTGGGAGAGCTATGTTAAGAGAAATGATGAAAATCCGGAGTCCGAAGCGGCGAAGTTTCCAAGTGTTCTTCATGCGAAACGACGCCAGCCAAGATGTCGAAATCTTAGAACTTGAGAATGTAGATTTCGCTTCGGTGCAGGAGCGGCTGGATCGGGGAGAATCGGTTTTCATCACGAGCAAACATTCGCAAAAAGTGCGAGCGCCCAAGTCCAAAGGCGTCGACAGCAGAACTCCCAAGACAAGCATGGTCAACGCATTCTGCTTCGACAAGGTGTAACATGTGGCGTGCATCCTTTAAGATACCTCTTCCTCCCTCTCTCTCCTCCTTTGTATTTTTTCTGGATGCACGCCGCGCCCAATAGCCAACAGTCGCGTCTGCTAGGTCAGCAGGACTGCTCTTCCGACGATTTTGCCCTGCTTCAACTTCAGCAACACGTCGGTGGCTTCGCTGAGCGGGTAGTTTGTGGTTTCAACCTTGACTTTTCCCATAGCCGCCAGCCTCAGCGTCTCGTTCATGTCCTGTCGTGAGCCGATGACGCTGCCGACGACTGAGTACTCTTCAGGGAAAATGACTCGCTCGGTGCCCAAGACGCCCATGAGGACGGTTCCGCCGCGCTTGACGATGCGCAACGCTTGGTCGATGGCGTTCTGGGACGGGGCGAACACCACCACGGCGTCAGGCTTGCCCGTCTTCGCCAAGTAGTCCTCCAGCTTGTCCGCGGCTATGGCGTGGTCGGCGCCCAGTTCCTCGGCGAGCTTCAGCTTGGCTTCGGACCGTGCGACGGCGATGGTTTCGGCTCCTGCCAGCTTGGCGAACTGGACCGCCATGTGTCCGACGCCCCCGATGCCTATGACAACGACTCGCTGCCCAAAACGCACGTTTGCTCTTTTGACTGCGCGGTAAGCCGTGACTCCGGGGCAGAACAGCGGGGCCGCCTCCGCGAACTTGAGGTTTTCGGGCATGTGGTACACGTAGCCCGCTGGAACCACGATGTACTCTGCGTACCCGCCGTCCACCGTCTCGCCCGTTATCTGCTTGTTCACGCAGAGGTGTTCCCTTCCGGTGAGGCAGAACTCGCAGGTTCCGTCCGCGCCCCAGAGCGGCTGGACGCCCACGCGGTCGCCCCTCTGGAAGCTCTTCGTCAGGCTGCCTGTTTCCTCGATTTCTCCAGTAATCTCATGCCCCGGGATGATGGGCAGTTTTGTGGGGACGCCGAAATCTCGGAATTCTCCTTCTACCATGTGCAAGTTGCTGTGGCAAACGCCGCACGCCCTGATTCGGATGAGGACTTGATCGGGGGAGGGTTTTGGCGTTTCGACAGTGGTGAAGGTGAGTGGGTGGTTTTCAATTTGGTCTATTCGGGTGCAGAGTTGAGCTTTCATCTGAGTAATCCCCATCCGCAAAACTACTGTGATGTAGTCACTTCCTCAACGATTTAACGGTATTGGTTGTTGCGGCGCAGCCATCACAGAACGAGGTAGAGGATTCTTCCACAAGCCTTTAACCACGCAGCACATCATAGTCAAGGCTGGAGAAGCGTGCGACAGGAGAAAGGAGAATGGAAACGGAGAGTTATACGACTATCTGTCAGGCCACCTGCCACCACACCGACCATGTCTGGTACACACAGAGACGCTTCGACATTCTGAACGGCTTCGAGATTCTCCTGACGAGATGCATAAACTGCCATAAGACCCTGACTCTGGAAGTCAAGAAACTGTAGCAACGGTTTAGGCTTCTGTTTCGGCTTGGTCTATACGCTGAATCAGAGCAGGCAGATCCGTTATCGACGTAACAATGAAGTTGGCACCATGCCGCGTCAACTGCTCCGCCGTGGAAACACCCGTGGGCAGCCCTGCGGATATGATTTTCAGCTCTCTGGCGGCTTGCATGTCCACGACGCTGTCGCCCACCACCACCGCCTCGTCGGCGGAGACGCCCAGAGCCTTCAGCGTCGCGCCCAGGTGCTCAGGGTTCGGCTTGACCTGGCTTACCCTGTCTCTTGAGATGACGGCGTCGAAGTACTCGGTGACCTTGAAGCGGCTGAGGATGTACTCCGTAGATTTCTCGCTGTTGACGGTGCACACCCCAATCTTTAAGCCCTGTGCCTTCAGAGATTTCAGGGTTTCCACCGCGCCCGGAAGCAGGCTCGTGTGCGTGGCGGCTTCAACTTCGTATCGGGCGGCGATGCTCAGGGCTTCGCAGCGCAGTTCGTCCATGACTTGGGTTTTTCCCCGGTTCTTCATGAAAATCTCGGTCTTCCTTAGCATCTCGAACATGCTCTCGTTGACGGAGAGAAGCGAGGCGGGCACGCCCATCTTCAGCAGGTAGCCTCGGACTTCGGCGCGCATGGTTTTGAAGTCTAGGTTGAAGGTGACGATTGTTCCGTCGAGGTCGAATATGACAGCTTTCACAGCCAACGAGTTCACTCTCACCCGCCTTGACGGCGAGGCTGCTAAAGCAATTTGGGCATGGATAATATACTTTGCGGTAAACCCCGTGTTCGCGAGGCTTCCACTCGTTGTCACAGAATCCTTTGTGATGATAGCTTCTCTGCCCTTGGAAAAACAAAAAAAGAAAGTGAAGGATAATTGCTGTTACTTACGTCGTCTAAGGAAGATTACGGCTGCAACGATGACCGCTAGTACGACTGCAACGACTACTGCAATGTAGGTTTCAGTGGACAAGGCAAAGGTGGTGGTTGTGGGTGAAGGTGATGGTGTTTCTGTTGGGGCGGGCGTTTCTATGGGTGTGGCCGTTGAGGGCGGCGTGGGTGTTGGGGTAGGAGTGGGAGTTGGAGTCGGTGTTGGTGTCTGTACTGGCGCGGGTGTGGGTGTGGCTGGTGGCGGAGTTGGTGTTGGTTCAGGTGTGGGTGGAGGCGTAGGTGTAGCCGCTAGGGTTGCTGGTGCGGGTTCTGGGTTTCCGAAGCAGTAGAGGTTCCAGTCTCGGCATCCCACGTAGAGTGAACCATTGTAGAGGGCGGGGTTTGAGTGCATCTGGCTTCCGAAGTTCTCGTAGTAGTCTATTTTCGCGCCGGTCTGTGCGTCCAGGATGTAGAGGACTCTGCTCTCGGCGACCGTGTATATTCTGCCGAATGAGTACGCTAAGCCTGGCGACACGTTCTCGCGTGAGAGGTACGAGTACCAGACTTCTTTTCCGTCGGTGGCGTTGAGGCAGACGATGCCGTAGAAGTCGTTCATGTACAGCTTTCCGCTTCTGTAGAGTGGCGTGTTGATTTGAATGACTCCTCCTGTCTGTCCTGGGGTGCCTTCGTTGAATCTTGCCTCGTACTTCCACATCATGTCTCCCGTGGTTGCATTCACGCAGAACGTATAGTACAGTCCGCTTCTGATGAAAACTCTCCCTTCAGCGGCAATGGGCGCTGCGAACAGGTAGTTTCCTTGTCCTGTAGTTCGGTTCATGCTGTACGGAATCGGGATTTTCCAAATCACGCTGCCGGTGTTTGCGTCTAACTTGTAGAGGGTTCCGTTTCCTTGTTGGCCACTTGCGGCTGAGCATGCGCCTGCGTAGACTGCGTTGTCCGCTACTGTGACGGCGGCGCGGATGGCTGCGTCTGTTTGAGCAGTCCACAGGACCGTTCCTGAGGATGCGTCTAGGCAGTAAACGTTTTTGTCGAGCGAGCCAACGTAGACTCTGTTGTTAACTACCACCGGAGAGCTCCGCGAGTTGGGTACACCTCCGGATTGGCTTCCGAGGAGGTTGTTGGTTATGCCGCCAGCTGCTGTTTTCCATATCTGATTGCCCGTTGCTGCGTCCAAGCAGTAGATGCTTCCGCTGTCAGCGCCTGTGTAGACTCTGCCGTTGACCACTGCTGGAGATGATACCATAGAAAAGCCTGTTTGGAACTTCCATTTCTGAGTTCCTTGAGAGGCGTCCACCGCGTAGACATTGCCATCTGTGCTGCCGAAGTAGGCTACGCCATTGACGACCGCCGGGTTGGAAACGATTTGTCCGCTTGCCTCGAATTTCCACTTAAAGTCCAGTTTTTCTGGGCCCGCTCCTGCTCCAGTGTGCTCAGGGTCTGCTAAGAACATGTTCCAGTCTTTCACTTGGTTTCCGATGCACCATATTTCGCCGATGAAGCGACCGCCGAAGTAGATGCCTGGCAGACTCTCGGTGTATGATGGAACCATATAGAGGTTGCCATAGGCGTTGCACTGGGCCAAACCTGGACCGGCTTGGCACTCGACAGGAATCGACCATATCAAGTCACCGGTAAGAGCGTTGTAGCAGTCGAACTCAGCTTTGCCGAATTCTCCAGTGTCGAAGTCTCGGTACTCGTTTTCTCCCTGCTGCACATACAGCTTGTCGCTTGCGATGGTTAGCTTATTCGAGTAGGCGATGCCTGGGCCTTTCTGCCGCCAAACCAGTTTTCCTGTTGTGGCGTTTATAGCGTACACGTAGCAGTCTTGGTTGTGCTCGTAGACCATGCCGTTACCGACGGCTGTGGCTGAAGCCCACTGTCCATAGTAGCCACCTGGGTTGTAAGTCCAGAGCAGGGCGCCGGTCTTCGCGTCCCATGCGCGCATATTGTTGTCGAGTCCGCCGTGGATGACTTTGCCCTCGTAGTAGCTCATGCCGTACTGCATGTTGGTGGTTACGCCCGTCTTCCAGACTTCTTTGCCAGTCAAAGCATCTATCGCGTGCAGGAAGCCATCTGCAGATCCTATGAAGACTTTGCCGTCGCCATAGCAAGTGTAGCCTGGGTGAACGTTCAGCTCGCTCGTCCTGTTCCAAACCAGCGTGGGTTTTTGGGTTGGGTCTGGCAAGCTCCATCCGTACGTGTTGCCCACGAACATCTTGAGCTCCGGCACGTAGGTGCCGCTGAAGCCAGATGGGGGCGTCCAGACTGTTGAGCCGTCTGCTATTTTCACGCAGGTGCTGCCCATCATCATGTAGGTGTCGTCTATTTTTACGCAAGCCCCGGCTGTGCCATCCTTCTTCCAAACTACTTTTCCTGTGAACGCATCGATTGCGATTACGGTGCTGCGGAAGGTGCCGGCTGAACCTTGACTGAAGAAGAGCATGCCGTTGAAGGCTGTGAGGGTTGAACCGCCATAGTGGAATTCTTGGTCCGCTAGGCCCGGGACTGTAAGCGACCACTGTAGGTTCGGCTGCGAAGGTCCGGGTCCGGCGCTGTAGTATGTGTTGAATGCGTCGGCGTTGGGGTTTGGCCATTCGTACTGCAATAGGTTACCGTAGGTTCCTGTGACTTGGGCGTCTACGGTTGTTGGAGAAATTGACACGATTCCCAAGAAGGAGAAGGCTGTCAGCATCAAGACCGCGACTGAAACTATAGATTTAATTCTTAACGTTTTCACTGCATTTTCTCTCCTGATCTTTCTACAGGGTCGTATTGGCTGTGGTGTTAATAAAAGAACTAGGGACTGCAGCCTACAGTAACAACACGAAAACCTTAAACCAAGAAACAAACATAGACAAGACGCAGAGAAGGGGATTTCGTGGATCCTGCCGAGCAGGCTAACCTGTTGATAAGTCTAGGTCTCACACGCAACTTGGCAAGGGTCTACCTTGCACTTGCTTCTTCTGAATCATTAACCGTCAGCGAGATTTCTAGGGCTGCAAGTGTGCGGACCGAGATTGTCTATCGCGCAATGCCCAAGCTCCAGAGAGCTGGACTCGTAGAAAAACTAGTGACGACTCCCACAATTTTCCGAGCCACGCCGTTGAGGGATGCGCTCGACATTCTGATGGAACAGAGGAGTCACCAGACTGAAGTGATGCAAGCAACGGCAAACAGGCTGCTCGAACAAATGGCCGCCGAGAAGGCAATCGTACCCAGCCAAGAAGAACCAAAAACAATCCTGATGCCAGGCGGGAAGAGACTCGTGCACTGCTACGAGGAGAAAGTGCAGTCCGCAACAAGAAGTCTGGACGCCGTGCTTACGGGCAAGAAAATGTTCGGATGGCTGACAGAACACCCCAACCTCATAGACGAGATGTCGACAAAGAAAGTTGATGTCAGACTCATCATCGCCTGCAACAGTCAAGACAATCATGTGGAAACCTTCGAAGAAATACAGAAAAGCGGCAAGGCCCGAATCAAACTGACATCGAACGAGATTCCAACATGCGCCGGCGTTTGGGACAACAAGGAAGCCGTGATTAGTACTTCGACCCAAACGGCGTTTGCCCAGTCACCAGCATACTGGACCAACGACCCCTGCATTGTCGCCCTTTGTCAAGCGTACTTTGAACGCCAGTGGGAAGGCAAACCAACCGAAAACGCAGACACGTGCTAAACTCAGGCTGTGACAACCACTTTCAACGGTTTCTGCGCCGGGTCCGCAGCCGTCTGGATGGCTTTCTCGAAATTGGCCAGCCTGAACCTGTGCGTAATCATCGTCTTCACATCCAGTTTTCCCTCTGCCATGAGTTCCACCGCAGTCGGGTACTCGACGGGTGAGATGAAGCTCGTGAAGAACACCGCGCCGTACGCTTCGCCGAAGTCCATGTTGCCCTGGAACTCGCCGATTAACGCGACTTTGCCGGCTTTTCTGACGAGGTAGGGCGTCTGCTCCACAGTTTTCGTTGAGCCGGCGGATTCAATGACTACGTCCGCGCCTCGCTTCGTGATTTCTTTGACCCGTTTGATGACGTCGTCTTCCCGCGGGTTGATGCACACGTTCGCGCCATACTTCTCAGCCAAACCCAGCCTCTGGCTCTCTAGGTCAACGGCTATGACTTTGCAGCCCTTAAGCTTGGCGACCTGTGACATGAGCAAGCCGATGGGACCCTGCCCGACGATGACCGCCCAATCGCCCGCCCTTGGCTCAAGCTGGTCCAGCACATGCAAAGCAAGCGCTACAGGTTCCACGATGCCTGCTTCCTCGTCGCTGAGGCTGTCGGGCACAGGAATCAGGTTGCGCTTGCGTATGGACACGGTTTCGGCGAAGAATCCGTTGCGGTCGAGTCCCATGAACTCGCCGTCCCGCTCGCAGAATGTGGGCAGCCCGCGCAGGCAGAAGAAGCATCGCCCGCAGTACGTCAGCGGCATCATGACGACGCGTTCGCCCGTGTCCACGCGGACTCCGCATGCGTCGTGTCCGATTATGCGCCCGCGCCTGATGCTCCAGTCGCCGCGGTACAGGTGCAGGTCGGTTCCGCAGATGCTTCCCGCCTTGAACTCGACGAGAACTCTTCTGCCCGCAGCTTTAGGTTCGGGCACGTCTTCAACCTTAATGTTCTTTGGTCCGTGGTAGACAGCGGCTTTCAAAAACCGAACACTCCTGAAGACATCTAGGCGACACAGGACTATTAACCTTGCGCGAAGCGTGCCAAAACGTGAAGCTATATGGGAGCGGACGCATACACGTAGGCGATGACCCATGAACCTTGAGGAGTACACGAAGGAGAAGCTGTGGCTCATCCTCGCCGAAACCGCGCATGCGAGCGTGATGTACCCGACACACAAGGCGTACACACGGGAGACTGTGCTGCGGGAGAAACCCGATGTAACGCCCGCCGAGTTGGCGGCGAGGCTGAACATGCCGTTGGGTGAGGCGCTCGTTATCTTGGATGAGCTGAGAGGGGAAGGGAAGAACCCAATCTAGCGTAGTTTCTTGGCTGTTTTGCAGGGTGTTTTTGCTGGTTTCGTCAGTCGACATGTTTATATATACACAACGGGAATTGAACCACGAAGTGAAAAAGCATGAACACCACAACCAAAATCCTTGCACTGATTCTCTTGATAGTAATCATCGGTTCAATAGGCACGTACGCCTACATCCAAAGCACACAACCCGCCAGCCCTTCTCCATCTCCATCTCTCACACCGTCGCCGACGCCTTCAGCTACGCCAACACCCACGCAAACAGCAACTCCGACTCCCACGGTAACTCCTACGCCGACAGCAACTCCTACACCGACCCCATCCAGCGCTACCTCAACGCCTCCACCCACCTCAGCCCCGCCAACACAGGCGCCGACCCCAACTCCAACCGCTACACC
>JBHGBG010000057.1:0-15401 GCA_041946875.1 Bathyarchaeia archaeon
TGGTATGATCGCCGCGTTCGCAACGCGGAAGCCGCGGGTTCAAATCCCGCCCGGTCCACCATCACGATTAGGTTTTCACTGCGCTGTTGTTCGCCGTCAAGTTCGCAGTTTATCCCGCGTAGCCGATTTATTGCCCGTTTCAAAGCAATCTCACACGTTTTTGAAATATTCAAGCCCATTTTATTGGATTCTCTTATTGATTCCTTATACTCTGATTGTAAGAGATGGCGGAATTAATGAAAGGTGCATCACCGAACCGATAGAGTGGCATAGGACTGAAGATTTCAGAGTATTTGCGGTGCATCTTAGAAAGCATTATGAGTTCTTGGATTTGCAGGACGTGCTATGAGAAAAACTAGAGTAAGGAATATCGAAAACGTGAGAGACAATTATTATAGGCAATCGAAAGAGTTGGAGAGAATCATAACACATCTTGATTCTTAATTCTGTTACCCGAAAACTGTACGCCACCCAAGGAATGCTTCCTGACACCAAGAGGCACTGAATGCCATCAACCGATTTTCACATGAGTGCCGCTGTTATCGTGGCGGGACCGCTGGGGTTTGAAATGCTTTTAGGAATCTGGGATCTAAAGGTTGCTGGCTTTTGGAGATGACTCTTCTTCCTTGACTACTCGGTTCTTTGCTGGTCCGCGTGAACTGTAGAATGTCTGTCTGTTTCCGTTCTTCGCAGGTTATCAGACTTGCGTTGCGCAGGTTGAAAGAAAAAATGAAAACAGAAGAGTATTGCGCAAAACTATATAAGCTAGGTCGTGGCAAATATTAAATGCGCAAGAAAAAAATCTATCGGCCCACACTGTGATGGATATGAAAAGCTGTTTGTTGGGCATGATTCTTCCTACAGATAGTTTCTAACAGTAATCCATGTTCAAACAAATACAAGGGGGAGAATGCTTGTGGAATTAGACAGAGCCTTGTATGTGGAATCTGAGAGGGGAGAGAAAGCTGCGTTTCGAATTCGAGAAATCTACCTATCTGCTAAGAACAGAAAGAAACCCCTAAGTCCTCGAAATGCTTTCCGGGTTCTCATTCCGCTGAGTCTGGCTTTGATGCTGGTTCTTAGTGATGGAACAATTAAGATGGCTCAGGCCTACAAACCTGGTTTCGGTCATACCCCTACTATTGATTGGGGCAACACAAATAGCGATCGCGTAGATGAGAACCCAGAAGCCGCAGTTGATGCAGATAATGATTCTTATTATCGTGTCTGGGGAGAGCGTAGAGATACGAATATTCTGGCGGCGAATTATATCAGTGTAAGTTCAATGCTTACCTTTGGTTGGAGAGTTTTCGTCTCAAGTTTTTACGTAAAGGCGCTAATTAGAACTGAAGGTGACCATTGGAAACATAATGAATTCACCGTCATAGCCCATGATGGCACAAGGAGCACTGTTATTAATGTGACAGGAATTACGTGGGACTGGACAACGGTTAACCCATTATTTTGGCTGATCAACGACACGTTTGCCATCAATCAACCAGTGACCTCAATAGAACTAGTTTCAAGAGGCGAGGGCGTTGAAAACTACCCTCACACGACCAACGTTGTTACGGTTGAAATTAAGGTTTATGCCCTTCAGCATAATTTTTATCCAACAGAACCTTGGTATGGTGTCGTCAGTACCGATTCAAGTGGGTCGCAGAAAAATGTTTTCTACCCATCTGAGACTGTTTATGTCACCGGTTATGGATTTCCGCCTCCACCAACAGGAACCTATAATCTCTTCATCGTTCATGATAGGGATTGGACCGACGAAATGCTCATACAAGACATAGAGAAGACTGTACATATAAACGTGAATGCGACTGGACGTATTCCAGTAGGAACAAAAGCATGGGAAGGACCACTTACCCCAGGAAAATATGACATTATCGTCGACGTGGACGGAAACGGCATATACGATGAAGGACTCGACGCCATCGACGACCAGGACATTGAAGTAACGGCAGGATTTTTCGTAATACCGGAGTTGTTCATGGGCACAATAATGGGTTTAGCAGCATGCGTCGCGGCGCTCGGGGTCTTCCGCTGGTCTAAACGTAGACACTTCAATCCTAAAATTCCCTCTCCTGCTTCGTAGCTAGCAACATAAAAGCGCGCTCTTCGCAACGCGGAAGCCGCGGGTTCAAATCCCGCTCGGCCCACCATGGCTCATTGGAGAACTGGCAAAGTTTTAAAGTGCAAACGCAGCTTAGTGATTGATGGTGTTTCTTATGATTGGACGAGTTCGCGCAGTCTACGACGAAACGCACGCCTGTTTCACTCCCGACGGCAAGTCAATCACGCTGCCTCCCCAACTCGACGACATGCTCAAGGACGGATACATCGAACTGCTTGGAGAAGTCAACCCCCTAACGGTCGAAGAGGTCTACCACCTAACAGGTCCCAAGAAAGAGGGTGAAGGCTCCGAGGCTTCAGGTCAGGTCGCCCCGGTCATCTATGAGTACTTCTGGTCCCTCGGAATTGGTGGTCCCACGCCGAAGTGGTACGACCAACTGGACGACCACGACCCCATCGTCGTGCAGCTCATATTCCACACGCAGAACTCCAAGTACTCTCCTCAGGACATCGCTGCCAACCTGAAGCAGGTGCCGCCCTTCCAGAAGACGCTGGAGACAAAAATCCAAGACTGGTTCGAACAGTTCAAGCCCGTGGTAGAAACGGCTGGTAAAGTGCTTTCAATCGGAGGCGTCAGCCTCGCAGGGGAAGTCCTTTCAGCTATCTCCGAGATGAAGCTGAACACGGTGCCCGTGGACCAGTTTCCGTGGTGGGTCAAAACGTTCAGCACGGTGGACGAGGCGGGCATCGAGTGGCACATTCCCAAGAAGCTGGTGCAGTACGTGGGCAACCGCATAGTCGGCAGCCTCGGCGTCTACTTCATCAAGTGTTGCGACAAAGCCGAGTTGAAGGACGAGTTCTCCATTGAGATGCGGGCGTATGTGAGGTCGAAGTCGCAGGTTGAGGTTTTCATCAGCCCGACCGACAAGAGAACCGAGCTTGTGATAAGCCCGAAACCTAAGAAAAGGGCAAAGTAGATCCAGCAGCACTCTGGCTCAGGGGGGAGAGCGTTCGCCGTCGCTGCGGTAGCAGTCTGTGGTGAACCTCGGTGTGCAGATGCAGTAGAAGACCAAATCGGTGTTTCCGACGTTGACGATGCTCTGAGAGGTCCCTGCAGGGATGAAGACTGTGTCACCCACGGATACCTCGGTGGGTTCAAGCCCCGCCACTTCCACTCTGCCTCTTCCTTCCGTGACCAAGTAAATCTCGTCCACTCCCTCCAGATGATGCGGCACCGTTGTGACTCCTAGCTCGACTCGGGCGCGTGCGATAGACACCTTCTGGGAGCCCCAGTTTTCGGAAATATAACAGCGTTCAGGGGTCAAGACTTCCGCTAGTGAGCTGGCTTTGACGATTGTGGGTTTCATGTTTTCGTCCCATCTGCCTTGTTTGCACTGTCGGATATAAGATGTGCTCTATGCCAGCCTTCTTCAATGGATGAACAGCCTCAGCTGCTCTTCACCGAGGGGAATAGAAAAACCGGGTTGCGGGTTGGCTTGTGTCTTCGCTATCGAGTCGGAATGGGCGGCGGTGGGGGCGGCGCGGGATAGCTGTACTGCACTGCCTGTTTGGGCTGGCGCTTCCTTCTCCTCAGCGCGACGACGAGGATTACAACAACTACAACGACGGCAACGACGACTCCGATGATGATGTAAAGCGTCGTTCCTTCGAGCAGCGACCCGCCAGCCGCGCCAGACACAGAAATGCTGTCAATCAGGGACACGACTTGGTTCTGGTCTTGCGTGGTGGCGTCGTAGTAGGCGTGGACGTTGAGGTAGTAGCCGCCCTTTACAAGGACGTACTCCACCGTGTACGTGTCCAAGTCTGCTTCGTAGCCCTTCGCGAAGCCCGCGGACGTTCCCGCCATCGGGGTAACTCCTCTTTCGTCGATTGGCATGTCGTCGACCGTTTCGAATATGCTGATGGCTTCGGCTCTGAGCTCGGCGTCAGAGAAAGCGGTGCTTGGGGCTCGTTCGTAGTATATTCTGACGACATCGTAGTCTTCTTGGTCCGTGTACTCGACCATGCCAGCGCCCTGCGGGTCGTGCTCCGACGGGGCGTATGGGTAGGTTGTTTCGTTGGATTGTTCCCAGCCGCTGGGCAGTTTCACAGTTGGTTTGGCCAGTTTTTCCTGCGCCTCGATGATGGGGAAAGCAGCTAGGATTATTAGACTGGCCAACAGAAATGCTGTCACCGCTGTGTACCGTTTCTTCAAGGGTTTTGTCTCCTTACCGAATGCTCCAAGAGTATGGGGCAATGAAAAGATAAGCTTTTGCAGGACCATGCTGCGACGTACATGCCAAGAAAGCCCGCGTCGGAAAATGAAAAGATTGGTGATGGAAGCCTTCTCCCTCTCTCTTCCACCCTTCAACAGTCACAGTGCGCCGGTTTCTTTATAAAAGGTTAGTTCTGGATGGGAATATGTCAATTAAACAGCCGCTGCTCGTAAATGTGAAGACTAATATCTCCGCGTCATCTTCAATAAAGGTCGGTGGTTTTTGTTGTCGAACGCTTATGAAGTCTTTTTGGTCAGGACCTCTGACCGCAACGCGGGCGTCAGAAGACTCCTCAGCCGCTTCAGCTTGGGTGATTTTGCGGGCAAGCGAGTGGCGTTGAAGGCGAACTTCAACAGCGCTGACCCATTTCCAGCGTCAACTCATCTGGACACGCTGAAAGCCATAGTCGATGTGCTCAAGGAATCCGGCGCCGCAGAAATCACGTTAGCAGAACGCAGCGGAATGGGCAACACCCGGCAGGTGCTGGAGCGCATGGGAGTCCTCGAACAGTCCAAGAAGCTTGGGTTCAACGTGGTAGTCCTCGACGAAGTCGCCAAGGAGGACTGGGTGAAGATAGAGCGCGACGGCATGCACTGGCTCAGGGGCTTCTACATCGCAAAGGTCTTCCTCGAGGCGGATATGGTCGTGCAGACGTGCTGCCTGAAGACGCACAGGTTCGGCGGGCACTTCACGCTCTCGCTGAAAAACTCCGTCGGCTTGGTTGCTAAAAAGGTTCCCGGCGCAATTTACAACTACATGTGGGAGCTGCATGGCTCGCCCTACCAGAGACATCTCATAGCGGAGATAAACAAGTTCTACAAGGCAGACATCGTGGTCATGGACGGCATCAAAGCCTTCGTCGACGGTGGACCAGAACGCGGAAAAGAAGTCGAGCCCGGGCTGATGCTGGCGAGCCGCGACCGCGTAGCCATAGACGCTGTGGGCGTTGCCGTCCTCCGCAGCTACGGAAGCACGGGGAACGTCATGAACGGGCGCATCTTCGAGCTGGACCAGATTCGGCACGCCGCTGAACTCGGGGTAGGCGTGAAGTCCGCTTCGGAGATTGCGCTAGTTCCTTTGGATGAGGAAAGCCGCGAAGCAGCTGACACGATAAGCCGCATCTTCGAACGCGAAGGATAAGCCTTAGCCGTGCAGCGGATTAGACTTGTCATTCTGCCTTGCCCAAGTCACGATTTGCCGAATCCTCGTTCTTCTCGTTTCGGGTCTCTTGGCACTTTCAATCCACCACAGCGCCTGCTTCTTGGATGAGTCATTCCACGAATCGAAGTTGTCCTGAGCCGTCCTGTCTGCTGCGAGGACGAGCCTGAGGTCTTCTTGAACTTTGAGGGCTTCAACCTCGTTCAGCCTGTTCCACGAGCCGTCCCGTTTGGCGGCTTCAACCTTCGCCAAGCCCGCGGGTGTCATTCTTCCCTGCTGCTGGAGTCTTTCGACTCTTTGCTTGTTTGATTTGGACCATATGCTACCTGGCTTTCTGGGTGTGAACAATAGCCTGTACTGTTTTTCGTCGATGGGGTGTTGTTTGCTGTCTATCCAGCCGAACGCAACAGCCTCATCCACCGCCTCGTCCAAGGATACTCCAGGCTCGTCGCTGTTCTTTCTGGGTATGACGACCCAAACGCCCTTGGAGGAGACGTTGTTTTTGGCGAGCCATTCACGCCAGGCAGCGTGGTCTTTTGGTTTGACCATGTTAGGCGTGGTCTTTGCGGTTGGCATTTTGTTTCACACTATGTCGGGTTTGTCGCTGGCGACGCCGTCGACGCCCTTCTTCTTCATCTCCGCCACTTCTTCGGGCGTGTTGACGGTCCAGACGATGACTCTCAGCCCGTTCTTGTGCGCGTTCTCGACGTTGGCGGTGTGGGTGAACCTGTAGAATGCGAGAAGCCACTGCGCCTTCAGCTCCAAGGCGGCTTTTACGGGATTCTTGTGCTTCGCATAGATTAGGCCAGTTTCCACTTCGGCGTCGAGTTCCCTGACTTTCTTGAGCGCATCCTCGAGAAAGGAGACGATGACGACGTTCTTGCCGAGTGCCTTCTTGCGGACGAACTTCAGGACCTGCTCTTCCGTGCCTGCCTCCTTCAGTTCCACGAAGACCTTCACCTTCTTGTCTAAGAAGCCCAGGGCTTCTTCCAGCGTGGGAATTCGCTCGTCCTTCTCCGTGGCGAGGCTCTTGACTTCCTTGAGCGTAAGGTCGCTGACCAAGCCTTTGCCGTTGGTGGTGCGTTTGACGTCGGCGTCGTGGATGACGACCAGCTCGTTGTCCTTGGTTCGTCTGACGTCCAGTTCCACTGCGTCTGCGCCCAGTTCGAGGGCTTTCTTGAAGCTGCGGAGCGTGTTTTCGGGCTCGTAGGCTCTGGCGCCCCTGTGTCCAATCTTTAGCATGATAATGCCTTCCCTTTGAAAACTTAAATAGTTTTACCGACTCAATAAGGTCCTTCTCTTAGCGACACGGGTCAAATGTCCACAACTTGCCTGGCCATTTTCAGCCTTAGATGATGAGCTGGCTTTCATCTATAATGCCCTAGGGCGGTCTCCGGTCAATTTTCTGGTCAGTACTCCAACAAGATCCCGATGCTGTCTCAGGATAACTAGCCAACTCTCGCCTTTTTCTGTTAGGCAATAGCCCACTTCTTTGTTTCCTTTCACCAAGAAATAATCTTCAAGTTGCCGGAGAACGCGGTCTGTTTGCGCCTCGCTTCCAGCTCGTCGGTATATGTCGAATCGCCTAGCATAACCTTGTTTTTCCTGCGCCGCTTTAATTATTTCTAGGTATTCTTTCAGTCTATCCGCAGATTTTGAGGGCGGAGGCGCAGGTTCCCTGTGCATTTATTTGTCTCCAAGACTTTTTTCAAGTTGAATTAGTCTTGAATATTTTTTCGTCAGGTCAAAGTACCATTTCAAGAGAATAGCACCAATTCCAAGTGTGAGCAATACACTAACGAGTCCTGTGACTGCTCTGTACCATGACCAGAAATCGCCTGCTCCAGAAACAACTGCCGAGAGACTTGGTATCGCATCAACGCCTATTACCAAGGAAAGGAAAACCGTCACGATTCCTGCGTATGAGTATATGGAAATGCTCATTCTGATATCTTTTGCCAAGATCTTTGCGTCCGACCAAAGCTCATTGTAGACATCCCTAAGTTCGTCCAGTTCTCTGTCGTTTTCCAAGATATAACCTCCTGAATCAAGAGAGTAGAGTTTTGATAAATAAGCTTGATTCTGGGATCACTGATGATTAAAGTTCCAGAACGGCAATTGGTTTTCATTCCAGAACTCGTCTTAAATCTTCTAACATTCAAGTGTTAAGTGGTAGTTCATATGATGGAAGAGGCGTCAAGGAGGTGAAACACAATATCGTTTGATGTTTTAATTAAGATTTTCGCAAAGAGTCCTCCAGCTATTCTCATTTCCTTGGATTCTTTCTGCTTCTCCTTGGATCAACAACTGGTAACGTTGACATAGGAAATGCAGGTTGGGTTTTCGTCGCGCTCGGTGCGTTATTGCAGATAGGATGGCTTTTCGTGTCTGCAAGAAAAGGTTGAACCTCTGATTCCAAGTATAGACAAAAAAACGCATGCATCTACATACATTGAACGGTCGAAGTTGGTCCTCCAATAGACTGACACGAAATACTCCGAAGACGACGGAGGCTAGGCTACATAAGCTCTTTAAGTACAGACACCTGTCAAATACTTCATGATGTCTGCGAAGGAAATTACCATGAAACCCATCGGCTACGTGAAGACCGAAGCCCTTGGCGACGAAGTCAAAGACAAAACGCACCTGTCAAGAATCGTGATTCGCCCAGAACTAACCGAAGCGCTCAACGGCATCGAAGGCTTCTCGCACGTATACGTGGTGTTCTGGCTCAACCAAATCAGCCAGAAGCAACGCAGCATAGTGCGGGTGCATCCGAGGGGCAGACTGGACATGCCGTTGCTGGGAGTTTTTGCGACGCGAACCAACCTGCGCCCTAACCCCATCGGCCTGACGCTCGTTCGCCTCGTCAAGGTGGAAGGCAACGTGTTGACGGTGCAGGGTCTCGACGCCTTCGACGGGACGCCCGTGTTAGACGTGAAGCCTTACGACTTCTGGGACATGGCAGAAGACGCCAGAGTGCCCGACTGGTGGAAGAAGCTGGAGCAGGAAAGAACCCAGAGGTCGCTGTCGAAATAGAACATTGTTCCGAAAATTTTATCAGCAAAACGTAGGCATACATTAGTATTCAAACAAGATTTCTGGAGGAGAAAGGATTGAAATATGAAAAACCAGCAGCACACGTCTATCGCATCTCTTCGAAGAGGATTTTTGCCATTGCCTTGGTTGTTGTGGTTGCGTTGGTGCCTTTTGCGTTGGCGTTTTCCGCGCAGGAGGGCCAACCAGCAGTCGGATCATGGATAATAAGAACGGTGGATTCAGCAGGCGACGTCGGCATTTCTACATCTATTGCTTTAGACTCCCATGGCTACGTGCGCATGAGCTACTGTGATCTGTCAAACTTGGATCTGAAGTATGCTTATTGGACTGGCGCAACCTGGGGTGTGCAAACGGTGGACTCAACAGGCGAAGTCGGCGGGTACACGTCTCTTGCCTTCGATTCAAACGACAACCCACACATAAGCTATTACGACGACGCAAATCTTGACCTGAAGTATGCGAAGTGGACGGGTTCAGCATGGAGCATACAGACAGTTGACTCAGTCGGCTGGGTCGGCTTGTACCCGTCTCTTGCTTTGGATTCTGGAGACAAACCGCACATAAGCTATTTTGACTGGACGAATCATGACTTAAAGTATGCTAAGTGGACTGGAAGCGCATGGAGTATCCAAACCGTGGATTCAGCAGGCGGTGTCGGCGCTTTCACGTCTATTGCTTTGGACTCGGGAAACAACCCACACATAAGCTACATTGACGACACAAATTACGATTTGAAATATGCGAAATGGACTGGCAGCGTATGGAGCATAAGCACAGTGGACTCAGCTGGCATCGTCGGCTGGGACACGTCTGTTGCTCTGGACTCAAACAACAACCCACACATAAGCTACCACGACGAAACAAATGGTGATTTGAAGTACGCGAAATGGACTGGAACTGCGTGGAACATTCAAACGTTGGACTCAGCAGGCGAAGTCGGCCATTATACGTCTATCGCTTTGGATTCAAGCAACAATCCACACATAAGCTACTACGATAATGCAAACGGTGATTTGAAGTATGCACGTTGGACTGGCTCAACATGGATAATATACATGGTGGAATCCGCAGGCGACATCGGCAAGTACACATCTATCGCTCTGGATTCAGGCAACCACCAACACATAAGCTACTATGATAGCACAAACGGCGATTTGAAATATGCCTTCTTGACTGATGCAGATTTCAGCTTGTCAGTGAGCCCGTACGACCAATCTGTTGCAGCGGGCGGCTCAACAGCACACACAGTAACAGTCACGCTTCTCTCAGGCATCCCAGGCACCATCACGTATACCATAGTCGACTTGCCATCCGGGAGCACCCACACGTTCACGCCGCCAACCGGAGGAGTACCATCCACCTCTAAACTTATCATAACCATACCTAACACTGCACTCCCGGGTACCTATGACCCAACAGTCATAGCCACTTCAGTCTCAGGAGTAATCAAGCAATTCCAAATCGAACTGAACGTATACACCTCGCCAAAGGTAACGCTGAACCTAAGCCCTCAACCCGTCGCCAGAGGCTCACCGCTGACGATCAGCGGCCAGCTCACGCCAGGCCAAGCTGCCGCCATTCAACTGCACTACAGGTACCCCCACGTGTCAGGCACATGGAAGCTAGCCACAACCCTAACCACAAACCCGTCAGGAGCTTACAACGCCGTAGCCACCGTCCCAACCTCACTGCCGCCTGGCACGTACGACCTCATGGCTACGTGGTACGACGGAATCACAGGAGCCTATGCAGCCAGCCCGGTGACGCTATTTACCGTGACGTGACCAGAGCGAACAACCATACAGGCCCACTCCCTTTTTTCCAGCAACCCCACAGTCCAACGCCATAGCCACTCCCGTACGGCCACAGCGGGAGAATTCACAGAGAAACAATCCGTCGCAGACGCACTTCCAAACCGCAGCAGTTTAGAGACTGTACCTGGCTTCGAGGGCTTTCACGATTTCCTGCCTGAGGTCTCCACCCCGCCGCCCACGCGCCTTCAGGCAGACAAGTTCATCCGCGAACGCGGCGTCGTTGACGGTGGAGCGCACCCAATTCTCGAAGTCGCCCCTGTCAAGGTGGAACTCGAGCGAAGCCGCGTCAACCCTCTTGACTAGCTCGTGGAAGTCTTTCAGGCTGGCGGCTGACATGCCAGTCGGCTGGTCTAGGGTGAGGTAGAAGCTGAACTCGCTGCCCGCAGGAACCTGGGCTGCGGCTTTCAAGACGAGTTTTCCCTTCTCGGTCATGCTGAACCCGGCGGCGGTTTTCTTCATGAACCCCGCCTTGACCAGTTCCTGAAACTTCTCCAAGGCTTGGCTTGTGGTCAGGCAGAGTTTCTTGGCAAAATCGTTCATGTCCATCGTGCCCGTGACTTCGCTCATGAGCTTGAGGACTTTCAGCTGCTCGTCGGTCACCAAGAGTTTCACTTCCACCCGTATACTGTTCTTGCTGAGGCTTAAAACTTTTGACGCGAAGGCGATACTGCTGCAGCCGAAGGTGCTCGCTGGGAGGACACACTATTCTTATATAACTCGGAAAGAGAAGTAAATGCATGCATTCTGGATACATCCTCTTCTGCGGCAAAGCAGCCTTCGGCCAGTGCCTATCCCGCAAGATATACACTTGCGCGGGAGAAGACGCAAAAAACGTCAAACGAATCCGAAAAGGCTCAGTCCTGTTCACGTACAACTCGGACAGCGACAGCCTCGTTGGACCATTCACCGCCGCCAGCGAAGGCGCCACCCGAATCGAGACGGGCACATGGACCTCGAAGATGGACCCCTCTTCCATCACGGGCAACATCAAGCTGATGTGGGAGGACCTGCACATCATCGAAAAAGCGAAAGAACGGTTCACATTCCTGAACGACCCCAAGAAGTGCGACCTTTCTCCAATCTGGACGCAGACGCTGCTTGACGCTTTGGGCGAGGCGCCGCTGTTCAAAGGGCAGTAGACAACTCGGACTCTCGAGGCGTTTCTACCAGAATCTGGGGAAGAACGGCGCAGGAACCACTATGCCCAGCAGCGCCCCGAACAGCATGCTAATCACGAAGAAGACTAAGATGGCAAGTATGGCTATAGCCAGAGCGCGCAGCCACCCTGTACTAAAGCTTGCCTTGAACACCCAAACCCACCCGATGAACGCGAAGATAAGCGCCCACACGTAAGCACCTCCGCCAATGACTGCGCCCAAGAAGAAGTCAACGAGGAAGAGCGTGATGGCGTAGACTATGGGTCCGAACAGCGTGGCAACCATGGCGTCGCCCAACGTGGATTCGCCTGCGGTGACGATTTTACCTGCAATGTAGACGGGAATGGACACTATTATCCAGAGTATTACCAGCCCAACAATGAACGCGAGCACGCTGATGAAGGTCAGTTCGCCTAATATCGGCAGAAACAAAACGGCAGAACTCCTGCACTCGATACTATTCAGGAGCTTCTATAAGAATATTGAGGCACCAAGACCCGTTCATATCTGGACCCTACTATAGGTTTCTGCATGCTATTTCTACTATGCTCCAAACAGGTTCGTGTTCTGTCAGCAGTGACCTACCCCCTCTATAGGTTTCTGCAATGAACTGCTATTAGGCTCCAAATATGATGGTAAGTGCGGAGGAGGCGGCAGTGGTGAAAACTAGCGGTCTTAGCGCGTACGCAGTGGGCAGGAGCAGGTGTCTTTTGGCTCAGGATGTTCTGGGGACTGCGTCTGCGCCTGAGGCTATTTGTGTGTAGGTGTCGCCGTCTCCTGGGTTGTTGACGAATCCGTTGCCGTTCGTGTCCTGCCACTTCACGATAATCCAGTTCACGTTGTACGTCGCGAGGTTGGGATAGATGACTTTGTCGAAGTACTTGCCCGCGGCGTAGGTGCCCTGCCAGCCGAACCCGTAGCACAGCAGGATGTTTCTGCCGTCTTGGTCGCGGTAGACTTCGATGACGAACATGTCTTCGGCGTGGTTTATCACGGAAGACGGGAGGTTCGCGCCTGAAATCGCGGTCTTGTCCCAAGTCTGGAAGTAGAAGATGCCGTTGCCGCCGTCCTGGAACCGTATGGGTGCCCTGTTCGGCGTTGGCGTACCATCCGCCTCGGCGTACTTGACGACGGGGCTCACGATTGGACCGCCGAACGTGACGATGCCTATTCCTGAAGAACCAACCGCTCTTCCACTTGCCTGATCAACAAACGCCGATTCCACGTCAGTGCCTTCGGTGTAGCTCGTCAGCTTTGAGGAAACGAGGCTGGAAGCGAGCCAATCGCTCACGGATGCGGCAGCTGCGCCCAGGGGCTTTGGCGTCTTGTCTGACGGGTAGACCATTCGCACACTATTGTAGCGGAAAGCCGAGTTAAAGGCGCTGAGGGTCGGGCTTGTCACCGGGGCCGGGGTTGAGCTTGTCAGCGTGAAGGCGCCGGTTCCAGTGTTCGCTGTCCCTCTCTTCACGACAAGGTAGTAGGTTCCCGAGTACGGTGCCGTCACCCAGAACTGTTCTGTCCCGCCTGTTGTGGCGTTCGTGCTCTTGGTGACAATGGCGGGTTCGCCGTATGCGGTTCCCGTGCTGTTGTAGAGGTACAGGTCATAGTCCGCACCGATGGGGACGCTCAGGCTAAAGTTGTACGCTAGGCCTGCGCTGAGCTGGACGTTCCGTGCCCACGCCAGCCTCTGACCAAGACCAGAAATGTCAGTGGTTGCCGGAGGTTTGCCCAAGCTCTCGGAAGCCACATCTCCCACAACGTACGACCTTGAGAGAGCATCAACGGCGGCGTCCACGTTCACTCTTCCGTACCCTTCATGGGCGTCTTTGCCTCCCCGCTCAAGCGTCGGAGACAACCCAGAACCTTCTGTTTCCCTTAAGTTCGGGTACGTCTCAGTGGCAGTCATCGAGAGAAGCATCTTCGGCTGCAACGCCTGATTTCTCGTCCAATTCCAGCTTGCATAACCGCCCATGGCCTGAATGACAAGCTGGGCGCAACCTGAGATGACGGGCGCAGCCATCGAGGTTCCCTGCATCGGAGCTGCATCATTCGCCTGAATATCCGCGAACGCTCCTGCTCCATCATTGGCGTCAGAATCCGCGCTGAACAGAGCTGCAGCGTAGAAACTGCCTCCTGGTGCAGAGATGTCGGGTTTCGTGGTTTTGCCGCCAGACTTTGACGTGCCACCCTGACTGCTGTACGAGGCGATGTTGTCAAACTGGTTAGTGCTCGCCACAGTCAACGCCTCATCGACTGAACCAGGAGAATTAATTTTGTTGCTTCCCGCTTCGTTATTTCCCGCAGAAACAACGGTGGTGACGCCGCTGTTTACGAGGTTAGTTATGGCGTTGTCCACGGTCGTGTACACGGAACCCGAGCCCAGGCTCATGCTGGCGACGGTTATATGATAGGCTGCCCTGTTTGCGATTATCCAGTTTATCGCGTTCACCAGCCTGGTCGTCGTCCAGTACCCCTCAGCGTCGCATACTCTTACTCCTACGAGCTTGGATTGTGGAGCCACGCCAGTCCAAGCTGGGAAGCCATCGGAAGGCGCAGTATACGGCCAAGAAATGGTAAACGCTACGTTGACGTCCCCAGTCCCCGACGTCTGCAAGACAACGTGGTACATGTCGTAACCGCCTGAGGGAGTTGCAACAACGCTGTAGGTTATCGTGTAGAAGGTGTTGGAGTTTAACGGAGCGACCGAACCGACAGCAGTCCACGAGCCATCATCAAGGGTCTTGTCGCCGTACAGAAGCCAAACTGAAGAAAGCCGAGCCGTTCCAGTGGCCGTCCACTTCACTCTAATCGTTATAGTGCCTGTTTTGTTCACCATGAATCCACCGCCAGCATAGTACGTGTTCGGTATAGAGATTTCTGTTCCGTAGGTTGCCAAGGCGTTTCCTGACCCGTCCACCCTGGTGAACCCGTATCCCGCGGCTATTCCAGCAACGTGGGTTCCGTGTCCGTTTTCGTCAACCGGGGAGGAAGTTGAGGCTACTTCATCTCTCCAGCCGACTATTTTCTTCGAGAAATCCTGGTCGCCGTATCCGGTTGAGAAATCGATGTGGGAAGGATAGATGCCGCTATCTACCACTGCGACGGAGGCGGCGGAGTCCCCTAAAAGCCCCATCGTGTTCCAGGCGTAGGGTCTGGCGCCCACCTGCTGTGCAGCGTAAGCAAGGCAGAATTTGCCAACAGCCTCTTTTTCTACCAATAGAAGGCTGGGGCATTTCCGCGCGAATTCCTCCAGTCCAGCGTAGGTTATGGTGCCGCCGAAACCGAAGACGGCTTCGGACCAGAGCGGAGTCGTCACGCGTCCGCCCGCTGAAACAAAGTCCTCCACGTCCCGAATCGTAGGCTCAGCGTTCAACATCACCGTTACATTCAAGTTCTCCTGCGCCGTGCCGTTCACGCTTCGGTCAGCAATTTCCAGACCTAGCTCATCCGAAATCCGGTTGCCATCTTGGTCCACCCACTCTGGCTTCGAAACGGTCGGCGTGAAACTCACAGCTTGAACTGGAGCCGATTCGGCAGCTAACTCGGCTGATGTTATCCCTTGATTGGCAATCCACGACGGAAACATAAGGATTAGGACGAACAGGAACGATACAGTCAAAACCGTGATGGTTCGTTTCAATTTGCATCCCCACACTCTGTCCAGTGACGATGTCTACTGGTAGGTGCAACTTAGTATATAAAACTTGAACCCGCCTCCGCGGAGTGCGAAGTAGCAGTGGGCCACTGGGGTTCGACGCCTAGACTCCGCCAGGGCATCTCAAACCCTACGCTCGTACCCGTGCCCCCTTGTGCGCTGAACGTCCAAACTTAGGTTGCTCTCTCCCGAGCCTAGCCAG
>JBHGBG010000058.1:0-15009 GCA_041946875.1 Bathyarchaeia archaeon
CTAGGACGTCGCCCTCACGCGGCGAAGATCACCGGTTCAAATCCGGTACGGCCCACCACTAAACTTCAAGAAACTAACGGCGGTCTTTTCGAGATTCGGGGTTAAGGGCTTGGGCAAGTTTTTCCGGTTTGGCGAACATGACACAGTGTCCTTCGTCGGGGAAAACCTCAATGCGGGCGCCTCTGATGATTTCTGCGATTCTTTGTTCGTTGCCGAGGGGGCATGTTTTATCCTGAGCTCCCTGCCAAAGTGTCAGTTTGCCCGCGGGTACGTGTCTTAGAGGTATCTCCCAGGGTTTCATGAATAGGCTGTGTTCTTGGTACACTGTGGTCACGCTGTTGCTCTCTTGTCTGAAGCCTTCTGCTATGGCTGTGTACATCAGTTTTAGCCACGCGGGGTCTGCGAAGAAGCGGGCATCGGGTTTGGGCCAGCTTGCGAGCATGTTTTTGCCGCTGCGTGATTCCAAATAGCGCTCTATGTCTTGGCTGGCGCTGAGTATTGATTTTCGGAAAATATTCAGTGCCCACTTGGCTAGGAAGGGTGTTTTAATGGCGACTTTCGCCAAGGGGCTGTTGTCGTGGGCTGTTGCGGGGTCAAAGGGCAACGCTGGGCAGCCGACGGCCACTGTGCAGGCTACTCGGTCAGGGTTAAGTGCGGCATAAGTCAGGGCGAAGGGTCCGCCTCCTGACCAGCTTAAAACTGTGAAATTTCTCAGCTGCAGGTAATCAGCGAGGGCGTTCACGTCGGGTGCGAAGTCTTTAAGTCGTTGCCTTTTTGTGAAAGTTGACAAGCCGTATCCGGGTCGATCTACGCCGACGAGTTGGAGTTGGTTGTTGTGGGCGAATTGTTTGAGGAGCATGATTTCGAGTCGGCTGCTAGCTGTGCCGTGGAAGTAGATTACTGGTTTGCCTTGGCCTTCGATTGCGTATCCGAGTTGTCTCCCGTCGGGTAACGTGAGGGTTGGCTGCTCATCGGCAGATTTCCTCTTTTTACAGTTTTAGGGCTTTTGTTTGGCTAACATTTTGTGAGATGCTTATTTGGGTTTATCGCTGATAAATTCGGCTAGGATTTCTTTCACAGGCATTTCAAAGGTTTTTCGCAATCGGGCTAGTAGGCTTGTTCCGCTTTCCGTTATAGTGTAATGCTTGATACGGCGTCCCCCTTTTTGGGTCCATTTGCCAGATATGAAACCTTTCTTTTCTAGCTCATACAGCAGCGGGTACACTACACCCGGACTTAGGTTTTGTCCTGTTAATCTCTCCAGTTCTTTGATAGTCCCATAGCCTGACATGGGTTTCTGGCTGACAAGCCACAGAATGATGCCTCTGCTGAAGCCTCTTATTGTTGTCTGAATGAGGTCTCTCTCTGTTGCAGCCATTTCACAATTGCCTCAGGTTATGGCTTTTATCTATGCATCGCAATCTTATATTTTCTTGCGAAGTTGTGTCAAAAGGTTGATATATCGAAATTCAAAATGATTTATTGGCGCGAAATCATGGTCGATGCTATCAGCGCATTTCACCGCGGTCTCGAGAGACCAATTATACTGTGGCTTATTTCTAAGGGACCTATACACGGGTACGAAATCATCAAGGAAGTTAAGAGACTGACTGGACGAAACTTGAAGCCAGCAACGTTGTACCCGCTTCTTAATCGGCTGGAAGCGGAAGGCTTTTTGGTAAGCGAATTGATAGAGAGAAACCAAAGAGAGTTGAGATGTTACAGCTTAACTGAGAAAGGAAACGCTTCTCTCAAGAAGATATCTGACTTGTTTAAGTTGCCTATGAGATGGATATTTGCTGACTTGCTAAATGAACAGAAAATAGAAACGAATCGTAGGCTCGGCATTTGATCCGCGGTAAGTAGTACGCCACAGCAGTCAGCGTCCCATTACTGCATCCGCAGGCTCAGTTGTTTCTTTTCTCCAAGGTTTTTCGAGATTTCGGAGGCGTGTTTCTTCGTAGGCTGTGACTTCGCCTGTGCTCGTGTTTACTTGAGCCTCAAATGCTCTCAAAGTGGTGAAGAAATATGCGCGTCTGAATTTTACTTCCCCCTGCAGTATCCATGAATCGTTTTCTCGGTACATTTTTGCGAAGAAGATGCGCTCTGCTCTAGTATGTTTGTGTTTGATAAAGTTCCTGGTTTTTGTCTCTGCCTCGGTGGAGTTCATAGGCCTTCTGCCTCCTCATTTGCGGCTCCGGGTTTTGCAGGAGTCTGGAGCTGCGTGCGCGCCGTTCAAAAGAAGAGATATCGGAATTTAAATGTTTTGTGAAATAGAATAATCGTCGTCACTTAAGAGGGAAGAGGGATAGAAATTGGAGGCGGCGCACAAGGGCTTCAAAATCGTTTTGACCGCTGACAGAACTCTTATGAGCGAGTACAATGGGGGCATATTTCTAGGTTTCAGCGCCTGCATTCCACGAGGGCTTATTTCTGATAAGCTCTATTTCTCGCTGTTCTGCCCATCAGTACCCGTAAATGAAGATGGTTCGGTTGATTTGGCGCCTTGTGGGACCAGGAAAATCGAAGCCGCGTTGCTGAACAATGGCTTTAGTAGAGAAGACATAATTGTTGCTCATCCTGAACACCTTGACAAAGTCGTCAGCTCAAATACCAAAGTCCTGTGCATAACGGAGAACGACCCCTTGGGCAAGGGACCAGCCACTTCCACGTTCACGCAATTGTTCGGCGGCGAAGCCTACATGACAGTGAAGTTCAAGGAAATACTCAACCATCCATCGGTGCAAAAGTACAAGCCAAGGATTATCGTTGGCGGAGCAGGAGCTTGGCAACTGGAAGACGCTGCTGCTCGAAGAGCGCTAGGTATAGACTGCGTTGTTGTAGGGGAAGGAGAAAAAGCGATTAGCTCACTTTTAAGCGAAGCCGGCATGGGCACTCAACTTCTGCCGGAGGTTGTGTATGGACCAGTTGTTGAGGAGCCAGACATTCCTACTATCCAAGGCGGAACCGTTGACGGTATAATTGAAATTGCCCGAGGCTGCGGTCGCGGCTGTGCTTTCTGCCTGCCTACGCTTCAGCGTTACCGTTGCTTACCAGTTGAAAGCATCCTGAAAGAGGTTGCCGTGAACTTGAAATTTGGCAGAAATCCGCTGCTTCACGCGGAAGACGTGTTCCGGTACAAGGCCAAGGGTTTTGAAGTTAATAAGCCTGCAGTGAGGGAGTTGTTTGAAAGGGTTTATCGTTATTCAGGTGTAAAGTCTATTGCGATTAGCCATTTTGCCCTTTCGTCAGTTGCCAGCGCTCCTGATTTGGTGGAGGACTTGTCGTCTATCGTTGAGGCTGGAGAAGACAGCGAGTGGATGAGCGGACAATGCGGAATTGAAACGGGTAGTCCTAAGCTGATTAGGAATTTGATGGCTGGAAAAGCCAAGCCTTTTGAGCCTGAAGAATGGCCGCAAGTCGTTGAGAACGCCTTTCATATATTAAAAGATAACAATTGGGTTCCTGTGACTACTCTCATCATCGGACTTCCGGGCGAGGAGGAAGAAGATGTGCAGTTGACGCTGAATCTTGTCTCTATACTAAAAGAGTGCAAGAGTTTAATCGTGCCTTTGTTCATGGTGGAGGAAGGAGGACTGAAGGGCCGGGCGCCGTCTTTTTCGGTTGATAAGCTTTCCCGTAAGCAGGGAGAGCTTTTTCTCAGGTGTTGGGAACACAATTTGGATTGGAGTGGTGATTTTCTCGAAGAATATTTTGTCACTCAGGGCAGAGGTAAAGGGTATGGATTAAGGTTGGTTTTTTCTTACGCTATTAAACAAGCCAAGAAACTAATCCGCAAATGCCGAGATGACTATGAGTGCGACTTGCCAGCTATGATTAAAGATGCACGAGAAGGCAAGATAAGTGTGGCTCCGATGCCTGTGCGCTTTATCCACGGGTTGTTGGAGTCGAAGAGTAGCCGTCACTCTGCTTGAGAGGTTTGGGGTCTGTCCGTCATGATTTCTTCATCTTTCCCAATCCGACTGGGACGGCGACATCATCCCCCATAGTAATTGAGGTGTCCCAGTCCTTTAACATTGCGAATGCGATGCTCTGGATACACATATCGCTTACGAAGATCCTACAATCACAAAAACTGAAGACTCTAAGATATTGCTGAAACAGAATGCAGCCAACCTTGAAGAAGGCAAAGAATGCCTATGACATCGAGACAACAGTTTAAGAAATGCTCTGAAACATATCATACTTGAATACGTAAGTAGATGGATACCCGTGGTCTGTTTGTCGGACGAAGAAATCAAGAAAGCGATCGAAGATGATTGAGTTGTAGCATGCCAAGCCAATGGAAATACTTCCTTCAAGAGACCAGTGTGAACACTGAAATTGACAGAAAACTGTTCAGAAGAGCAAATATCCTGATTCTTTCTTAGGTAGTCTAAAACGTGGGTGCACACACAAACAAACGCTCTTTAACGAAAATCAGATAAAGCGATAATGACACATACTCTATTCGAGCTATCCCTATGTCAGTTGGCAAGTTTAGCTCGTCACCAAGGGAAGAAGCATTAGAAATTGCCCTGCAAACAAGGAGAGATGTTCTGTCAAAGGAGCCAGACCCAGCAATAATATTACGAGCTTGTCTTGTCATAGCTCATGACTTGGGCAAGAAAACAGTTATTGATTGGATAAATAAAGAGTTGTCTGGATATGCCATCGAAGAAGTGCCGGACTATAGAGTTCAATCCTGCCCAGTTTTTGATGGATTCGTAAACAACGACCTTCTATATTTTCGAGACTACAAAATCAACTTTCCAGTTCATTACCTTACGTCGCACTCAAAAAGAAATCAGCCATTGAAGATAGATTGGAATGAAGAAGGCGAAGAACACTGTGTTCTCATAGTATCTACCGAAAAAATGGACTCAATTCTGGCTGTAATTGTTGATAGATGTTGCCAGTTTCTAAATGAGACTATTTCAGAGCTTCAATTCGGTGGAATCGTTGAATACTTGATGGAGGAGATAAGGAAGAAGACTGATGAAAAACTGGCAACTGTTGATGCAAGAATTGCTGATGAGACTCAATCACTCTATCTGAATCTAACAAGCACCAATCCGGCAGATTGGAGCAAGGTTGGACATTCGTCAAGAAAGATATTGAAGTTACTTGCAGACTACGTTTTTCCTTCAAGCAATGAGAAATATGTTGCGAAAGACAAAAAGGAATACATCGTTACTGACCCTTGTTTTGTTAACCGTTTGAACGCCTTCCTAGACAAGGTTGCTGCCGCCGAGGAAAAGAATTTCGTAGAAACTCAATTGGACTATTTTGATTCGTATTTGAGACAGGTTGTAAACTACGCACAAATGGCTGAGCACAATCCTTCCATTGATAGGTTTCATGCAAATATGCTCGCCATACATTTATACTTGGTCTGCAGCGAAATTCTGAAATATGTAGGCACTGATTCACCAATTGAGCAAGCATCCAATAGTCAGTCCCCAAATTAGTAGCCACACGTACAAATCAACATCAGCGTCGCTTTCGCTCCGCCTTGCACGTTTCAGACGAACCGCACTAACCAAGCGCAATGACAAGAATACACTGGCGCTCTACGATTCTTAGCTATTTCTTGCTTTTCAACGCAGATATCTTAACGTAATTCCTTATGTTCTCGTATGTCAAGAGCCTCTGCAACTCTTTCACCTGTTGCTCACCAGCAATTATTGGATCCTCGCAAAACTTGCTCAAAGCGAGACACAACTTGCCTAATTTTCTAAACCCATTAAGCGACAACATGTAATCAATAACCTCATTGTCTGGGTTTATCAATCTTAACATGTACCTTATGTTGTACAGTTTCGGGGCTTTTAATCTCGCTACAATTGCGATTTTGTAGTCTCCTTTGTTTTCATCATCCCATATTACGTGATCTATGATTTCTTGTTCCAACGGTTTTTCCTTCTCTTCAACCACTTGTTACACAAGAGTGACAAACTCGGCTTATTATGTTTTTTAGGCAGACATCATTATTTGAAATCAGTTGTCAAGTTTAATACGTTATGGATTAGTCAATCTACGACTGAATTTCCTCATCTTTCTCCAGTTCTTCCTCAGAACAAACCAAGCACAACGGAACTTACTTCTAAACAGACTAACCACAAACTGACAGATAGTAGCACGCCCAAGATAGCCAAGACCATCCCTACACTCAAATATTCCCACACTGTAAATGCACATTAGATCATCACCAACCTTAACCGCCTGAAAATGAATAACATGAGGAACCGTGAACAAACCGTTGCGCTCAACAAACTTGGTACAAGTCTTGCCCAGCTTAATCTAGATTCGATTTCTTGGAGAATCCTGTTCCCATTCAGCTTTTTCCAAAAGAGCGAAGTGCATGATGTTTTCACTCAGCAGCCTGCGTTCAGACTTTCTCTTCCTTCAGTTTGGCTGCGAGTTCCCTTGCGTAGCCCTTTGTACGCTCCACTTCGCCTTCCACGAGCGGTCCCTTTTGCCCCAGCACGAGGGCTTTCAGGACTGGCATGAGCTGTTTCATCTTTTTTTCCTTCAGCTTTTCGGCGATTTTTTCGGCTGCGCTCCACTCCTTCTTCTCAACACGGGCGCGCTCAAGGTTCTCAGGATTCTCGGTGTCGAAAGCTGCAAACGGCTTGTTCACCCACTCTTCGTCCTTCACCTTGCCGAAGAAGAACTTGACGGCGAAGCTCATCGTGCCGAACTTGGTCGGAGAACCCAGAACCAGAAAGTCATAGTCTTTTCCGTTGAGCTTCTTGACGTCTTTCACGTGGAACAGGTCCACTTCCACCCCAGACTCCTTCAGCGTGTCTGCGATGGTTTCTCCGATTTTTTTGGTGTTTCCGTAGGATGTGTCGTAGATAACTATGCCCTTCATCCCAAGTCACCTTGCTTGTACAGTACGGGGTGATTGCCATTTAGTTTTTTCGCATCCGAAGCCGAAGAACCGTGCTCGCTCATTCTGAAGGACGTTGGCGGGTTCCGCAAGAACGGCTAAGAACACTGGATATACACGCGACGTTGGGAGAAAACGTTCTTGCCGTGGTTTAGACAAGAATTGTCTTGAACGCAGTTTTCCTTTACACAACAAACCTTTACAAATACGCTTTTAGCATGCCAAACAGACTGTTTTCGGCATGAGGAAATGCAATGTCAAGGTCGCTCTTGAATTCAATCCTCAAAGTCTTCTTGACAGTCACTCTGGCTCTGGCTGGAATCCTTCATCTCGGCTTGGTCAACGGGGCAGAAACCGTTCAGACCTCTTGCTCTATAGCCCTATACCCTCAGACCGCGTCTGTGGGCATGACTGTCACAGTTCACTCCACGGTTCAGCCTGCTCCACCGACCGTGACTGACAAGTTCAGCCTGAACGTCGTGATAGTTAGGCCCGACGGCTCAAGCGAAACCCGCGGACCGTTCGCCTCCTACGCGGATAACGCGACGCTGTTCTCCTACATACCCGCGACAGTTGGGACTTACATGTTTATGCTTCGGAACTTTCAGCAGTTTTTTGCCAGCGGAAATGTAACTTATCTGTCATCGAACAGTGAGCCTGCCATGCTGACCATGCAACCACAGCTATCCCCAACGCCGTCTCCGACACCCCTGCCGACAGGCCAGGGGGGCTTAATCACTTTTTTGACTTCGGACACGACTTGGACCAAGGCGGGCAGCCCCTACACTTTTGCGGGACCTATTGCGGTTGTCGCGGGCGTGACATTAACGATCAGTGCTGGGGTCACGGTTAATCTTGGCGGAAACTTTCTGTTTGTCAACGGAACCCTGCGGGCACTTGGCAGCGCCACGGACAAGATTCAGATAATCGCGGGAAGCGTCACCCTCGACAACACGCGCCAGACTGGTTCTGACTCAATAATTGAAAACGCGATAATCAACTCGTCCATCTCAAGCGGCAGACCTCTCACCATACGCTCGAGCACAATCAACGGAGAAGTCTCCGTTGGGGCTGGGTCAAAGCTTGCCGACAGCGTCATATCGGGCGAGTTCAAAGCGGGGAACTCCACTACGATTACAGGCAGCACCATTTCGGGCACCGTTTCCATCGGAGACTTCGCCAAAGTCTCACACAGTACCATTACCGGAGACGTGACTCTGGGAAGCTCAGCCATATTCTCAGACAACACCGTAAAAGGTGGCGAACGGTACATCTTTCCCATGGCAGGTAGCGCATACTCAACCGCCCTAACCGTCAGCAACTCCTCAGTCATCACAGGCAACGACATCTCTGGCGGAATCGTCGCCACCTCTTCCAAAATCTCAGACAACGTAGTCTCAGGCGGCGGACCCTTCACCGACTGGGGTGGAAGAGGAACGGATTCCACCTCTGCAATAATCGTCAGCGGAAACAGTACAATCACGAACAACACCGTCTTCAGTTCCAACGGCGGCTTCGGCATCCTCATCAAGGCAGGTTACACCCGCGTTTATGGCAACAGTATTCGAAACGGCATCAGAGTTGCCGGCGATGCACTAATAGAAGGCAACCTAATCAGCAACAGCGGCAGCGCTGGCATCAGGGTTGGGCAGATTTTCGTTCCGGCGTTCAACGAAGTTGACTATGGTCACGGCAACTCAATAATCAGAAACAACACGATAACGGGCAACAGTGTAGGCATCAGCAGCGACAAGGCAGGCGGGACGGCAATGATTGCGAACAATCTAATCTCAAACAACACCTACGGAATATCCCTGTCCTCAGAGGCAAGCGTCCTGAACAACACAATAAACAACTGCACTGATGCAATCACTCTCAAAGGGACAACACCCACAATGAAGTACAACAACATCGCAAACTACGCCAGTAACAGCATGGTTCTGTCCTCTATCTCACGCGTTGTCGACGCAACCTACAACTGGTGGGGAACCACCGACGTCCAGTCAATCAACCTGACAATTCGCGACTTCAAGTACGACCTCAATTTAGGCACAGTCAACTTCGTTCCCCTCCTGACAGCACCAAACGCCGAAGCACCGGCACAACCGATTCCTTTGACGACACCCTCATTGCCAACTTCATCAGTGCCGTCTTCAACTCCTATGCCAACCAGCGCCCCAGGCCAGCAACAGGCGGAAACATCAAGCTCCACTTCTGCAGACGCTCCAGCTTCCACCAATGCTTCCGCATCGAATCCAACTCAGCCTTCCACAAACGAATCTCAAAGTCCTCAACCCGCTCAAACATCTGAGCCGATAGTGGCAGCTGAAGAACTGGGCAGCCCACCACCCTGGAGTTCCCCCGATTGGAAACCTGCGTCTTCGCAGGAAACTCAGAATGTACCGTCAACGCCGACGTTACTGACCATAGTTGTCATCGCGATAGCAATGGCAGTCATCGCTGCCGTAGCGTACTTGTTGGGGAGAAAGACAGGGCGAGCCTCAGCCCGCCACAGCTGAGGCGAACCGAAGACTAGTAAGGCGACCGATAGCTTTACGCACACATAGCAGAGCTCTTCAAGCCGCTGCATGGGAAGAAAAAGAGTGTTCCCGGAAACCAGTTCTTAATCTGCTTTCAGTCACAGCGGTAAGATTTGCTTTATTAAGTTTGGAGTCACTGTGTCTGGGTGAAAACTCATGATAGGCGCAGTCCTAGCCCTGCTCGCAGCGTCAACCTCCGCCTTCTCGGTCGTCACGGTCAGGCGAAACTCCGCAGGGTCCAACTCGTTCAACATGAGCCTCATAATCACCTCCGTCGGCCTAGCCGTCCTCTGGCCCCTCGCCTTTGCGTTGATGTGGCAGGAACACATAAACCTCGAAGGCACGCTGCTGTTCGCCCTGAGCGGGTCTCTGTCCCCGGGCATTGTCCGCCTGTTCTACTACAAGGGGCTGCGGAAACTGGGGGCTTCAACAAACTCCGCCGTGTTCTCGGTGTACCCCCTCTACAGCGCCCTCCTCGCAGTCGTTCTCCTTGCTGAGACGCTCTCGGGGCAGAACTGGCTCGGAATCGTCTGCATAGCCTTCGGCGTAATCTTCCTACAGTACTGCAGCCGAAACGGAAACGGATGCCAAGAAAGAAAAACCCTGAGAGACTGGGTTTTCCCCATCATGGGCGGCATGGCAATAGCCGTCGGCAGCGTAATCGGCAAATTCGCCCTCAACCTCTCCGACGCGCCCACGTTCGGTGTCGCCGTAGCCTACACCTTCTCACTCCTACCATACGTCCTGATTCTGTTGGCGTCGAGACAGACGCGGAGCGAACTGAACCTGAAAAGGGACCTGCGGTTTTTCTGGGTCGCGGGCATAGGACAAGCGGTGTGCTGGGTTTTCACGTACGCCGCGTTCCACTTCGACCAGGTTGCGGTTGCGAACCCGCTCATCTCGACTGAACCCGTCTTCGTAGTGTTGTTCGGCTACTTCATGCTCAGGCAGATAGAACACGTATCCAAGAAGGTAGCGGCAAGCATACTGCTCACGGTAATCGGCGTGGCACTAATCGCTCTGTAGCGGCAGCCACCAGAGTTAAAAGCGGTTCCGGACATAATGAAAAACAGGGTTTTCCATGAAGACCGAAACCACAGCCCTGAAACAGACCATAGTCGTCCCCGCCTCACCCGAAGAAGTCTACGAGGCATTCGTCGACCCGAAAAAGCACTGCGCGTTCACGGGCAGCAAAGCCACGGGCAGACCCAAAACAGGCGGCAAGTTCACGGCATGGGACGGCTACATCTTCGGCAAATTCCTCGAACTGGAGCCAGGCAAACGCTTGGTGCAGGAGTGGCAGACAACCGACTGGCCGCCTGGTTACCCGCCCAGCAGGTTCGAGCTCACTTTCAAGCAGGTTCCTGAAGGCACGGAGGTCACGATGGTCCACAGCAACATACCCAAGGAACAGGAAGAGGAGCTGGCTGAGGGTTGGGAAGAATTCTACTGGAAGCCGTTGCGGGAATACTTTGAAAAACCGAAGAAATAGCTGAAGCCCATGCCTTTTTCTGTGGCTGTTGCCGCGCAGTCACAACTCCTTAAGTTGAACCCGCCCCAAGAGTACGTGGAGGTCCTCCGTTTTGAAAAAGAAGTACGCATGCTGCGTGCCATTCCTCGTTCTTCTGCCTGCACTTTCGATCATGAGCGCCATCGCAGCCCCAGTTGTTCCAGGCACTTACAACGCGACGCTGATAGGCGCGGAAGAGGTGCCGTCCACCGGGAGCACGGGCGTGGGAACTGCCATTTTTTGGCTTAGCGCGGACAACACGACGATGCACTACAAAATTGCGGTCGCGTGGACCATAAACATCACGATGTCCCACATACACCTGGCGCCAAGAGGTGTCAACGGAGCCGTCGTGGTCTGGTTGTACCCCTCCGCCCCTCCTGCGAAGCTGATTCCAGGCGTGTTCGGCGGTCTCTTGGCTGAAGGCGACGTCACTGCCGCGAACTTGGTGGGCTCCCTTGAGAATCAGTCTCTAAGCAGCCTACTGGCTCAGATGGATGCGGGAAACACATACGTCAACGTGCACACAACGGAGTTTCCAGGCGGAGAAATCCGAGGACAAATAACAAAATCCTAAACCAAGAAAAGGCGAGATTTCACCCAGAACGAAGTCCGTAGTTAGAGGTAACTTCTTCATACTTGCCGTCTTCGAACGTGTAAATCTTCACGTTGCCTCCGATGCCTTTGCCCCAGTCCCAGCCCTGATACCTCGACGGATCATTCCAGACCTTGTCGGAGGGGTCAACGTGCAGCCAGCTTCCGTTGAAGTAGTCTTCAGCCCACATATGAATGAAGTTCCAACTAGCAGTGTCAACTGCCACTGTGAGCCTGCTCGGATAGCCAAGCGACAGACAGGCAGAAACGTAAACTATGCTCCACTGCGTGCAGATGCCTTTCCCGCTGCTGAGAATATCCACCGGGTCTTCACGCCAGCCGCTCGGGTCTTGAACGAACTCCAATCTGCTTGCCTCCCAGCTGAAGAGGTCCGTCTGATTGTACCCTGGGTCAAGCACGGCTGCCATCTTGGTCCGGGTTTCGCTTGAATTCAGGTTTCCCATTACCCCCACGTAATGACTTGTGAAGGCTTGGAAAGCTGTCGGCTGCTGCTCCGGCACGTTGGTCACAGGTGGTTCATTCTTTCCTGTCTGCCCGAAATAAGCAACCGCGGCCAGCGTCGCCAGAATCAGCAAGACGGAGACGATAATCGTCCACCTTCGCGTTTGCTCGCGTCTCTTCTTTGGGTGCGTTCTCCTGGCAGGACACATAGTCTCTACTACGCGTTCATTCTGCTAAAAGGTTATCTTTTTCTTGCCAATTCTCTCAACGCTCCAATAAGTGTCCTAAAAGCTACTGTTTTCGATACATACTGCTGCGAAATCGTCCAAGTTGCTTGTCAAACTAATACCTGAAAATGAATGTTCATCGCCTACGAGGCTTCTTGCCGTGTAGATTGACAACGCTTATATATGCACAAGAAACACAAGAGTCTCTCTAAAGGTTGATACGACATGGGCATGTCCCTTACTCGAAAGATACTGGAAAGCCACTTGGTTGTGGGTGAATACGTACCAGGCAAAGAAATCGGCATCAAGATTGACCAGACCTTGACTCAGGACGCCACGGGAACGATGGCTTACCTGCAGTTTGAAGCCATGGGCCTGAAGCAGGTGAAGACGGAGCTTTCCGTCAGCTACGTGGACCACAACACGATACAGGTGGGCTACGAAAACGCGGATGACCACAGGTACCTTCAGACCGTAGCCGCCAAGTACGGCATCGTCTACTCGAAGGCAGGGAACGGCATATGCCACCAGGTCCACTTGGAGAGGTTTGGCAAGCCGGGAAAAACCCTGCTCGGCTCCGACAGCCACACACCCACAGGCGGCGGTATCGGCATGATAGCCATCGGCGCGGGCGGACTGGACGTGGCGGTGGCGATGGGAGGCGGCGAATTCTACCTGAACTGCCCCAAAGTCTACAAGATTAATCTGAAAGGCAGCCTTCAGCCTTGGGTCAGCGCCAAAGACGTCGTCCTTAAGATGCTGCAGATGTTCACGACGAAGGGCAACGTCGACGTAGTCATGGAATACGCCGGACCGGGCGTAAAGAGCCTCACGGTGCCTGAAAGGGCGACAATCACGAACATGGGCGCCGAGATGGGCGTCACCACTTCGATATTTCCGTCGGACGAGGAAACTCGCAAGTTCCTCAAGGCTCAAGGCAGAGAGAAGGATTGGGTGGAGCTGAAAGCGGACGACGACGCGGAGTACGACAAAGTTGTCGACCTCGACCTGAGCACGTTGGAGCCTCTTGCAGCGGCACCGCACAGCCCAGGCAACATAGTCCGCGTCGCTGATATGAAAGACCTGAAAGTGGACCAGGTGATGCTCGGCTCCTGCACCAACTCTTCCTACAAAGAAATAGCCACCGCGGCCAAAATCATGAAAGGCAAAAGAGTCCACCCAGACGTGTCGTTCGGAGTCGCGCCAGGCTCGAGACAGGTCCTCCAAATGGCTGCCAGAGACGGCTACGTCGGCGACCTGCTGGATTCAGGCGCGAGGCTGCTGGAGGCGGCGTGCGGGTTCTGTATCGGCAACAGCCAAAGCCCAAGGTCAACGGGTGTTTCTCTCAGGACGAGCAACCGGAACTTCGAGGGACGAAGCGGCACCCAAGACGCGCAGGTCTACCTCGTAAGTCCCGAGGTTGCGGCTGTGGCTGCAATCGAGGGCAAGATGGCAGACCCGAGAAACGCAGGCATCGAGTACCCGAAAGTCAATATGCCGACCGAGTTCCTCATCGATGATTCCATGTTCATCTTCCCCAAGGACGCCGACAGAAACGTTGACGTGGTCAGGGGTCCGAACATCGGCACACCGCCAGTCAACGACAAGATGCCTGACAGCATCAAGGGGCACGTTGGGATTAAGGTGGGCGACAAAATCACCACGGACCATATCATGCCCGCGGGCGCTAGACTCAAGTACCGCTCGAACGTGCCCAAGTACTCGGAGTTCGTGTTCGAAACCATCGACCCAGCGTTCCCCAAGCGGGCCATGGCGGACAAACAGAAAGGCTTCGCCACCGTGATCGTCGCGGGCGAATCCTACGGCCAAGGAAGCAGCAGAGAGCACGCAGCGCTGTGCCCGATGTACCTCGGCGTCAAGGCGATCATAGCCAAGTCGATTGAGCGAATACACGCTGCCAACCTCGTGAACTTCGGCATAGTCTCGTTGTCGTTCAGGAACGCGGCTGACTACGACAAGCTGGAACAGGGCGACGAGGTTGAAATCCCAGAAATCAAGAAGAAACTGCAGAACAACGAGCCCGTCATCCTCGTGGATAAGACTAAGAACCTGAAAATCGAGCTCGGTTACAGTCTGAGCCAGAGGCAGAAGGACATCCTCTACGAGGGCGGCTTGCTCTCGTACACCGTCAAATCCGGGGGGAGCTGAATTGCGGAAAATCAAGGTGAAGACGCCAATCGTCGAGATAGATGGAGACGAAATGGCTCGAATAATGTGGAAGATGGTTAAAGACAAACTCCTCCTGCCCTACTTGGACGTGAACTTGGAGTACTACGACCTGCAGCTGAAGAAACGGGACGAGACAGACGACAAGATAACGCTCGAGGCGGCGGAAGCCATAAAGAAAAACGGCGTCGGCGTGAAATGCGCCACCATAACGCCGAACAAGGACCGCGTCAAGGAGTACAACCTCAAGCAGGAGTGGGCAAGCCCCAACGGCACCATCCGAGCAGCATTGGACGGCACCGTCTTCCGAGCACCAATCCTCGTAAAGAACATTCCGCCAGCCGTCAGCTCCTGGAAGAAGCCCATCCACATCGGCAGGCACGCCTACGGCGACGTGTACAAGAACTGCGAGTACCGCGTCCCCGAAGCAGGAAAAGCCGAGATTGTTTTCACCAACGGCGCGGGCAAGGAGTTGTTCCGCGGAACCATCCAGGACTTCAAGGGTCCAGGCATCATCCAAGGCATACGCAACACAGACAAATCCATCAGCAGCTTCGCCAAAGCCTGCTTCACCTACGCCTACGACCAGAAACT